>NZ_JAQEHY010000006.1:0-208157 GCF_027665985.1 Butyricicoccus sp. AM78-15b2TA
ACCGCTCATCAACAGCTTATTTAGTATATCAAAACCAGAAGTGTTTGTCAAGAACTTTTTTCAAATTCTTTTTTGAAGAATCAAGTCGTTCCAAATCAAACTTTTCGGTTTTGCGCTTGTCTCTGAGAGACAGCTTTAATAGAATACCAAATCCCGGAGCATTTGTCAAATACTTTTTTCGTTTTTTGCAAAGAATTTTGCTGCAAACGAAAAACGGCGGCTCACGCCGTCGTTTTCTCTTTCTCTCGATGTTCGGACAAAATCAAACCGCTGAGCGCCAAAACCGTGCCAAGCCACATGATCGGCGTCATGGTTTCGTGCAGAATCAACGCTGAGCTTACTATTGTAATAACCGGCGTTGCATAAATGTACACGCTGGTTTTCACCGGACCAAGCAGGAAAACCGCGCGATTCCACGTCACAAAGCACGTTGCAGACGCACAAAGGCCCAGAAACAGCAGATTTGCCAGATGAACCGGCTGCGTCCACACGCTCAAACCGGGCGGAAACCCTTCAATCACCGCAGGAACGAGCAAAAACAGCAAACCGTATCCAAAAATGCGGCAGGTAAGCGGAATGGTACGGTAGCCCATGTGACCAAGCTGGCGCACGAGCACCGAGTACACACCCCAGACCAACGCCGCGCCTACGCCGAGCAGTGCGCCAATCGGGCTGAAATGCAGCTCACTGACGCCCGCGAGCGACACGAGCGCGACACCCGCCATCGCACAAACAAAGCCGAAAAAGAACCATTTGCTGAGTTTTTCGTGCAGCACGACCGCTGCGATCAGTGCGGTAAACAGCGGCGCTGCCGCTACGATAACGCCGACCAGCGACGCGGAAATGTACGTCAGCGCAATATTTTCCATCAAAAAGTACAGCGTAACGCCCGAAAGACCGGCCAGCGCAAACAATCCCTCATGCCACCTTTTCTGCGGGCGCATGAGGCCCTTGCCCACGATGAGCAGCACCAGAAAGCCGAGCGTGAACCGCGCCACCATAATCTCCAGCGGCGTGAACGCGCGCAGCAGCACCTTGGTGGAGACAAACGTCGTACCCCAGACAAGCACGCTGAACGCGCCGAACAAATGCCCCTGTATTCTGTGATTTTCCTGCATGATATTCTCCTTTTCAGCGAAAACGAGCGGTTACGGCTTGACCCAGTTCTCCTGTCCTGCGAATGCGTTATACGGTGCCGGATTGAAATGATTGATCAGACCGCTTCTGAGCACAACCTGCTGCCGCTCAAATGCCAGCGGAATGAGCGGCATTTCATTCAGGAACGTCGTGTACAGGCCCTCCGTATTCTCGCCGCTGCGGTACGCCGTGATGGCATTGCTCATGTCCTCACTCGAGTACGAGCCATAGTTCAGTCCGCCCTGTGGAGACAGCAGCGGGCGCAGATCAAAGTCCGGCGTCAGCTGAACTTCGCCGTAGTACGCGTCGAACGAGCCGCTCTGCAGCATGGAAACATAGGTGTCATACGGCTCCTCATCCACCGTGACATTGACGCCGTTCAGTGAATTCCACGATGCCGCAACCTGTTTTGCCGCCGCTACTTTAAACGCGTTGTCCGAGTTGACGAGCAGGCGGAACGAAAGCTGCACGGTCGCCGCGTCTGTCACTATCGTATCGGTTACTGTGGTATCGGTCGAGCCGGAATTGTCTGCAGAATCGGTCGAATCGCCGGAATCCGTGTTCTCATTGTCCAGAAGCACAACTTCCCCGTCCGAAACCGTCGAATCAGTCTGTTCCTTCGACGTGCGCACGGTCAGAAAATCCACCTTGTAATCGGTATCGCTTGCCCGGCCGCTCGTATAATAGATAAAGTCGCCGTCCTCGTCGTAGTAGCCGTCCTCCTCAGAAGAGTCCGAGTCATCATCGGAACCGTCTGTAGAATCCGAACCTCCGTCCGAAGAATCGGTGCTGCTGTCACTGCTGCCCGCAGAAGATGCACCTTCCTGTGCCGCCTCGCGCAGCAGCTGCGCCGCGGTCATCAAATCTGCCGACAGGCTGTACGACACGCCGGTATCTGCCGGCTGCGGATTGATCGGCAGCACCGCCGGATCGGCATAATCCTGCAGCTGGGTTGCGCACAGTCCCTGACGGCTGATCGCCATGGAAAGCGCCTGCCGCACTTTTGCATTTGCGAACTGGCTGTTATTGTAATTCAAACCGATATAATGCAGCATAGCACTGCTCACCGGAACGGTATCGACCTCGCCGGTGAACGCAATATTCTGGTCGTCCGGCGCAATACGCGCGCTGCGCATGATGGATACATCGCCGGTGCGGAAGCTGGTGTCCGCCGCATCCGCGCGCGTCATTTTGACCAGCGTAATGTGCCGAATGGTGCCGAGAAAGCCGCCGTGCCAGTTCTCGTTGGCCTCCAGCGTCCATGCGGCGCCGTTCTGAACCGGCTTGTACGGTCCGGTGCCCTCTGCGAACTCTCCTTCGTCCGTCGTACCCGCCCGATAGATCGGAATATCCAGCAGTTTCGGGAAGTTGACGTTCGGCGACGCAAGCGTAATGCGAACCATGCGCTTTGTCACCGCTTCGATTGAGGAAACCTCGGTCAGTCGGTTGTGATACGGCGAACTTTCGTTTTCCAGCACAGTCTTGAGACTTTCGGCAACATCACTTGCCGTCAGCTCCGCACCCGACCAGAACTTGATGCCTTTTTTAATCGTAAAGCTGAACGTGGTTCCGTCGCTCGTATAGTCCTCGCACAGCTCGTTTTCGAGTGTAAAATCGCTTTTTATCTCAAAAAGGCCCTCGTAGAGCGCCTCACGCAGCATGCTGTTTACCTCGGTGCCGTCCATGACCGGATTGAGCGTTGTGCCCGAGCGATACCACGCCAGACCGAAATACGCGTCCGACACATCCACGTTGTCTACCGGTGCGCCGTCGCCGTCGTTTCCCTTTCCGAACGGGAACGTGCAGCCGCTGAGCACGACCAAAGTTGCCATTGTCAGCGCCAGCGCACGTTTTTTCCAACTTTTCATTGCATTTGATCCTTTCCGCTTACAGACAGATCATGCCGCCCTGCACGCCGCGCACGCCGTGCGTTACGCGGTGCGACCAGAACTCATCCGAATGACACATGGTGCAGATGCCGCTGTCGATCACATTTTCCGCCGAAAGTCCGGCATCCTTCAGCAGCTTTACGCCAATGCCCTGCAGGTCCACATGGAATTTCGGACCTTTCTCCATGATGAACGGATGCACCTGTGCACCGAGCAGCTCTTCCATCGCTTCCGGCACATCCGCATCGGTCTCGAAGCACTCCTGCCGGATGGACGGACCGAGCACCGCAAACAGGCTTTCTCGCTTGGTGCCGAGCTGCTCCGCCATGACGTCCACGGTTTTGGGCAGAATGCCCGCCGCCATGCCGCGCCAGCCGGAATGACACACGCCTGCGGTGTGCGTCGCAGGATCATATAGTAAGGTGACAACACAGTCCGCATAAAAGCCGATGATGGGCGTATCCGGCAGCGCGGTCACGATCGCGTCCGACTGCCACTCCATCGGGCGGTGCAGCCCCATGCCGACCTTGTCCTCGGTCACGACCGACACCTGCGTGTCGTGGATCTGCTTGGTGAGCGTCATGCGCGTCTCATCCACGCCGAGCGTCTCGCCCAGCAGGCGATAGTTTTCGCGCACATTCTCCAACTCGTCGCCGCGGTTGAAGCCTAAATTCAGGCTTTCGCACGCGCCTGTGCTCACACCGCCGAATTTGGTGGTGAAGGCATGCCGCACCGGAATCCGTCGGCAGGTATAATATACGAAAGAACCGCGCTGTACGCGGCACATAGACTCGTTCATAGTCGTTCCTCCTCGTCTCTTCCATGAGGGAATACAGAATTATTATAGCAAATCGCCCTGCTGTTCACAAGAGCGCACACCGACCGTTTTCAAAAAACACCAAAAACCGCGTATGTCAGCTTGTCTTTTTCTTGACAGTTTGACGAATAGGCTTTACAATTAAACATAGTATAATACCTGCTGTAACAGAGCCGGTGCCAATGGTGAGCACGGCTTTTTTCAAAGGCATTATCTGATTGAACCGATAGCTTTATTTCTATCGGAACCGCATTTTTCTTTTGACAGCGCAAAACCCTGATTTTTTCGAGCGAATCTTCGCTTTTTCGGCGTATTCTGCCTTTATTCTTCGCGCAGTGCTCATGCATGCTGCGCGTGTTTCACCGTGGAATCAGCTTGTTTTCTGCCGAACTGCCGCTCTATTGAGAAACAGCACCGCAGATCTGCGGTATTGTCTTGGTTTTGTGCCGTCTCCCAAAATTCGTAAATAGGAGGACACACCAACAGACATGAGCAACATCATCATACCGATCATCACCGGTATCGTGTGTCTCGCAGTAGGCGTAATCATCGGATTCCTGTATCGCAAGAGCGTTGCGGAAAAAGAGATCGGCTCTGCCGAGACCGAGGCCACCCGCATCATCAACGAAGCAATCAAGGCCGGCGAGACCAAAAAACGCGAATCCATACTCGAGGCAAAGGACGAAATCCACAAGCAGCGTGTCGAAGCCGACCGCGAGCTGAAGGAACGCCGCAATGAGACCCAGCAGCTTGAGCGCCGCCTGATTCAGCGCGAGGAAGCACTGGACAAGAAGAGCGATATGCTCGACCGCAAGAATGATGACCTTAGCCGCCAGCTGGACGCAAGCCAGAAGGAAAAGGAAGAACTCGAGCGCATCAAGCTCGAGCAGGTAGAAAAGCTGGAGCAGATTGCCAGCATGACCCGTGACGAAGCACGCGATATGCTCGTCCAGTCCATTGAAAACGAAGCAACCCACGATGCAGCCGTCAAGCTGCGCGAGATCAATCAGCGCCTGAAGGACGAGAGCGAGCAGACTGCCCGTGAGATCATCTCGACCGCAATCCAGCGCTGTGCCGCCGATCAGGTATCCGAGGCAACCGTTTCGGTTGTTCCGCTGCCGAACGACGAGATGAAGGGCCGCATTATCGGCCGAGAGGGCCGCAACATCCGCACGCTGGAAACCCTTACCGGCGTAGACCTCATCATCGACGATACGCCCGAAGCTATCACCCTGTCCTCGTTCGATCCGGTCCGCCGTGAGATCGCACGTCTGGCCCTCGAAAAGCTGATCGTTGACGGTCGTATTCATCCGGCCCGCATTGAGGAAATGGTTGACAAGGCTCGCCGTGAGGTTGAGCAGATCATCAAGAGCGAAGGCGAGCGTGCTACCTTCGAGACCGGCATCCACGGCATTCACCCCGAGCTGGTCAAGATCCTCGGCCGCCTGCGCTACCGCACCAGCTACGGTCAGAACGTCCTGCAGCACTCCATCGAGGTGGCTCACATTGCCGGCATGATGGCCAGCGAACTGGGTCTCGATCCGGTTCCGGCACGCCGCGCAGGCCTGCTGCATGATATCGGCAAGGCCATCGACCACGAGGTTGAGGGCAGCCACGTTCAGATCGGCGTAGACCTTGCCAAGAAGTACAAGGAATCCCAGCCGATCATCCACGCCATCGAGGCACACCACGGCGATGTAGAGGCAAAGACCATCGTAGCATGTCTGGTTCAGGCAGCCGATGCCATCTCCGCTGCACGTCCGGGCGCTCGCCGCGAGAACCTGGAAAACTATATCAAGCGTCTGGAAAAGCTCGAGAGCATCGCCAACGAGACGCCCGGTGTTTCCGGTTCGTTTGCCATTCAGGCAGGCCGCGAGATTCGCATTATCGTCAATCCGGAGAAGGTTTCGGACGACAAGATGGTGCTTCTCGCCCGCGAAATCGCCAAGAAGATCGAGAACGAGCTGGACTATCCCGGCCAGATCAAGGTCAACATGGTACGCGAAACGCGTGCGATCGACTACGCAAAGTAAGCAAAATCATACCCCGCAAGAGATTCTCTTGCGGGGTATTTTTATGCCCTTTTCAGCTTTTAATCTTTATTGCAGACAATGAACCGCATGCCGCCCTTTATATTTTCCGCCTTGCAGGTCAGACCGTGCAGCGCAAGGATTTTCTGCAGAATGGCCAGTCCCAGTCCGTGCCCGCCCGCTCGGTCGCGGGCCTTATCGCCACGGTAGAACATCTCGAACAGGCGCGGCAGCTCGGTCTCCGGAATGGGTTCGCAGTCGTTTTCGACGGTCAGCAGGTGATTACGGCTGTTCGTCAGCCGAACGGACACGCGCCCGTTTTCCGGCGAATACTTGGCGGCATTCTCCAGCAGACAGCCGACGGCACGCCGCAGCAGCGTTTCGTCGCCGCGGATACGCACGCCGTCCGCAATATCGGCGGTCAGGCGGCGTTTTTCGAACAGCGGCGCGTACTCGGTCAGTACATCGCGCACAAGTGCGGTCAGATTGAGCGTTTTGCGGTTTTTCAGCTCGTCCGTGCGGTCCAGACGGGTGTAATCCAGCATTTCCCGCACCAGACCGTTCATCCGGTCGGTCTCCTGCTCGATGGCGGCAAGATACCGCGCGTTTTCCTCGGGCGAAATGTCCTGCGCGATGGCCTCGGCGTACCCGCCGATGAGCGCGAGCGGCGTTTTCAGGTCGTGGCTTGCCGCCGAAACAAACTGCTGTCGTTTGTCCTCGAGGTCGCGCTCGCTATCCCAGCGGGTGTGCAGTGTGGCAGCCATTTCGCTCAGCGCACGGTTGAGTTCGCCGATTTCGTCTCCGCGTTTCAGGTCGGGCTTGAACTCGTCGAATGCAAGGTTTGCAACCAGATTTGCTTCTCGCGCCGTGTCAACCAGTGGGTCAGCGACCATGCGGCGCACGATTTTATAGAAAATAAACAGGAAAATCAGATACAATGCAATCGTGATGAACGGCATACCCCAAAAGAGATCCTCATATGCAGCTTCCTTGTCAATCGGCGCAGTGGCCATGACCATTCCATGTCCATATCCGATCGTGCTGGACAGGGACAAAAAGATAGTAAAATATCCCCCTGTATGATCCACTTTCACATTTTCTCCGTTTATGCACCGCAGTTTGGTTTCCAGATACTTTTTTTCCGCAAAGTATACTTCCATATTCGAATCCTTGTCAAAGCACCACTGCGGCATTTCTTCCCATTGACCGACCTCTTCAACCGGTGTCTGTGCCGTCCATTCATAATCATACGCACCTACGCAGATTCGGTTCGGAATATATATCGTATGACCATTGTTTTCGATTTTTTTGCCATATATCATTGCAATGTATCCCACGTCATCTGAAAAGCCTTTTTTCGGCCCGTATACCTCACGCATCTCACGAATATCCTGCTCGGCAAAATTGCTGATGTCAATATCGGCATCGGCATTCTTACCATACAGCAGCAGCGGCGAACGCATCGTGACCCAGTTTTCCTGTCCATCATAATACTGCACGACATACGCTTTTTCACTATCCCAGATGGAATATGCCAAATCACAACGCATTTTATCGTATTCCGGCGTATTGGCCGACGGCATATCATCAGGGTCATACCCTTTTTCTACCAACGTGTGTTCAACACGCCAGCAAATATCGTTAACTTCCATACCTGCCCTGTACGCTGCGACAACCTGTGCGTTTTCAATCAATTTGAATGTCCACAGTCCAACAAACACCGCCAGAATCACTGCCACAACCGCGGTCAACCTTGCCGCGATGCCGATTTTGTGAATTCGCTTTGTCATGTCGATCCCCCCAATCGGTAGCCCTTGCCGTACACCGCACGGATATGCTGCGAGGCTGTTCCAAGCGCTTTACGCAGACTGGCAATGTGCCGGTCGATCATGCGCTCGTCCCCGTCGAAATCCGTGCCCCATACCCGCTCGATGAGCAGGTCGCGCGACACCGTGCGTCCCTGTTCGCGCAGCAGCAGCTCGAGTATCTTCGCCTCCTTGGGACGCAGATTTATTGGGTTTCCGTCCACCGCTACCGTGCCCGAGGCCGTGTCCATCAGGATATTCGCGTAGCCGAGCTCACTCGCGCCCAGCCGCAGACCGCGGGCCCGCCGCATGAGCGCCTGCGCCTTTGCCACCAGCACCGGAAACGAAAACGGCTTGGTGATATAATCGTCCGCGCCCGCGCGGAACCCTGCCAGCGTGTCACCCTCCTGCCCGAGCGCCGTGACGAAAATGACCGGTACGTCGCTCTCCTGCCGCACCGCTTCGCAGACCTCCAGCCCGTTCAGATGCGGCATCATCACATCCAGCACCAGCAGGTCGAACGGCTGCGCCTGTGCCAGCACGAGCGCCTGTTCGCCGTCATACGCCGGTGTCACCGCCACGCCCGCCGCCCGAAAGAAATCCTGCATCAGCGCGGATAACGCCTTGTCGTCCTCTGCTAAAAGAATGTGTCCTGCCATTTGAGGTGCCCCCTCTCTATCTGTATCTCACTGTTACGACTATCCTTTTCCTGTATTTAGTATAGCATAGAATTGTCCATTCTTTATCCAATGAAAAAAGCCTTTCCGAAATTTTTTCGGAAAGGCTTTTGTGTAGTTCGATTTAGACGGCTTCTTTACGCCTGCGGCGGGATACAGCCGACACCATCCAGAATAAAGTGCGGACGGTATGCGTAGTTCTCCACATCCTTGCGGGTAGTGCAGCCGGAGAGCACCAGAACGGTGTCCAGACCGGTTTCGATGCCGGCAACAATATCGGTATCCATGCGGTCGCCGATCATAGCCGCCTCGTGCGAGTGCACACCAAGCAGGCGCAGACCGGTACGCATCATCAGCGGGTTCGGCTTGCCGACATAGTACGCGGTCTTGCCGGTGGCCAGCTCGATCGGAGAAACCAGTGCGCGGCATGCCGGAATAATGCCCTGCTCGGACGGGCCGGTCAAATCGGAGTTGGTGGCGATCAGGCGCGCGCCCTTGTTGATCAGATCAACGGCCTTGAGGATGGTCTGATAGTTGTAGGTGTTGGTCTCGCCCGCAATAACGTAATCCGGGTCCACATCATTCATCACGATGCCCGCCTCGTACAGCGCACCAACCAGACCGGGCGCGCCGATCACATACGCGGATGCGTGCGGCTTCTGGCTGGCGATAAACTTTGCCGTAGCCAGCGCGGAAGTGTAGAAATGCTCCTCACCGATCTCCAGACCCATGCGGGCCAGCTTCTGCTGCAGCTCGAGCGGCGAACGCTCGGAGGAGTTGGTCAGAAAGAGGAAGCTCTTGTTCTCACGCTGCAGCCAGTCTACAAATTCAGGTACACCGGGCAGCAGACGGTTGCCGTGATAGATAACACCGTCCATATCGCAGATGAAGCCTTTCTTCTCTCGAAGCAGCTCTAATTCTTCGTTCATTATGCTGATCTCCTTTCGGTAGGCGACCCATGCTGAAACAGCATAGCCGGAAATCTTTTGTCCATTCTTATTATGCGTAAAATTTCAGCCAACGTCAAGGGCCAACCGAGGAAAAAATGTTAAATCCTCGTAAAGAGCTGAAAAGAGAGCGGAGAGCGAGGAGTGGAGAGTGAAGATTTTCTTCTCCGGGCGCATACCAAAGGACACAGGCGGCTCTGCCGCCGTGTCCCGCCGCGCGAGATTTCAGTACCCGTTTCACCGTCAGACCGCACAGCGCGTGAAATGGAGCGCCTCCGACGCGACAAAAATGGCCCGGCTCCGCCGGGTCATTTTTAACAAACACGAAAACACCCCGAAAACCGGAAAGTTTTCGGGGTGTTTTCGTGCAATAGGTGTTCCCGCCCTGCCCGTAAAGCGGGCACGCGCGGCGACACCGTCCCTCGTACCAAAGGCCGCTTTGCGGCCTTTGGTACGAAGCGAGAGCCTTTTACGGCTCGAGGCGGTTCATATCACGCGGGAACATAGAAGCCTCGCGGATGTTGTTCAGCCCCAGCAGCTGCATGGTCAGGCGCTCCAGACCAATGCCCAGACCGCCGTGCGGCGGCATACCGTACTTGTGCAGCATGGTGAAGGACTCAAACAGCTCGGCGTTCATCTTGCGGGCCGCCAGCTTGTCCATCTGCTCCTGATAATCGTGGATACGCTGACCGCCGGTGGTGATCTCCAGACCGCGGAACAGCAGGTCGAACGACAGCGCCAGCTTCGGGTCCTCCGGATCATCCTTCGCGTAGAACGGGCGCTTTGCGGACGGGAAGTGAGTTACAAATACGAAATCAGAGTCGTGCTCCTCCTTTGCCCACTGGCACAGCAGCACTTCTTCGTCCGGGTTGAGGTCGTAACGGTTCTTGGACTTGTGACCGAACTTCTCCTCCATGATCTGCTTGGCCTCGTGGAAGCGGATAGTCGGGATTTCCTTGATCTCCGGAACCTCGGCGTTCAGCATAGCGAGTTCCTCAGCGCAGTGCTCCTTAACGTAAGCCATAACGGACTTCAGCATGCCGGTCTCCATTGCCATTACATCGTACATGGAATCAATGTAGGCCATCTCGAAGTCCAGACCCATGTACTCGTTCAGGTGACGAGAGGTGTTGTGACGCTCTGCACGGTAAACCGAGCCGATCTCGTATACACGGCCGAATGCACCGGCGAGGTACTGCTTGTGGAACTGCGGGGACTGTGCCAGATAAGCCGGGGTGCCGAAGTAATCCAGCTTGAACAGGTTTGCGCCGCCCTCAGCGCCTGCAACTACGATCTTCGGGGTGTGGATGTGGGTGAAGCCCTGCGACTGCATATACTGTGCAAAGCCGTCAGCGATCGCACCCTGTACGCGGAAGATCGCCTGCTTGCGCGGATGACGCAGCGTGATCGGACGCAGCGGCAGATCAACATCAAGGGACAGGCCCATATACTTCTTGCCGAGCGGTACCGGCAGCTGGTCGTACGGCTTGCCGAGGATGGACAGTGCGCTCAGAACGACCTCAACGCCGTGCTCTGCACGCGGCTCCTCACGAACGGTACCGGTAACCTCGAGTACCATTGCGTCCTTGACGTCCGAACGCTTGATGCCGCCGATCTCGTCACCCTGGAAGGTGCACTGGATCAAACCGCGCTCAACGCGCATTACAACAAAAGAAAAGTCAGACATATCGCGTACACGGTGAACCGTGCCGCGGAACGTGACCTCGCTGCCGACTGCTTCGCAGACGCGCTTTACGGTGTCAACGTACTGACCCGCTTCATGAATCATTTCCATAATATTACGCCTCTCTGTTTACAATTTTCAGATAGAGTTATTGTAGCATGGATTTACTGCCGTGACAAGGTTTTACCAGTGAAATCCACGCTGTTTTGACAATTTTTCTTATCGTTTCAGCCTGCGGAGCACCGCCTGTACTTCCTCGCGGCCCTCACCGCTGACGATAATACACACCGCATAAACGCCCGCACCGACCACGACAGCCGCGCCAAGGCGAATGAGATTGCCGACCGGCAGCAGCGTGCATGCAAAGGCCGCCGCACCGCACAGCAGCGCCGAAACGATGATGCGCACCAGACTGATCGGTGCCACACGGAACAGGAATCGGCTGCGCACGCGCACACAGGTAATGATAAAGTAGGACGCAAATGCGACCACCGAACCGAGCGCACCGCCCGTAAATCCGAGGGTTTTGAGCAGAATGACACTCGAAACCACCTTGATAACTGCTGCGATCGCGCTGTTCTGCAGAACGTGTACGGTGGACTGCTCCAGCTCATACGCCTTGTTGGCGTACTCGGTCAGGCCCATGAACAGCATGGCAAGCGCGGTATATGCGATGACCGGCGCACCGGCGGCATACTTCGCGGGGAACAGGAACCGGCTGAGCGGCAGCGCCACCGCAGTCAGACCCGCAACAGCAGGCACAGCGATCAGCAGATACAGCCGCACGCCCTGATCGAGCAGCGGCTTTGCCGCGGCTTTGCCGCCCTCGCGCCAGCCGCGCAGCACGGCAGGATACACGCCGCGCATAATACCGACCGAGATCATCGTGAACAGACCACTCGCGATCGAGTTGTTATTCGAGTAGTATGCGTACAGAATGTTGCCGTAAAAGCCGACAACGAGGTATTTGTCGATCTGGTTAAGCAGCGCCACCGAGATGGAAACGCCCATCAGCGGTACGCCGTATTTGAGGAACCTGTTCAGCAGCGGCTTGGAGAAATACTTCAGCCGCACAACAACCGGCAGGCTGAGCGCAAACACCGCACCGATGGTGGCTACACCGTCCGCAATAGTGTTGGCAAAGATGGCCGGGAACGGCGACGGGTAATTCGACTTGCCGCCGACGAGCGCGAACGCAACCGCGAGCTTGAGCACCGCCGAGGTCAGCGACCACAGGATGGAGGCTTTCACGCGGCCGAGCTGAATCAGCGCCGCATTGAGCACCTGAAACGCCGTGTAGGTGCAGAACATCAGCGCACCGCCCAGATAAACCGGACTTTGCGTCACAGCTGCCGTAATGCAGCAGCCGATGGCAACAAGCACGCACAATCCCACATAGATGGTAGAAACCGTGGAGAACAGGCCGCGTCCTTCATCGGCGCGGTACTCCTCACCGACATAGCGGGTGGCGGAATTCGCCATCCAGCCCGCAAGGATGAGGTACAGCAGCTGTATCGTGGTGTTGGTCAGGTTGAATGCACTGACCGCACCCTCCACAAAGATGTGGGAATACAGCGAGGAACACCCGATGACGAGCAGTCCCTCGACCACCTTGGCCGGCAGGAACAGCATAGCATCGCGCGTCATGGTATTTTTAGAGGACAAAAGAAAAACCCTCGCTTTCCGTCAGATAAAATCAGTATACCATGTTCTGAGCAAAAAAACAAACTTCGTTTGCCAAAATACTGCCGAAAAAGACGACATTTACCGCGTCCGAGTTTTGCAATCCCCCTGTTTTCATGGTATACTGATTATACTTGTCAAGTGGAGGTATTTGACTTTGCGAATCATGCATGTAATGGGCGGCGGCGATGTAGGCGGCGCCAAGACCCAGATTATGAATACCGTGACCGGACTCAACCGCAATAACGATGTGATGCTCATCTCGTTCCGCGCAGGTCCGTTTGCGGATGAAGCGCGCGAGCGCGGCATTGATGTGCGCGTGATCGAGCGGCACAATCCGTTCCGCGCGGCACGGACCATGCGCGACCTGGTAGATGCGTTCAAGCCCGACATTATTCACTGCCACGGCGGTCGTGCCAACCTGATGGGAGCCATGGTGCGCCGCAGCCGTCAGGTGCCGATCGTCACGACCGTGCACTCGGATTACCGGCTGGACTACCTCGGCAGTCCGCTCAAGCAGTACACGCTCGGCACGGCGAATGCCATCGCGCTGCGCTTTCTCGACTTCTATCAGCCGGTCGCAGACCGTATGGCGCGCACGCTCATCGAGCGCGGCTTTGACCCGGAGCGCATTGTAAAAATCTACAACGGTATGGATTTTGATCGTCCGGAGGGTGAATTTGACCGTGCGGCCTATCTGCGGGACACCTACGGTGCCGAGATTGAGGACGGTGACGTGCTGTGCGGCATTGCCGCGCGTCTGACCGCCGTCAAGGATATTGCGACCACCATCCGCGGCTTTGCCGAGGCGCTGAAATCCGCGCCGCAGCTGCGCCTGTTCATCGCCGGCGACGGCGAGGACGAGGACATGCTCAAAAAGCTGTGCGACCAGCTCGGCGTGCGCGAGCGCGTGACATTCTGCGGCTGGGTATCGCCGGTCATGCCGTTCTTCCGCGCAATGGATATCAACCTGCTGTCTTCGGTGTCCGAAACCTTCCCGTATTCCATTCTGGAGGGCGTTTGTGCCGGCTGTGCGACCATCTGCTCGGATGTCGGCGGCATGCCCGAACTCATCGACACCGGTGAAAACGGCTATATCTTCCCGGTCGGAGACGATAAGCGGCTGGCGGAATATCTGGTCCGTCTGGGCAACGATGCCGCGCTGCGGCAGAAATTTGCGGATGCGCTGTACGAAAAAGCCTCCCGCGATTTCTCGCGCGACAAGATGTGCGAACGCCAGATGGAAAACTACCGTCATCTGCTGGCACGGTTCCATCGTCCGAAAAACGAGCGTGAGAGCATTGTCATCTGCGGCGCGTACGGACGCGGCAACGCCGGTGACGATGCCATTCTCGAGGCCATTGTGCAGGAGATGCGCCAGCTCGATCCCGAACGCACCATCTGCGTTATGTCGCGCAGACCGAAGGAAACGCGCCTGATCTACCGCACGAACGCCATCTATACTTTTAATGTGTTCTCCGTCCTGCGCAAGTTCCGTCATGCCGCGCTGTATATCAACGGCGGCGGCTCACTCATGCAGGATGTTACGTCCACCCGCTCGATCTGGTACTACTGCTACACGCTGTACGCCGCCAAAAAGCGCGGCTGCAAGGTAATGATGTACGGCTGCGGCATCGGTCCGATCAACCGTCCGGGCAACCGCCGGATGGCCGCCAGAACCATTGATGCATCGGTTGACCGCATCACGCTGCGCGATGACAATTCCCGCGCACTGCTTGCCGAAATGGGCGTTACCCGGCCGGATATCCGTGTTTCCGCCGACCCGACCATCATTCTGACGCCCGCGCCGCGTGAAATCGTCAATATCGCCCTCGAGCAGAGCGGCATTGACCCGAACGGAAAGTATATCGGCTTCGGTCTGCGCAACTGGAAGGGTCTGGACACGGCTCTGCCCGAAATCGCGGCTGCAGCCAACTATGCCTACGAAAAGCACGGCCTGACGCCGGTTTTCGTACCCATCGAGTTCCCGAGCGACCTCATGCCCGCAGAACGTGTCGGCGCACTGCTGCACTGTCCGTGGCACGCCGTGCGTACCCGACAGCCCATCGAAGTCACCATCGGCATCCTCTCCCGCATGAAAACCGTGGTCGGCATCCGACTGCATTCGCTGATGTTCTCCGCCGGTCAGGGCGTTCCGGTCGTCGGCATGAGCTACGACATCAAGGTGGACGGCTTTCTGAAATATATCGGCAGCCGCACCTGCCTGCAGCTTTCGTCCGTCAAGGCAGAGCCGCTGTGCCGCCTCATCGACGAGTGCGTCTCCGGTGCGCTCGATAACGAGGTGCACCGCACCGCGGAAATGCTGAGAGAAAGAGAATCCGAGAATGTGAAGGGTGCAGCGAAGCTGCTGAACATTTCCGAAAACTAAACCGTAGGGCGGGGTGCCCTCACCCCGCCGTCTTTACCATCTGCATACCGCTGACCACGGCGGGCTGAGGGCAGCCCGCCCTACGATATATGATAAAACAATCCACTAAAGGGGTTATATAGATATGAAGAACCACATCGTCTGTCTTTCGACAACGAACTACCATCCTCTGCCGACGCGCAAGCAGAACGTGATGAGCCGTCTGCGCAACAGCGAAATCCTGTATTTTGATCCTCCGGTGTCCATGATCGCACCGCTCAAGGACAAAAAAGCCTCCGCATATATCGAAAAGTACAAGCAGCCCGGCGAAAAGGTCGAGGGGCACGAAAACATCACTGTTTACGCACTGCCGCCGGTACTGCCGTTTTTCAACAAGTTCCGCTGGATCAACAAAATCAACCAGAAACGGCAGGCGGCGTTCATCCGCGAAAAGATGCGCGAGCATGGCTTCGGTGACGAGACCGTGCTGTGGTGCTACTCGCCGTCCTCGTGCGATATTGTGGAGCACCTGCCGCACGCCAAGCTGGTATACGACTGTGTAGACCGTCATTCCGCGTACAAGGGTCACATCAATCCCAAGGTTGTGGACAAGATGGAATGCGATCTGGCCAAGCCTGCCGATCAGGTATTCGCAACCGCAGTCGGACTGGCAGAGACACTGGAAAAGGTCAACCCGACCACCCAGATGATCCCGAACGGCGCGGCTTACGAGATTTTCTCGCGCGTACAGACCGAGAAGGACACCCTTCCCTGCCCGGAGGACATGAAGGATCTGCCGCATCCGATCTACGGCTTTGTCGGCATGCTGCAGGAGTGCATCGACTATGCACTGATCGAAAAGCTGGCGAAGAGCCGTCCGAACGCGACGATTTTCCTTATCGGACGCACGCTGCCGGGTGTTGACCTGACCAACCTCAAGCAGTACCCGAACATTGTATTCCACGGTCTGGTGCCGCAGCCCGAGCTGCCCGCATATCTGGCGCAGATGGACGTCTGCCTGAACGTATTCCGTGCCGGTGCGCTCTCCAAGGATGTTTCGCCGCTCAAGTTCTACGAATATCTGGCAACCGGCAAGCCGATCGTTTCCACGCGCGAGCCGCTGCAGGTCGAGGATTTCAAGGATGTGGTCTACATTGCCCGCAATCCCGAGATGTTCCTGCCGCTGTGCGATGCCGCTGCCAAGGAAAAACGTCCGGCATGGACGGAAAAACGCCTTGCCTACGGCGCGCAGTGCTCGTGGACCGAGCGCGTGCACCAGATGGAAGAGGTGCTTTATAAAAAGGGCGTTCTGCACGAAAGTGCAGAGGAGTAAAATTTATCTTTGGGCATTTACACAAATCCCGAAAAAAGCGGGTAAAATACTTGCATTAACAAGTTAAATTAGCTAAAATAAATATGTATCGTCACCGTTGGTTTTAAGAAAGAGGTGTACACATGACCGGCAGCGTATTTTTGAACCAGACTGCAGCTGAACAGTTTTTCGTTCTCGGGCATTCGTGCATTCTCTCGGGCATCGGTGCACATAAATGAGCGATTATAGGGCACGGGTATACCCGTGCCCTCATTTGTTTTTGTAGGAGGAATAACAAATGAAAAAAGTTCTCGTTGTCATGGGATCCGACAGTGATCTCAAGGTAATGGAAAAGTGTGTTGACCGTCTGAAATCGTTCGATATTCCGACTGAGGTCCGCATCTGCTCCGCGCACCGCACCCCGGCCGCTGCCGAACAGCTGGCGAAGAACGCGGCAGCCGAAGGCTTCGGCGTTATCATCGCGGCAGCAGGCAAGGCCGCACACCTCGGCGGTGTACTGGCGGCTTACACCACGCTTCCGGTAATCGGCGTGCCGATGGCCACCAGCGTGATGGGCGGCATGGACAGCCTGCTCTCCATCGTGCAGATGCCCAAGGGTATTCCGGTGGCAACCGTTGCGATCGACGGCGCAGACAACGCCGCCATCCTCGCAGCACAGATGATCGCCCTGTCGGATGACGCGCTGGCAGCAAAGCTTGCACAGTTCAAGGCCGATATGGCAGCGGAAGTTACCGCAAAGGACGAAAAGGTTCGCGCTCAGTTCGCGTAATCTATATAGGTATCTCTGATACCGCATCCCCGCAAGGTAAAGGCATTGGGGCCGCTCCCATTGGCAGCTTCGATGTACAACCTGCAAACAACATTGTTTCAAATTAACACTACTTATACAAATGGAGGAATTGGACATGGAAAAGAAAGAACAGCTGTACGAAGGCAAGGCTAAGAAGGTATTTGCTACCGACGATGCAAATCTCGTAATCGTTGACTACAAGGACGATGCAACCGCATTCAACGGTGAGAAGAAGGGCACCATCACCGGCAAGGGCGTTATCAACAACGTAATGAGCAATCACATGTTCCAGCTGCTCGAGCAGCAGGGCGTGCCGACCCACTTTGTTGAGCAGCTCTCCGAGCGTGAGACCCTGGTAAAGAAGGTCTCCATTGTACCGCTGGAGGTCATCATCCGCAACATTTCCGCCGGTTCCTTTGCGAAGCGTTTCGGCGTGGAAGAGGGCATCGTATTCGACGAGCCGACCATCGAGTTCTCCTACAAAAACGATGAGCTTGGCGACCCGCTCATGAACGCTTACCACGCGATCGCACTGAAGGCTGCTACCCGCGAGGAGATCGAGACCATCAAGGCAATGGCCTTCAAGGTAAACGAGGTTATGAAGCAGTACTTCGATACCCTGAACGTCATCCTCGTTGATTTTAAGCTCGAGTTCGGCAAGACTGCGGACGGCAAGATCGTTCTCGCAGACGAAATCTCTCCGGATACCTGCCGCCTGTGGGACAAGACCACCAAGGAGAAGCTGGATAAGGACCGCTTCCGTCGTGACATGGGCGGTGTCGAGGAAGCATATCAGGAGATCATGAAGCGCGTTATGGGCAAGTAAGCCCATCCGCAAGGCAAGATTCGGACAAGAAAAGGCTGAAGAATGAAATATCGTATTTTAAGAAAAAGCAGCACTCCGTTTGACAAGGTGCATGAGGAGTGCGGTGTATTCGGTATCGCAGCGCCGGAAGGCAAGGAGATTTCCGCCGCGCACGACGCGTATACCGCACTGTTTGCTCTCCAGCACCGCGGTCAGGAGGCTGCCGGTATCGCCGTAAACAAAAACGGCGTGATCCACTGCCATAAGGACACCGGTCTGGTCAGCGCCGTGTTCAATCAGGACATCCTGGACAACATGCCTGGCTCGATGGCCATCGGTCATGTGCGCTACTCCACCACCGGCGATACCCGCCGCGAGAACGCGCAGCCGATCTCCATCACCCATGTAAAGGGCAATCTTGCGGTTGCACACAACGGCAACCTCGTAAACGCAGGCGAGCTGCGCCGCGAGATCGAGCTGGACGGCGGCATTTTCCGCTCCTCGAACGACACCGAGGTTCTGGTATACACCATTGTTAAGGAACGCCTCAAGTGCGGCTCTATTGAAGAAGCCGTTATGAACACCATGCACCGCATTGAGGGTGCCTACTCTCTGGTCGTTATGTCTCCGCGCAAGCTGATCGCGGCACGCGACCCGCACGGCTTCCGTCCGCTGTGTATCGGCCTGCTGGACAACGACTGCTACATTTTCGCTTCCGAGACCTGCGCTCTGGACGCGCTCGGTGCAAAGTTCATCCGCGATGTAGAACCCGGTGAGGTCTGCGTTGTCGAAAACGGTGAGCTGCGCTCCATGCACTGCGGTATCGAGTGCAAGTCCTCCGCGTGCGTATTCGAGTACATTTACTTTGCCCGTCCGGACTCCATCATCGACGGTGCATCGGTTGAGCTGGCCCGTCAGGAGGCCGGCAAGTACCTGTCCATCGAGCATCCGGTCGGCGCTGACGTGGTTATCGGCGTACCGGATTCCGGTATTCCGGCAGCGATCGGCTACGCAAAGTTCTCCGGCATTCCGTACGGCGTGGGTCTCATCAAGAACCGCTATATCGCCCGCACCTTTATCCAGCCGGGCCAGGACAAGCGCGAGCGCTCGGTGCGTCTCAAGCTGAATGCCCTGCGCACCGCCATTGAGGGCAAGCGCGTGATCATGGTCGATGACTCCATCGTCCGCGGTACGACCTGCGGCCGTCTGGTAAAGCTGCTACGCGATGCAGGCGCGGCTGAGGTTCACATGAGAATTTCGGCGCCACCGTTCCGTCATCCCTGCTTCTTCGGCACGGATATTCCGGAGCGCAACCAGCTTCTCGCCCACAACCGCACGGTTGAGGAGATGCGCGAGATCATCGGCGTGGATTCGCTCGGTTTCCTGTCGCTTGAGGCCTGCCGCAAGATCGCAGTCGGCTGCAAGCTGGGCTTCTGCGATGCATGCTTCTCCGGCGAGTACCCGATTCCGGTACCCGAGCAGGTGGATAAGAACATGTTCGAGATCGAGATTCCGCTCCCCGCTAACAAAGACTAACTTTTGAATTGAGAATGGAAAATGGAGAATGGAGAATTGCGGTACGGCGCACCGCGCCGCATAAAATAATCGCGCATTGCGCGAATCCGCAATTTTCCATTTTCAATTCTCAATTTTCCATTTTTCTCGTTCATACGATAAATGAAAGTGAGATGTAAAACATGAGTGTAAGCCGTTCTGAAAGCTACAAGGCTGCCGGCGTTGACGTTACCGCAGGCTATGAAGCGGTCAAGCTGATGAAGCCGATGGTAGAAAGCACCTTTACCAAGGGCGTTATGGGTACGCTCGGCGGCTTCGGCGGCCTGTTCCGTCCGGAGTTCAAGGGCATGAAGGATCCGATCCTCGTTTCCGGTACGGATGGCGTCGGCACCAAGCTCAAGCTGGCGTTCCTGATGGACAAGCATGACACCGTTGGCATCGACTGCGTTGCCATGTGCGTAAACGACATCGCCTGCTGCGGTGCACAGCCGCTGTTCTTCCTCGACTATGTTGCAGTCGGCAAGAACCATCCGGAGAAGATCGCACAGATGGTTTCCGGTATCGCAGAGGGCTGCCGTCAGGCAGGCTGCGCGCTGATCGGCGGCGAAACCGCTGAAATGCCGGGCTTCTATCCGGAAAACGAGTACGATATGGCCGGCTTCTCTGTCGGCATGGTTGATAAGGAAAAAATGATCGACGGCACCGGCATCAAGGCCGGCGACGCGCTGATCGGTGTTGCCTCCTCCGGCGTACACTCCAACGGCTATTCTCTGGTTCGCAAGACGCTCGGCATCAACGAGAAGTCGGTTCGCCGCTACATCGACGAGTTCGGCAAGACCCTCGGCGAAGAGCTGCTGACCCCGACCAAGATCTACGTTAAGGCGATCCAGTCCCTGATGGGCAAGGTTGAGGTTAAGGGCATCAGCCACATCACCGGCGGCGGCTTCTATGAGAATGTACCGCGCATGCTGCCGGCAGGCATCGTTGCCAAGATCGAGAAGGCTGCTATGTCGGTTCCGCCGGTATTCGACCTGATCGCAAAGACCGGCAAGATTCCGGAGCGCGACATGTACAACACCTTTAACATGGGCGCCGGTCTGGTTCTGGCCGTTGCCGCTGAGGACGCTTCCCGCGCGGTTGCAGCAATTTCCGCTGCAGGCGAGCAGGCTTATGTGATCGGCGAGTGCGTAAACGGCGCCGAAAAGGGCGTAGAACTCGTTTAAGTAAATTGAAAATGGAGAATTGAGAATTGGCGCTATCCTTGCGCGGGTTTCGTCCGCGCTGCGTGGTTCAGTGCAAAGCGATGTATTGAATAATCGCGTTCTGCACGAATCCACAATTCTCCATTTCATTTGTTTTTTGGAGAAAAATAAATGACAAAAATTGCAGTTTTGGTTTCGGGCGGCGGCACAAACCTGCAGGCGCTCATTGACGCACAGCAGGCGGGCAAGATCGAAAACGGACAGATTTCGCTCGTTATTTCGTCCAACCCGAAGGCGTATGCACTCGAGCGTGCCGCAAAAGCGGCTATTCCCTCCGAGGTGCTGCGCCGCAGGGACTTTTCCGACGCGGAAGAGTACGGCAAGGCGCTTACCGCTCTGCTGGAGAACGCGGACATCGGTCTGATCGTGCTCGCAGGCTTCATGACCGTCCTGCCGGACAGCTTCTGCCGCCATTTTGAAAACCGCATTATCAACGTACATCCCTCGCTCATCCCCTCCTTCTGCGGAGAGGGCTTCTACGGTCTGCGCGTGCATGAAGCCGCGCTGGCAAAAGGGGTAAAGGTTACCGGTGCGACCGTGCATTTTGTATCCGAAGTGGTAGACGGCGGCGCAATCATCGCGCAGAAGGCCGTTGAAGTGGAAGATGGCGACACGCCGGAGACCTTGCAGAAACGCGTCATGCAGAACGCGGAGTGGATTCTTCTGCCGCAGGCAGTATCCGACTTCTGCGCAGGCAGACTGCGCGTGGACGGCGCTATCGTCCATAAAAACTGAACAGGAGTGACAGCATTATGAGCAAGAATGTTTTTGACATCAGCCAGGAGCTGATGAGCAACGCATATCCCGGCCGCGGCATTATTCTCGGTCGCACCCCGGATAATAAAAAGAATGTTATCGCCTACTTCATCATGGGCCGCTCAGAGAACAGCCGCAACCGCGTGTTCACCGAAACCGAGGACGGTATCCGCACGGAGGCATTTGACCCGTCCAAGATGGTCGATCCCTCGCTGATCATCTATCATCCGGTGCGCCTGTACAACGGTACTCTGGTCGTCACCAACGGCGACCAGACCGATACCATCGTGGACTATCTCAAGCAGGGCAAGAGCTACTTTGAGGCGCTCCGCACCCGCCAGTTTGAGCCGGACGCCCCCAACTACACCTCCCGCATTTCGGGCGTTGTCAACCCGGACGGCTCCTACAGCCTGTCCATCCTCAAGAACTTCACCTCGGACCGCACCGCCAACAAACGTTTCTTCTATGAGTACGATAAGCCGGTTGCCGGTCTGGGCCATTTCATCCATACCTATCAGTGCGACGGCGATCCGCTGCCGCCGTTCCGCGGCGAGCCGAAGTGCATCCGCATCGAGCTGCCCATTCACGAGTTCACCAACCTGCTCTGGAACAGCCTGAACGAGCAGAACAAGGTTTCGCTGTTCGTGCGCTACGTCGATCTCGAGACCGGCGAAGTCGAGCAGGAAATCCGCAACAAGAACGCAGAATAACTGCGGCCTGATGAGCAGAAAGGACTATTTATGAAAGAATTAGCCTTAAAATACGGCTGCAACCCCAACCAGAAGCCGGCCCGCATTTTTATGACCGAGGGCGAGCTTCCGATTGAGGTGCTCAACGGCAAGCCGGGTTATATCAACTTCTGTGACGCATTCAACTCTTGGCAACTCGTCCGTGCGCTGAAAAAGGCGACCGGTCTGCCGGCAGCAGCGTCCTTCAAGCACGTTTCTCCAGCCGGCGCGGCGCTCGGCAAACCGCTGACCGATGTCGAGAAGCAGATGTACTTCGTTGACACCGACAAGGAGCTGTCTCCCATCGCATGCGCTTACATCCGTGCACGCGGCGCTGACCGTCTGTGCTCCTACGGTGACTGGGCGGCTCTGTCCGACACCTGTGACGCAGACACCGCTTCCTACCTCGCACACGAGGTTTCCGACGGCATCATCGCGCCGGACTTCACCGCTGAGGCCCTCGAGATCCTCAAGACCAAGCGCAAGGGCGGCTACAACGTTGTCAAGATCGACCCGAACTACGAGCCAAAGCCGATCGAGCAGCGCGACATTTTCGGCATCCGCTTCGAGCAGGGCTACAACAACTACGAGATCAACGAGAGCCTGCTCACCAACATCGTTACCGAGAACAAGAATCTGCCGGAGAGCGCCAAGCACGACATGATCCTCGCGCTCATCACGCTGAAGTACACCCAGTCCAACTCGGTCTGCTACGTCAAGGACGGCATGACCATCGGTGTTGGCGCAGGTCAGCAGAGCCGCATCCACTGCACGCGACTCGCCGGCAACAAGGCCGACAACTGGTTCGTTCGTCAGCATCCGAAGGTTCTCGGTCTGCAGTTTGTTGACGGCATCCGCCGCCCGGACCGCGACAACGCGATCGACGTTTACACCTCGGACGAGTACGAGGACGTACTGGCTGAAGGCGTATGGCAGAAGACCTTCAAGGTAAAGCCGGAGGTGCTCACCGCTGAGGAAAAGAAGGCGTGGATTGCAAAGAACACCGGCGTAACCGTTGGTTCGGACGCATTCTTCCCGTTCGGCGACAATGTAGAGCGCGCACGCAAGTCCGGCGTTGAGTACATTGTACAGCCGGGCGGCTCCATCCGTGACGACAACGTAATCGAGACCGCGAACAAGTACGGCATCACGATGGCGTTCACCGGCATGCGTCTGTTCCATCACTAATGAAACTGCTGAAAGGCTATTAT
Source organism: Butyricicoccus sp. AM78-15b2TA (assembly GCF_027665985.1). NCBI lineage: Bacteria > Bacillati > Bacillota > Clostridia > Eubacteriales > Butyricicoccaceae > Butyricicoccus > Butyricicoccus sp. AM78-15b2TA. The sequence continues at coordinate 23,438 of NZ_JAQEHY010000006.1, forward strand.
GCCTACTTAGCCGTATCCGGCGGACTGCTGCTCAGTCTGGCCGCGCAGCACAACTGGGCACTGCAGATACTGGCGTTCGCGCTGGTGTCTGCCGGTGCGCTGTCCGTGCAGAATGCGTCCCGCTGGTACATGCGCGCAAGCATTGCCGCGGACGTGACGATGGCGTTCAGGCTCATCCTCGGTCCGGCAGTCATCCCGCCCTGTCTGCTGCGGATTGTGCTGCAGTATGCGGCGCTCGTGCCGCTGCTGCTCACCGGCTGCATGCTGCTGATGGGTGTCAAAGACCAGATGCACAAGATCGAGCACAGCACGCTGCCCGAATGGGTTTTGCTGGTGATCTGGAGCGCGGGCTACATCCTCGTGCTCGTGAGCGCACCCGGCTGGCTGAACGACTATCTGTTTAACACCGTCTGGACGCTGGCCAATACCTGCATCTCCATCGGCACAGTAGCACTGATCGTAGAAATGTTCCGCGCACAGCGCATATACCTACAAACGGAGGAACAATAAATGAAAGTTTTGGTTATCGGCGGCGGCGGCCGTGAGCACGCCATCGTCCATACATTGAAGAAGAGCCCCAAGGTGGACCACATCTGGTGTGCGCCGGGCAACGGCGGCATTGCCGCTGAGGCGGAGTGCGTTGCCATCAAGGCGACCGACATCGACGGCATGGTGGCTTTCGCCAAGGAGCACAATCCGGATCTCGTTATGGTAGCACCGGACGACCCGCTTGCACTCGGCATGGTAGACGCGCTCGAGGCCGCAGGCATCCGTGCCTTCGGTCCGCGCAAGAACGCTGCTATTATTGAGGGTAGCAAGTCCTTTGCCAAGGATCTGATGCAGAAATACAGCATTCCGACCGCTGGCTACGCCGTTTTTGAGAACTCGGCGGATGCCATCGCGTACATCAAGAAGAACGGTGCGCCGATTGTTGTCAAAGCGGACGGTCTTGCACTCGGCAAGGGCGTTACCGTGGCTATGACCGAGGAAGAAGCCATCGAAGCAGTCAAGGACGCGATCGACGGCGGCGCATTCGGCGGCGCCGGTGCGCGTGTTGTTATCGAGGAGTTCCTCACCGGCCCTGAGGTTTCCGTGCTCGCCTTCGTTGACGGCAAGCATCTCAAGACCATGCCGTCCGCACAGGATCACAAGCGTGCCTACGACCATGACGAAGGCCCGAACACCGGCGGTATGGGCGCATTCTCGCCATCCCGCTTCTATACCGACGACATTGCTGCCGAGTGCATGGAGACCATCTTCAAGCCGACTGTTGCAGCCATGGAGAAGGAAGGCCGTCCGTTCAAGGGCGTGCTGTACTTCGGTCTGATGCTGACCCCGAAGGGCCCGCGTGTTATCGAGTACAACGCTCGTTTCGGCGACCCGGAGACGCAGGCTGTTCTGTCCCGACTGGACACCGACCTGTTCGACATCTTCAATGCCGTTATCGACGAAAAGCTCGAGGATATCGACATCAAGTGGGCGGACAATGCCGCCTGCTGCGTCTGCATGGCGTCCGGCGGCTATCCGAAGGCCTACGAAAAGGGCAAGGAGATCACCGGTCTGGACGATGTGACCGACTCGTTCGTATTCCACGCAGGCACCGCTGTCAAGGATGGCAAGCTGGTCACGAGCGGCGGCCGCGTGCTCGGCGTAACGGCAGTTGCCCCCACGCTCGACGAAGCGATCCGCAAGGCGTATGCCGATGTCAAGAAGATTCACTTCGATAAGGCGCATTATCGCACCGATATCGGCGTAAAGTAATATTTTACGTTTATTGTAGGGCGGGCTGACCTCAGCCCGCCCTACATTCTGCGTGAATGGAAGAAAGGAAAAAAGAATGAAAATCGAACAGCAAAATCAGATTTTAGGCTGCATGAACGATGTTCTCAACCAGAACGGCTTCCGTGCGGAAATCATGCAGAAGGACGGCGCACCGACCATTCTGCGCTGCGAGGCAATGCGTCAGGGCAAGGTTGCCAAGGACGTTGTGATTGAAGCCTGCTTCATCCCGATGCAGCTGCCCGCAGAGGACATGGGTCTGCTGCAGTTCTTCGTTACGCTGTTTCAGGGTGCCCCGGAAAACAACAAGGTGCAGCTTCGTCATGCGTGCGATTACTGCAACAACTTCTGTGCGCTCGGTTCGTTCGGCTTCTTTGAGGATGCCGGTCAGATTTACCTCAAGCACAACACTCTGGTGGACGGCTCTCTCGAGCTCGAGAAAATCATTCCGTTTGTGGCGGATAACATTTCCGTGCTGATTGCGGCAGTCTCCCGCTTCATCGACGGTCTGGCGCAGATTGCCTATGCAGGCATGACGCTCGACGCTGTTATCGAGCAGGACTTGTTCCCGAAGCTCGGCTGAAAAGCATAAAAACACCGCAGAGTAAGGCTTAACCGTCGTAAGGAACTATAAGTCCTGCGGTTAGGGCAGAGAACGGTGTGACCGTTAAGGTCACGCCGTTTTTTTGCGTCCAAGGGTAGATTCTGCAATCATGGGTTCTGCCAGTGCGGGGATTTCCACATGGTCCCTTTCAAGAATCCGCGAAATCTGCTCCGGGCCTTTGCCGTCAATGCAGAGGTCGAAGACGCGCTTGACAATCTGGGCAGCATCCTCATCCAGAATCCACTTGTCCTTGCCGCTGCTCGTTGCCCTATCTGCCGTGTTCGTCCAAAGGGCGAATGGGACACATGACATGAAAGTGCGGATTGGAAATGCCGACGTCCTCCTTGTCGAGAGAATGAACGGCAAAGTCCACTACCATACCCCGGCTCACAAAGTTCTCCAACAAAAATTGCCTTGCCAGAGCGATGTTCTCCTGCATGGAAAACTCGTTCTGCAAGGCAATGTCAAAGCGATACGCAAGCTGCGCTTTCTTTCCGTATTCGGCTTTCTCCACCGCGTTCCAGAGGGTTTCTCGGTCTGCATACTCCGATGGCGCATGCGATGGCAACAAGATTTCAGAGCAGCTCACGCACAGTCTGTGTCGATTTACTCCGGCTCATCCTCATCGAGCAGCGTGAGTACATCAATCGGCGCGTCATTCTGCGTCACCTGCACATGCACATGGGTGCCGAGTGCGGATTCTGCGGGAATGCTGTCCGCGCACACGCCGAGCGCCTCACCGGCGGAGACAACCTGCCCTTCCTGCACGCGTACATCGTCCATGCCGCAGTACGACGAGGTCAGGCCGTTATTGTGCGCCAGCGTCACACAGGTGCCGTACAGGCCATCCTCGGCAATCTGCTGCACAGTGCCGTCGGTCAGTGCGAGCACGGTTTCGCCGGCTTCTGCAGAGAAGTCCGTGCCGGCATGAACACGCCAGTCACCCATGGTCGGCTGGAACAGCAGCGTGTCACCCGAAAACGGCGTCAGCACGGCTCCGGACACCGGCCGCACATACACAGGGGCGCTGACCGTCACCGCCGGTTCCGGCTCTGCCGCCGCGACCGGCTGTTCCTCGAGCACTGACTCGGGTTCCTGCTCCTGCTGCGGAACGGTGGCCGGTTCGGCCGGTGCTTCGGCGGTCGAGTCGGCCGGTGCGATGATAGGCATGCCGGTGTCCGTCTCGATCGCGTTCTGCCGGTGTGCATTGCCCCAGATCACCCATGCGGATGCGGCGATGATGAGCGCGCACAGCGAAAGAATGGTGTAGAATCCGCGGGTAGAGAGCACCGCGGTGTGTTTGGATTGATATTGCTTCATGTCCCTTTACCTCCGTTGCTGACAGTATGGTCGGCTGCTGCGGAAAATATACGCGTCAATGAAAATTTGCTGCACAGCGAACACTTCATCGGCAGATGCCGGATAGCCCACAAAAGGTGGGACGTCTGCGGATTGTACCCAATCGCCGAATGTGGTATACTATAGCAGTTCAGACAAATACTGCAACAAGTGCGCACATACAGCACGCAAATACCATCGTCAATTTCACTTGACATGCGACAGCATGCCTGCGTAAAATTTCCTTGCTCTTTACGCGCTGTACACGCTGCTTTTGCTGCATTATTCATCCGAACTGCTATAAACAAAGAAAAGAGAAACGCAAGGAGGGTAAAGACTATGGAACTGGCTGACTTTTTCGCAATTGACCGGCTGTCGCAGCACGACGAGGAACTGCTGATCGAATCCGCGATGCAGATGCAGCAGATGATGCTGCTGTACGAATCCGGCATCCGTGAGATCAAGACCAAGCTGGATATTCTAAGCGATGAGTCGCGTATTTCGGGCAAGCCAAGCCCGATTGATGCCATCAAGAGCCGCATCAAAAGCCCGCGCAGCATTATCAGCAAGCTCAAGCGGCGCGGATTCCCGATCACGCTGCAGTCCATGATAGACAATCTAAACGATATTGGCGGTATCCGCGTGATCTGTCCGTTTATCGAGGATATTTACACAGTAGCGGACATGCTCATGCGGCAGGATGACTTGACGCTGATCGAGAAGAAGGACTACATTGCCAATCCCAAGCCGAACGGCTACCGCAGCCTGCATTTGATCCTCGAGGTGCCGATTTTCCTCGCGGAACGCACGCAGCCGGTACGCATCGAGCTGCAGATTCGCACGATGGCGATGGATTTCTGGGCCAGCCTGGAGCACCAGCTGCGCTATAAATCCGATGTGGAGATTCCGGAGCATGTATCCGATGATTTGAAGAAGTGTGCGGATGTTATTGCGGAGACCGATCAGGAGATGCAGCGCATCGCAAAAGAACTGAAAGTGCTGTAAAAGGAGAAATTATGCAATACATACCCATTATAACCCTGATTCTGGTTGTTATTCTGTTGGGACTGGTCATCGTCCTGCTGACCCGCAAGCCGGAAAAGCCGGAGCTTCCGCAGCAAATTGACCCAACCGCATCCATTACTGCGCTCGGTACGCTCGTGACACAAAACCTGCGCGAAGGCCGGGAAGCACAGAGCAATCAGCTTTCCGCGATGGATAAGAGCCTTGGCGACAAAATGAGCGGTCTGACCGATCAGCTCGGTCGGTTTGAGACGCGTCTGCAGGGCTTTACGGCGGAAACAACGCAGAATCTGACCAATATCCGCGAAACCGTGGACAAAAACCTGCACACCTTCACGGGTGAGACAAAACAGAATCTGGAAACCATCCGCAGCACGATGGACAAGAATCTGCACACCTTCACCGGCGAAACCAAACAGGATTTGGAAACTATCCGCGAAACGGTAGATAAAAATCTGCACACTTTCACGGGTGAGACTAAGCAGGATTTGGAGAACATCCGCGTTACAGTGGATAAAAACCTGCGTGCCATGCAGGAGGACAACAACAAAAAGCTGGACGATATGCGTCAAATTGTAGACGAAAAGCTGCAGAAAACGCTGTCTGAGCGCATGAATGAGTCATTCAAGCTGGTCAACGAGCGTTTGGAGCAGGTTTACAAGGGTCTCGGTGAGATGCAGACGCTGGCACAGGGTGTCGGTGATTTGAAGAAGGTGCTCACCAATGTCAAGACCCGCGGCATTGTGGGCGAGATTCAGCTGGGCGCGATCCTCGAGGACATTCTCGCGCCCGAGCAGTACGAAACCAACGTGGCGACCGTGCCGAACAGCCGCAATGTGGTCGAGTATGCGGTCAAGCTGCCCGTTGAGGACGGCAGCTTTGTCTGGCTGCCGATCGACTCCAAGTTCCCGGGAGACACCTACGGGGCGCTCCGTGATGCGTACGAGGAAGGCTCGCGCGAGCAGATTGACGCATGCGTCAAGCAGCTGATCGCCACCCTCAAATCCGAGGCGAAGGACATTCACGATAAGTACCTTGCGCCGCCGCATACGACCGAGTTCGGCATCATGTTCCTGCCGTTCGAGGGACTGTATGCCGAAGCCGTCAGCCGCGGCATGGTGGAGATTCTGCAGCGCGACTATCATGTCAATCTGGCCGGTCCGAGCACGATGGCAGCGCTGCTGAACAGCCTGCAGATGTCGTTCCGCACGATTGCGATTCAGAAGCGCTCGGGTGAGGTCTGGAGCGTTCTGGGTGCGGTCAAGACCGAGTTTGACAAGTTTGAAGCCTGCCTGACGCAGACGCAGAACCGACTCGATCAGGCGAGCCGCGAGCTGGATAAGCTGGTCGGTACGCGCACGCGCGCTATCCGCCGCAAGCTGAAGGGCGTTACCGAACTCAGCGAGAGCGAAACGCAGAAGGTTCTGGATATCGGCACTGATTCGGAAGAAGAGTGAAGAGATTCTTAACCGCTTTCTCGGCAAAGGAAAACACCGCAGAGCAAGGCTTAATAGTGATAAAGTACTATTTAGCTTTGCGAGGGGCAGAGAACGGTGTGACCACAATGGTCACGCCGTTTTTCTGCGTCCAGGGGTAGATTTCGCAACGACTCCATCCCAAACTTTGTGTGTCTACGATCTCTACTACGCCGCAATCTAATTTCCCTCGCTCTATCATTTTGCATCACTACCTCATATGCAAGAAAAAGCCTAGCTTTTGCTGAGCTTTTCGACTCTCGTACTTCGTGCGGCAGCACGCATAAAATAGAATTTGCGGAGCAAAATCATAAATTCCGAGAGCATGTATCTCGGAATTTATACAAGGGAAGAAAAAATGTGCCTGTAAGGCGCGGTTTTTCTTCGGAATTCGATCGAAAGCGTGGTTTCGATCGAGAGGCTGCTCGGAAAACGTTAGTTTTTCGACAGCCTCCGGTTATTTCGTTTGAAATAACCGGTTTTTCTTATTTTCTGATTCTGTTAAAAGTTTTTGTTCCGATTTGCGAGGGGCAATACACAGATACTGCCGCCGTATCGGCGTATGAGCCGAATATCTGACTCTAACCCCAAAAGAAACCCTGTCTGTTCCAACAACAGACAGGGTTTTCTCACTGTTACAGCACCTTTTTTTGCCGCCCGGAAGCTTTGACAGATTGAGCGTAGTCGCGGCCGAGCACGGCGCTGCACAGCTCTACCACGGCTGCGACCGGTGCATAGCAGAATACATCGTCGAAGCCGGTGCCGCCGGTCATTTCGCGCAGCTCTGCCGCCGAATTTTCCATCTTGCCGGTGTTGACAAAGTGCAGGTCGATGCCATCCTTCTCCTTAACCTCTGCGGGCAGAAACAGCGCCTCGGCGCGTGCCAGACGGTCCTCGTTCACATCGGTCACAACGACCATGGACGGACGTCACGGTGTAGCGCATACGTCAGCGCACCCAGACCCATCGGACCGACGCCTGCCATTATGACCAGCTTGCCGCCCTTTTTAATACCCATTTCGTGGTGATAAACACCTATCTTGGTGTGATAAGCGGCGTTAAGCACCGACCGAGCAGCTCATCGTCTCCGCAAGAGACGCCTCATAGTAAGCGCAGGCTGCAGCGTGAACTTCATGCCCGGCTTGAATTTATCCTGATGCTTCGCGCCAACCTTGACGATATCGCCCGCGAACTCGTGCCCCATGACGGCCGGATGCTCAGCTACATCGGGATGCACGCGCTTGTGCTCGGTGCCGAGGATGGCACACTTGTAGGCGGACATACAGATGCTGTCGGATACGACCTTGACCAGAATCTCATCATCGCGGATTTCCGGCAGTTCAAAGGTATCCAGACGCAGGATCATTCGCAGCATACAGACGTACATCTCTTGCTTTCATAATAAAACTCTCCTTCACCATATCTTAAAACACGATAGATTTCAGCAATTACAGCTTGGAAAAACGTACTTTCGGAAGCAGCGCCTCGATAACCGAGCGCTCGGCGGCCTGTGTGCCGCTGCACATGACATTCGCGGCTCCGGTTGCAGTCGAGAGACGGACCGCGTTCTCCTCGCTCATATCCTGCGACTCGGCATACGCCAGCGCGGCCACCACGCTGTCACCCGCACCGACCGTACTGCCGACCGGAACCTTGAGTCCCTCAGCGTAAATCGTGCTGCCCTTGCGCAGATACAGCGCACCGCGGCCGCCCAGCGAGATAACCACCCGTTCGATACCGCTCTCCAGCAGCTTTTGACCTTCTGCGGTCAGTTCTTCGATGGTTTCCAGTTTTCTGCCCGCCAGACGCGACAGTTCATCATCATTCGGCTTGATGAGGTACGGCGCGGCCTTTAAGCCTTCCGCCAGTAAAGCGCCGTCCGCATCGAGGAACACCCGCGCACCTGCGTTTTTGCATGCGCTCGTCCACACGCGATAGGTTTCCTGCGGTGCGCCCTTCGGCAAGCTGCCCGCCAGCACCACAATGTCGCCTGCGTGCACCTCAGCCAGAAGGTCGTTCAGCAGCGCATCTAAATCTGCATTCGTAACGGTCAGACCCGGCTCGTTGATGTCGGTATTCGTGTGACCGACCCGGTCGATAATTTTGATATTCGTGCGGGTCTGCCCCTCAACGAACCGGAACTGCGTGGTGAAATTCTCGTTTTCGAGCAGCTTTTCAAGTGTTCTGCCGCTCTCACCGCCCAGAATGCCGACGGCGCGGCTCTCGCCGCCCAGCTTGGCAATCACTTTGCTCACGTTAATGCCCTTGCCGCCGGGATCCGTGCGCATTTCCGTGATGCGGTTGACCGTGTCAAGCGCAATACCCGGAATTTCTACCGTTTTATCCAATGCGGGGTTGAGTGTTACCGTATAGATCATGGAATGACTCCTTCCAGATATTTGAAACCATTGAAACAAAAGCTATAATCAAAATAGCAACAGTCCACATAAGCGTCAATCTGTTATTTCAACAAATAATCCCTTTCGTTTTTGTAAAGAATCACAAGAGCACATTCTCCCTGTAAATTCTGTTCTGCGTGCAAAAGAAGCGGCAATGCAGATAAAGTGCCCCAAAAAGTTAGACAATCTTTTGAAGTAAAAATTGTTCAAGCTGCCGAAAGGGCTTGTTGGCTGTGAACCGCAGGCGACAAGCCCTTTAATTTTGCCTTGATTCTGCGGTTGTTGTAGTAGTCCGGATAGTCAATGAGTTCCTGCTTGAAGTGCTCCATGGACTGAATTTTTTGCAGATACAGCAGTTCACTCTTGAGCGGTCCGAAAAAATTCTCAATCACAGCGTTGTCTAAACAGTTGCCCTTCCGGCTCATGCTTTGACGGATACCCTTTTCACGAAGCATCCACTGGTATTGCTTGTGCTGGTACTGCCAACCCTGATCCGAGTGCAGGATTAGATTTGTGTTGTCCGGAATTTTTGCAAATGCCTTGTCCAACATCGTTGTCACCATGCTTAACACAGGTCGATCCGAAATCGTATAACTGACCAAATCACTGCTGTGCAAGTCAAGAATGGGCGACAAATACAGCTTTTCCCCGAACAGGCTGAACTCCGTCACATCCGTTACCCATTTCAGATTTGGCTTCCGCTGTGATACGGCGATAGCCGTACCTCGAGCATCGTTTCGACACCAGTTTCTTGAATTCTGGTGTGTATCGTTTGTTCGGTACTCCTTTTGGCATTAAAATCACCCCATCTGTTAGATAGTATATCACACTGTCTAACAAATGGGGTGCTGTTCAATAATCTCTCCTGGTTTTTCCTGTTCCTGAACGCAAAGGGTCTCCCGCCAAATGGCGGGAGACCCTTTCTCATTTTATCGGCTTATTTACCGGTCTTTTCACACAGATTCTGCATGATAACAGCTACCTGTGCACGGGTGGCCGTGCCCTGCGGGTCAAAACGGTTGCCCGATTTGCCGCTCAGCAGACCAGCCTTCTGCATTCTGGTTACAGCGTCCTTCGCGTAAGCGCGGATGCTTGCGCTGTCGGCAAATGCAGCTGCACTGCCGGTTTCCTCTACCTTGGTGCCGGTGGCGGTCAGATAATTATCCATGATAACCGCAGCCTGCTCACGGGTGATGAGCGCATTCGGATTGAAATGCGAAGCGTCCACGCCGGAAACGATCTTATTGGCTGCTGCCCAGTTGACGTATGCGTTGTAGTACATTTTGCTGTCTACGTCGGCAAACTGGCTCTGGGTGTTGTACGCGGAGATATCTGCGCCTGCCATACGGCCAAGCACGGTGACAAACATGCCGCGGGTCATACCCTCGTTCGGGGAGAAGGTGGTTGCGGTCGTGCCGTTGAACAGCGCCTTATCGGTCACATATTCGATGGCATCCTTTGCCCAGTGGCCCGCGATGTCGGTAAAGGTGCTTACCATACCCTCAACGACCTTAACATTCTTGCCCACGGTGCCGTAGTCGTCGTAATCCACAGAGTAATCGTTGAATACATCATCGGATTCGTAGCCTACTGCATCGGTGAAGGTGCCCTCGTTCCAGTCTGCCAGCGTTGCCCAGGTATTGGTATTGCCGGCCTTGACGGTGTACGCGTTGATAACCGGAATATCGGTGGACTTCTCTGCAACAGAGGAGTTCAGTACGGTAGTAACGCGAACATACTTTGCACTGCCCAGTGCGGAAATATCAACCGTGTTCTTGCCGTTCTTCAGCTCTGCAGACTGAGAAGCCTTTACGGTCTTGCCGTCGTCCGAGGTCTCAACGGTTGCGGTTGCAGAAGCCGCGCCGGTAATCTCTGCGTTATAGGTAAACTGTGCTGCACTGCCGGTCATTGCGCGCCACTCGGTGGTGTGCGTGCCCTTGGTGACGATATTCTCCGGTGCGTAATCCAGCCATACGACCAGCTTGTCGCTTTCCGGACCCTTTGCAGTCGGATTTGCGTAAATCTGCTTGTTCTCCTCTGCGGTCAGCTTGGTGGTATAGAAGCGGAGCTGGCCGATGTCGCCCGTCAGCATGGTGTGCGTCTTGCCGCGGCCGCGGCCCGTCAGCAGATGACGGTGGAATGCAAAGCCGGAGTACATGGACTTGCCTTCCCAGTTGCGGATCTCAGAATCAAAATCCGGTGCATCGGTGTGACCGCTTGCCTTGGTATCCTCGTAGCTGTCACCGCCGGTTGCACGATCAAAGCCGCCGGTGTACTGTACCCACTTGCCGAGGGTAACGCCGCCGCCCATATTCTCGTCGTCGTTCCAGAAGTACTCGCCGTTATCGTTGTTAAAGCCAACGCCGTAGGTAACCATGCCGGTCTTGCGGACTGCCATGCGGAACAGGTAGTTGGTGCCGTAGCTGATGGAAGCGCCCTTCATCAGCAGCGGGTTGTGGTCCCACTCATCGCCCGTTGCCAGACGATCGATGTTTGCCCAAACCATGCCGGTAACGCCGTTGTCTACCACATAGTTCTTGTTATCCGGAATTTCCACATAATCATCCACGCCGTCCAGGGACAGACCCCAGCCGCCGTTGTACTTAACGAGCGTCGGATTGCCGCGGATGATACCGTCGTTGCCCTTGCCGGACTTATCCTTTACGATCGGGGTGCCCTGAATAGAGCCGAGCACGGCAACGGTCTTCTCTGCCGAGTTGCCGACCTTGACGGTATAGCTGCCGCCTGCCGGTGCCTTGTAGGCAAACTCAACCGTGCGGGTCTCGCCTGCCTTGAGCGCAGTCTTCTGCGAGGTAACGGCTGCGCCGTTGATGTACAGCACTGTCTCTGCGGTGCCGTCCTCATTGCCGATGTTCTGCACATCCGCCTTGGCGTAGATGACATCGCTGGTCGGCTCGCTTACCGTGCCGCTGCCAAGCTGCAGGCGCAGGTTGCTGTAGGCGTAGGTCGCCTTGCGGAAGGTAACATTGACCGTCTTGGTGTAGCTGTCCAGCTTGAGGGTATGCGTGCCGAGTGCAGAAAGCGTCAGCGGTGCGCTCAGCGTTGCGGACTCTCCGGGATTCAGACCGACAACACGCTCCTTGCCGCTCTTGCCGAACTCATACAGCCAACGGTCGGTGCCGTTGTCCTTGACACACATGGAGGCGGTCGCCAGACCCTTGCCGACATTGGTCACCTTTGCGGATACCGTAACAGTGCCGTTGGACTGAACGGTGTCCGGGGTGATGGAAATATCGCTGTACGCCAGCTTGGCGCCGTCCTTGGACAGCGTAACCGTCTCAAATACCTTCTCGCCGTCGCTGCTCAGACCCAGGTTCTTATAGGTCAGCAGACCGTCCTTGACGGTTACTTCGAGCATATCGCCCTTGCCGGTTGCAAGCAGGTTGGGATAGTTGTCGTTTAGGCGCTGATCCGGCTTGCCGGTGTCGATCTTGCCGTCACCGATGCGGGCATCGCCCTGGGTTACATACAGGGTATCCGCGCCGCGCTTCGGGTCAGCAGAAGCATAGCGGGAATACAGATGGGTATGGCCGCTGAACATGATATTCACGTTGCCGTTCTCCACGATGGAGGGAACGTACTTGCGGGTCAGGTCATCCTCGAACGGATGGTGCATGGTAACAACGCGGAAGTCAGCCTTCTTGGCATTGTCGGTTGCAAGATCAGCCTTGAGCCAGTCGAGCGACTCGTTTACAACAGCCTTGGTTGCCGCATCTGCCTCGCCGCCGCCCGCAGTGGAGTTCAGCTCGAACAGCGACCACGGGTTGCTGTCCAGCATATCGAAATGCACCGGACCGCAGTCAAACGCTACGTTGCGTCCGGTCTCGTTGGACTTATACTGCTCCTTCTGCACCTTGGTGACATACTCATCAAAGTAGGCACCGTAATCGTGGTTGCCGCTGTTGTAGATAACCGGCACATTGTGCAGGAACGAGCCGACATTCTGGAACCAGTACGGGAACTGATCCTTCTGGGAGCCGGTGCCCTCTACCATATCGCCGGTATGCAGGATAAAGTCCGGATCGAACTGTGCGATCACGTCGGAAACCTTGGTTGCCGTTTCAAAGCGATGGCTGTCGCTGACAACCACAAAGCGGATCTCATTCGAATTTTCGGGCAGCGTGCGGAAGTGACCATCCATAGTCTGTCCGTCCTCGGTCTCAACCTTGTAGGTATAGGTCGTACCCGGAGTCAGATCGGTCAGGCGGGCACGATACATGTGCATGCTCTCACCCTTAAACTTTTCGCCCTCCTCTACCGGAACCTCGAGCGTTTTCTTGTCCGCATCGCTCGTACCGTAGGTAATGGTGGACTTCATCGGTTTATCCAGTTCCCAAACGACAACCATGCCGTTTGTTTTCGGGGTCATCAGGTACGGACCCGTCAGGAAGGAGCCGGTATCCGTCCTTCCGATTGCGAAAGCAGTGCTCGGCACCAGTGTTGCCAGCATCACGGCCGACAGCACACCGCTGAGCAGCCGCCGCATACGCGAAGATTTTTTAGCCATTTTCTTTTCTCCTTTCTCTTCACGGTACGGCTGCTGCCATACCGCCGCGTCTATGTTAAACCTTTTAAGTTAAGGCAATACCGCATAATTGAACAAGAGTGATTTGCGAGTAAATTTTGCGTACTGACGAGGCCCAGTTTTGCGGTAATACTTGATGTATTACCGTGAAACTGCAACAAAGTCAGGACACAAAATTTCCGCAAAGCACCGCCGCTTTAATTGTGCGGTGTTGCCTTAAGGTTCGCGCGCCGTAAATATGCGTGTCGAAGTACGAAATCAGCCGCGTGCGGTTCTCGCCTGCCCACTCCAAATCGTAGGTGATGAGCTTGACCTCGTCCAGCGGCGGCAGTCCATCCGCTGCGCGGGCGGTGCTGTTTGCCGGAAGACGGCAGCTTTTCGCTTCGATATAGCATTCCTCTCCGCGGGAAGAGGTCAGCCAGTCGATAAAGATGCGGGCGTTTTCGCGCTCCTGCTCCGGTGCACCACGCACAAGCGCGCACGCGCCGATCTCATAGCCGGTGCCGTCTGCCGGACTGCGCACCGCAATGGGATAGCCATCCAGCGCCGCACGGAAGGCGTCGTGCGAGAACACAATACCGACGGCGTATTCGCCGTTTTTTACCCGCTCTGCCGGCTCCACACCCGAACGGGTGTACAAACCGACGTTTTGGTCTAATTTTTGAAGATACTCCCACGCCTTGTCCTCGCCGCGCATCTGCACAAGCGTTGCCAGCGTGGTATACGAGGTACCCGAGCTTTTCGGAGTTGCCATCACAATCTGCCCTGCCAGTGCTGGCGACAGCAGATCGTCCCAGCAGGTCGGCATCGGCGTTCCCGTCCGTGCAAACCAGTCGGTGTTGCAGGCGAAGCACAGCGTACCGATGTAGATCGGATTCCACACGCCCTGCTCATCCTGATAGGCTTCGGGCACATCGGTCAGCTCGGGACTTTGATACGCCTCCAGCAGACCGGCCTCTCGCAGCTGAATATAGTTATCCGCCGAGCCGCCCAGCAGCACAGAAGCCTGCGGGTTGTCCCGCTCCTGCTCGAGCCGCGCGGTCATTTCTCCGGCAGGAAGATGAATACAGTCCACGGTGATGCCGGTATCCTTGCGGAAGGCACTGCAGTACAGCAGCGTTTCCGACTCCGGCAGCGGACTGTAAACGGTAAGATGGTCATATTTCGGTGTTTCTGTCCCCTCCTCCATCGCATGATCGTGCTCCTGCGGTGAGGGATCGTTCTGCTGCTGACCCGTACAGCCGCAGAGCAGTCCGGTCAGCAGCAGAACAACAGGAAGAAAACATATTCTTTTCATAGCTTCCACCTCGACACAAAAGGCGGGCAGTTTTTCTCTGCCCCTATACTATAACAGTTTAAGCGGCTTCGCTCTACCGTCCATCATCCGATAAAATTTTACCATTCAAGAAGGCCGTTCCTGAACGGTGAATTTCTTACGATATTATTTTAGGCAGTACCGCATAATTAAGCAAGAGCGATTTGCGAGTAAATTTTACGGACTGACGAGGCGTGGTTTTGCGGTAATACTTGATGTATTACCGCAAAATCACAACAAAGTCAGGGCACAAAATTTCCGCAAAGCGCCGCAGCTTTAATTGTGCGGTATTGCCTCATCTCTCTTCCGACCGGCTGCGGTACTCGCGCGGCGAAACACCGACGTGCTTTTTGAACAGATAGCTGAAATAGTGCGAATCCTGATAACCGACGTCGAACGCAATATCGCTCATGCGGCTGTTGCCCTCGGTCAGCAGATGCTTTGCCGCCTCGATGCGGACAGCGGTCAGATATTCGACAAAGGTCTGACCGGTCTCCTGCGAAAACACGGTGGAAAAATGGTTCGGACTGAACCCGACCTCTGCCGCCACCATGTGCAGCGAAATACCGCTGTCCGCATAATTTTCGCGGATAAACTCCTTTGCACGGCTGATCTCCGCGCTGTATCGCACATTCTGATGGCGATAACACAGACGAGTCATGCGGCCGAGCACCTCGGCGGCACAGGCCTTTGTGCCCTCGAGCGTCGCCGCCTGACCGAGCACCGCCTGCGGATCCTCCGGAGGCGGAATGCTGCCTGCCTGCACCTCATCAGCCAGCTGAGAGGCCGTGACGAGCAGGTTCATCAGCAGATAATATCGGTACAGCACGCTCTGCACGTCCTGCGCCGCAGAGCCACCGAAGTAGCCCTCGACAATACGCGGCACGTCCTCGGGGGCGGCATGCCGCAGCTTGTCCGCCAGCGAGCCGCCCGCCGAGAAATCGAACTCGTGCTGCACACCGGCAAAGTCCGTGCTGCCGAATACGCCGTCCTCCGCACATGCGGAGGCCTGCAGCAGTGTATCCTTCGCTGTGCGGTAGCTTTCCGGCAGGGCGCTGACACGGGAGACCGGTGCGCCGATCGCGCACAGCGCGTTCCAGCCCAGCACCTGACAAAGCTCGTGCCGCAGGTTCTGACAGAACTCGTAGGCGGTTTCGCGCACAGCTTCCTCGGTCTCTCCGCGCAGCAGGAGTATCAGCCGGCGGCTGCCGCGGAAAAAGGCGCAGACCTCGCTTTCCTCACCGCACAGACGCTCGGTCAGTGCGCGCACCTGCTCCTGCACGGCATTTTCCGGCAGGCGCACGATGCACACAAGATACTGCTTCGCTGTCAGCAGCAGCCCCCAGCGTTCTCCCTGTACAGCCGCCTCCGCAGTCGGCACGCTGCCCAAGAGCAGGTCGTTGAGAAAATGCTCACGCAGCACGTCCTCCTCGTGTTCGCTGCGGCTGTTTGCACCTTCCGAGCGAAGCTGCTGCTGCTCCTGCTCAATCTGCTCGGCAACCTGTCCAAGCGTTTCAAGCAGCTGCGCCGAGCTGACCGGCTTGAGCAGATACGCGTCCGCGTGCAGCGAAACCGCCTTCTGTGCATACTCAAATTCATCGTGTCCGCTGAGGAACACAATACGCAGCCACGGCATGGTGCGCCGCACAACCTTTGCCAACTCCAGACCATCCATAAACGGCATGCGGATGTCCGTAATGAGCACATCCGGCTTCATTTCCATCAGCATAGGCAGTGCCATTTCGCCGTCCGGCGCTTCACCTGCAAACAAAAAGCGTTCCTGCTCCTTTTCAATGCAGTTGCGGATGCCATCCCGGATGATCTCCTCATCATCCGCAATAAATACACGCATCATAGCGTTTTCCCCTCCTGTTCGTCCGGTACGGTGAAGCTGATGCGTGTGCCGTGCCGGTATTCACTCTCGATCGTCAGTCCGCAGCCGTAATACAGCCGCAGACGCTGTTCCACATTGCGCAGACCGTAGCCGCCCTTGCCGTCCGGGTCAAGCGGAGCGCCGTTCTGCAGCGAGGCCCGTACCTCGGCAAGACGCTCGGGTGTCATGCCCATGCCGTTGTCCTCCACGGCGAAGTACATGCCGCCTGCCTGCCTGCGGCCGGTCACGGTAATCTGTCCTCTGCCGCGCCTGCGCTTAATGCCGTGATAAATCGCGTTTTCAACCAGCGGCTGCAGCACGATTTTCAACATATACCGCTCGTGCAGCGCGGGATCAATATCAATCGTATACCGCATGATGCTGCCGTACCGCACCGACTGAATCTGCAGATAGTTTGCAACGTGCTGTTCCTCGCGCTCGACCGTTATGTAATCCGCGCCGCGGCTGAGCGAGATGCGCAGAAAGCCGGTGAACGCCATCGTCATCTCGACGACCTCGCTGTTGCGGCCCTCTTCAGCCAGCCAGACGATGGTTTCCAGCGTATTGTACATGAAATGCGGCGTAATCTGCGCCTGCAGCGCCCGCAGTTCAGCTTTTTTGATGGTCTTTTCCTGCTCGACCCGCTCATGAATGAGCGCACCCAGCTGCTCCGCCATTGTATTGAGATCGCGTGTCAGCAGATGCAGCTCGTCGATCTCGGTCGGCGGGACGCGCTCGGTCAGCTCACCGGCGGCAATGCGGTTGGCAAACTGCTCCAGCTGCCGCAAAGACGCGCCGATCGCACCTTCCAGATTGTCAGATGCCCGAATAGTCAGCCAGATCATCACGCCGACCAGCGCAATGAGTGCAAGCGCTGCCGCACCCAGTCCGTGCTGAATGCAGGCGTTGAACCGGCCCATGCGGGCGATCTCATTCTCGATATAGCGGTCAAGCATGCTGCCCGCCAGATGGCCGACGCTGTGAATCTCGCGGTACAGCGATTCGTTGCGGCTGACTGCGGCACCGGCGTCCATCTGCGTTTCCAGCTGATCAACGTAGCTGTCGATCGTGCGGATGGCGCGCAGCGCCGCGTTGAGGTACTGTGCCTCGTCCTCTCCGGCACTGTCCAGCATATCGTTCAGTTCCCACAGAGCACTGTCGATCAGCATCCGCTGCCGTCCATCCTCGAAGGAAATACGGCCGGAAACCACGTTCCACACCTCATCCGGCAGATCCTGCACCAGCACAGTGCGGACCTCGGAGGCACGGGTCGTCAATGCAATATCCGCGCCATAGCGCTGTGTCAGCACAACCAGCAGACCTGCCAGCACGCACACCGGTAAAATCATGCAGACCACACTGCGCAGCAGCGACCGCCGCAGCAAGCCGTGCAGGCTGTGATGGGATTTACGCATCGGCTGTTCCCTCCTCCGTCAGCACGGCGGTGTCCGCCAGAGCGATATAGGGCTTCCACGGTGCCTTCGCAATCTGCTGGGCTGCGTCTGCGGTCAGCTCGGCCAGCTGGGTGTCATCCAGCGCACCGATTACGGCAACCTCCCCTTTTTTCTGCAGCGCGCGCAGCTCCGCACCGCCGCCAAACGCACAAATCAGCACATCCTTGCCCGGTTTGCGGCCGTGGCTGTGCAGATAATCCACCGCACCGAGCGCCATCGCGTCATTCTGGGCGAAAATGTAGCCGATTTCGTCCAGATGATCCTCCATCTCCTCCAGTATTTCGCAGCCGCGCGAGCGCATGCCGTCGCCGCACAGGCTGTAGGTTACGGTCAACCCGTGTTCCTCCAGAGACGCGCGGCAGCCGCGTGCAATCTCTCTTGCATCCGAAGCATTTACCGTGCCGTAAAGCTCCAGTACACCGTCCCGCGGCATGCGCTGCTGCAGAAGCGCATCCGCCGCCTGCTTGGCGAGCGACGCATAATCAAATCCTATATGCTGCAGCGGCACATCATCCACGCCGCGTATCGCGCGGTCTATCGACAGCAACGGCACGGAGGCGGATTTTGCTTCGCGCAGCACGTTGTCCCAGCCGCTTTCCACCAGCGGCGTAAATGCGATTGCGTCCACCTGATACACGATCAGCGCACGCACGGCTTCAATCTGTGCCTCCTGCGTGCGCTCGACCGGCATTTCCAGCACTTTGAAGCCATGTTCCTCCGCCGCATGTACAAGCGCTTCGGACTGCGCTTCGCGCCGGTCATCCTCTGCCGCCGTGGTGACAATGCCGAGCACCGGCACATGGGCATTCTCTTTTTCCGGCTGCGCCAATCCCTGCAGCAGCCGCAGCAGCACAACTGTGCAGAGCAGCAGCAATGCCGCCCCTTTCCATCGCTTCATGGTTTTCTCTCCGTTTCTTGTTCTCTCCTGAATGATTTAATCATATCACACTTTGGAGGAATGAGCCAAATGTATTTAACCATAGTATAAAAACTATCCAAATAAGCGCCCATGATATTGTGCATATTCCCTCACTTAGACAGAGAAATATCTTCCGGCGCAGTCGGATCTACTTGCATTGGCTGTTGATCTGCGGTATAATATGATTACATAAGGAAAGACAAAAGTGCACATCGTGCACGCGAAAAGCCCCGGTGTTCCAGCACCGGGGCTTTGCAAATTCATCAAAACCGGGGACATGCGCCTCGGTTTTGATACTTATAGAGGGAGAAAGTTTCTGCATAGGAACTTTCGGACGACTTTGGAACGGCCTGCGGTCCGCTCCCGCTTTTACTCTGCAAATCTTACCCAATTTCCTCGTCGTGCTCCATGGCTCTGACAAGCGGCGCCACCATCTGCTTCTTCCGGCTGACAACGCCGGGCAGGACGACCGAATGCTCGCCGCAGTCGGTCTTGAAGGCCGCACGAACCAGCTGCTGCGCGCCCTTGCCGACGTAGAGCAGCTCTGTTTTTTCCTCGATAATGTTGGTCAGCATAGCGAACAGCATGGACAGACCGCTCGATGCCAGGCAGCTTTCCATGTACTCGAGCATTTTATCACGGATGCCGGACAGCTCGTTCTCACTGACACTCGTCACCTGCGAAATCGCAATCTTCTGATTCTGCGCCTGGAAATACTTGAAATCCATGTGGAGCAGCTCATCCATCGAGCGATCGAGCAGACGCGAGCTGGAACGGAACATTTCTGTTGCATACTGCTTGATGTCCAGACCGGCGATTTTCGCCAGCTCTTCTGCAGCCATGCGATCAAGCGGCGTACACGTCGGCGAGCGGAACATCAGCGTGTCCGACAGGATTGCCGAGCACAGCAGACCCGCGATTTTCGGCTCGATCTCCACGTTGTGCTCATGGTACATCTGCGTGATGATGGTCGCGGTGCAGCCGAGCGGCTGATTGCGGAAGTAGATCGGTCCGCTGGTCTCCACCGAGTCAATGCGGTGGTGATCGATGATCTCAACAATATTGGTCGAACGAATGCCTTCGGCGGCCTGATCGCGCTCGTTGTGATCGACCAGAATGACCGACGGACGCTCCAGATCCAGCAGGTTACGCTGTGAGAACATTCCGACGTATCGTCCCTGTTCATCCATCAGCGGGTAATAGCGGATACGCTTTTTGGAAACCGTGCGCTTTACATCCTCAACCGTTTCCTCCGGCTCGAAGGTGATAAGACCCTTTTTCCGCATCACATGCCGCACCGGAACCGCCTGACCGATAACCTTGACACAGGTGTAGGTATCATACGGGGTGGCGATGATGGAAACGCCGTTTTCCGAGGCCAGCTTTCGGATGGTGCGCGAAACCTTGGAGCCGAGGCCGATGACTATGCAGCCGGCGCTCATCTCAATGGCGCACAGTTGGCTTTCATAGCGGTTGCCGAGAATAACCATATCATTTTTGCCGATGTAGTCCTCGAGCACGTCCGGATTAGCCGCCGCAACGACCACACTGCCCTGCTCAAACCGCTGGTCAATGTCGCCAACCTCGAGCGTGCCGTCAAGCACATCAACCAGATTGCGATAGCTGGTCTTGGCCTCCGCCAGCGCATTGGCGTCCTGATCCTCGATGTAGAAGCGCGCAATATCGCCCAGCGTCAGCAGACCCTTCAGGCGGCGATCCTCATCAACAACGGCCAGCGTCTGAATATCATTTTCGTTCATGTAATCCCATGCACGGTGCAGCGACAGCTCCTCGCTGATGCCCGGCACCTCGCGGTACTGCACATCGCTCAGGCGCGGCTCAAACGACTTGATGTAGCGCGGCGGCTCCACGCCGAAGCGTTCGAGCACAAATTTGGTCTCCGCATTGACGTGACCCGCGCGGCAGGCTATGTATTCTCCGCCGGTCAGCCTGCGCTTGAGGTGCGCGTAGCAGATTGCAGAGCAAATGGAATCCGTATCCGGATTGCGGTGTCCGATAACAAAAACTGGGTTCATGCACTGATGCTCCTTTATGTGATAAGGGATGGCTCCCCTTCGGAATCCGTTTGATAGAATGAAACCTTGTGGTTTGATTGTATCATTTAACCGGGAAAATCGCAAGATATGGAAGAGGAATCCGACTCAAAACCATCTGCGGCCGCACTGCGTAGGCGATGGAGCTGACCGCACGGATTCCGCCGCTGCACCGAAAATCCTGCCGAAGTCCGCTTCTCTGTCTGCTCGCCTACCTTTTGAAAAACCGAAAATCGCAGCAGTCACCGCCGCAGCCCAGCGTTTTTGTGCGCGAAAAGCCGAGCTTGTGCAGTCCGCCGTAGGTCACGTCATCCACGTCGCAAAACAGCGGACACAGCTCCGGACAGCCGTTTTCCCGGCACGCCGTGTGCCAGAGACACTTGGTAATCGACGCGGAAAAGTGCGTTTTGTCGTGTTCCTGTGTGCTCTCCCACAGGTCGGAGGTACGCATTATCTTGAGAAAGCAATAGCTGTAAATCCGATAAAATCCCGGCACAAACTCCATTTTCGCCGTGAAAGCGTGCTTTTCTGCCGCCACCCAGTCCATCATGTACGTCCGCATGTGCGTAAAGGTTTCCTCCGCAGGCAGCTCTGCCTGCAGCACCTTGTACAGCGCAATGCGCGGCAGAATGGTCTGCACCAGTGTTTTCATCTGGTTTTTGGACCTATTTGCTGCGGTTTTGATTAACCTATCCAGCATTTTTTCCTGTCGTAAAAACAGCGAGCCGCCCCTGCTTCCGCCGAAGGTCTGTATCAGAAATACCTTGATTTGCTTTTGCTGTTTGCTTTGCATAATTCCTTCATCTCTTTGCTTTTATGGGATTCCGTGTCAATCCATAGTTAGTTCACCCTAACTATACCACACTGACTTCCAATATGCCACCCTGATACACAAAAATCCCTGCCGATAATCGACATAGTATTGCTTTTTCGGCATAGCCTGATCGAGCTTCACTTCCCATATCATTCCGTCAGATACTATGGCGCACATCAAAAACGGCTCTTTCCCGAAGGCAAGAACCGTTTCCCTTTGTCTTACATACCCAGAAACTGTACATACTCTGCGGCGGACATCAGCGGCGCATCCAGTTGTGTACGGAGCTCTGCTGTGACCTCGCCCTGTGCCGCAAACTCATAGCCGGCCTGCTCGGTCAGCAGCGGACTTTTGAGCGGGATCAGCCGGTCTGCAAAATTCTTGAGCAGCGCCGTCATGTTCCACGAGTACACTGGCGAGTCCAAGCAGACCACATCCGCAGACTGATATGCGCGAAGCAGCTTCTCCATGTCATCGTGCTGCACGCACTGTCCGATGCTGTAATCGCCAAGATGGTACAGCTCGGTTTCCGCTCCGGCACGAGCCGCGCCCGCCAGAAAGACCCCGAGCATGCGTCCAGCGGCACTCTTTTCGCCCACTGGACTGCCGTTGAATGCCGTAAATTTCATTGTTTTCTTTCCTCTTTCGTTTGCTGAAACCTATTGCAGCAAGCAAACGAGAGGGAAACAAGGAACGCTCCGTAGCGTCCAAAAAGCTCGCCGGTTTATCCCCTTCCCAAAATCGCATCCAGGTCCTGCTGCGGATTGGTGGTCGGGTGCAGATCGTAGGTCTCCACCAGTGTTTTGACCACGGTTTCCGACAGAAACGCCGGCAGCGTCGGTCCAAGGTAAATATTCTTCACGCCGAGCGCAAGCAGCGTCAGCAGGATGCACACCGCCTTCTGCTCGTACCACGAGAGCACGAGCGTGAGCGGCAGGTCGTTGACCGTGCAGCCGAACGCATCCGCCAGTGCAAGCGCAACCTTGATGGCGCTGTACGCATCGTTGCACTGGCCCATATCCAGAATGCGCGGCAGGCCGCCGATTTCGCCCAGATCGAGGTCATTGAAGCGGTATTTGCCGCACGCAAGCGTCAGAACCAGCGTATCCATCGGCGTGGATTTGACAAACTCGGTGTAGTAATTTCTGCCCGGATGCGCGCCGTCACAGCCGCCGACTAGAAAGATATGCCGCACCTTGCCGCTCTTGATGAGCGAGATGATCTCCTCCGCGTGAGCCAGCACCGCGCCGTGTGCAAAGCCCGTCATCAGCATATGCCCGCCGTTGATGCCGCTCATGCTGTGGTCGTGCTCGTACCCGCCGAGCGCGAGCGCCTGCTCGATGATGGGCGAAAAGTCCTTGCGGCCGCACGCATCCGCCTCGATATGGCGCAGACCCGCATAGCCCACCACCGAAGTCGTGTACACGCGGTCCTGATAGCTTGGGCGCTGCGGCATCAGACAGTTGGTGGTGAACAGCACCGGCGCGGGAATGTTCTCGAACTCCGTCTGCTGGCTCTGCCATGCCGTGCCGAAATTGCCCGCAAGGTGCGGATGTTTTTTCAGTCCCGGATAGCCGTGCGCGGGCAGCATTTCGCTGTGCGTGTAGATGTTGATGCCCTTTCCCGCCGTCTGCTCGAGCAGCTGCGCCAAGTCGCCCAGGTCGTGCCCGGAAACCACGATGAACGGGCCTTTTTTGATGTCGGTCGGCACTTTTGCGGGCTGCGGCGTGCCGAACGTGCCCGTATTGGCCTCATCGAGCAGCTCCATGCACCGGAAATTCACCTGCCCGAACTCGACGATCAGCGCCAGCCATTCCTCGACCGAATGCGGGCGATTGACCGCGCACAGGCCCTTGTAAAACCACGCGCTCACCTCGTCATCCGTGTAGCCAAGATTCATCGCGTGGTGTGCATAGGCGGCCATGCCTTTCATGCCGAACAGCAGCGTGGAACGCAGCGAAACCGTATCCGTGTCGCCCTTCCACAGCTCCACGACCGCACACGGTTTTCCGCCGAATTTCTCTCGTTCCGCGCGTACCCGCTCGGTGAATTCCGCAATCGCCTGATTGTCAAAATTGACATTGGTCAAGGTGATGAACAGGCCGTCCATCAGCAGCCGGTCGACGATTTGTGTGCGTTGACCGGCCGCAGCTGCCGCCTCGGCCAAGCGAATGAGTTCGTACACCAGCTCATCCTGCAGCGCTGCCGTATCCGGCTGCTTGCCGCAGACACCCACGCTCACGCAGCACTTGTTGCCTGCGGTCTGCTGGCACTGAAAGCAAAACATATCTGACATGAAAACACACTCCTTTTACGAGTAGTGTTGCCAAATTTGTCAGAAGGTATGCGTTGTTTTTTGTTTCTTCAGCTGCTTCTGCGCCTCCAGATACATGGGTTCGGTATCGCACCGATCGTTGGTATCCTGCTCAGCGAGATTGCACTCGACGGCAAGGCGTCTGCTCTGTCCACCGAAGCGTTTCAGTGAGATCGGTTTGGGTAATCTTCCAAAATCATTCGTACACCAAGACAATCACATTCCCGTGTCGTCAGCCTTTTGTCTCCCCATGCGCGATACTGTCCGCAAATTTTATCCATATTGTTAAAACTGTGAAAAATGCCTTGCATATTCCACATAAAAAGTGCTATAATCATTGCGAAAAAATAAAAAAGGAGGCAAGCCCTATGGACAGTTGTGACAGACGAAATGTACATATGACGATGGATACAGACTATACTGCTGTTTCGAGTGTCCGTAAGCATCCTCTTTTGAAATAAGCGCTGAGCCTTGCTCCATCGTGATGAACAAGTCCACAACTGATGTTTGTGTCACTGTATCTGTTACGGTGGATTTTTTGTGCCCTTTTCCGGGCACAGAAGGAGGCTGATTATGAAAAAAGCAACATGGAAAAAAACATCTTTTGCCGAGAAAATCGTTGAGATCATCCGCACCTCCCCTTCGATCAATGAGATGCGGGAACAGCTGCAGGATTATCACGACAACGATATCGCACAAAGTCTGCAATTCCTAAACCGCGCGGAACGCAATCTGCTGTACAGCGCACTTGATGCGGAATGGCTGGCGGAGATCATCTCCTATCTGGATGATCCGGCAGAATACATTGATGAAATCGGCATTGACAAGCTGGCCGAAATTCTGAACGAAATGGACGCGGACGACGCGGTCGATCTGTGGGAGAACATCGACGAGAGCGTAAAAGTAAAGCTGCGCCCGATGATCGATGACGAAACCAAGTCAGCCATCCTGCTTATCAATTCCTATGACGACAGCGAAGTCGGCAGCCTGATCACGACCAACTACATCTGCATCAAGCAGAACCTGACCATTCGGCAGGCCATGCACGAGCTGGTAAAGCAGGCCGGTGAAAATGACAACATTGGAACGATTTATGTAGTCGATGATAAAAACCGCTTCTGCGGTGCAATCGACCTGAAGGATCTCATCGTTGCCCGAGAGAACGTTCCGCTGGATTCCATAATCAGCTACGCGTATCCGTATCTGCTCGACCACGAGAAAATCTCAGAGAGCATCGAGAAGATCAAAGATTATGCCGAAGACTCCCTGCCGGTGCTGAATAAGGACAGAAGGATCATCGGTATCATCACCGCACAGGACGTTGTCGAGGCCGTGGATGACGAGCTTGGCGAGGACTATGCAAAGCTCGCCGGTCTGTCCGCCGAAGAGGATCTCAACGAAACCACCAGGGAAAGCATGAAAAAGCGCCTGCCGTGGCTGATCATCCTGCTGTTCCTCGGCATGGGCGTTTCGACCGTTGTCGGTGCATTTGAAGGCGTTGTAGCCGTGCTGCCGGTCGTTATCTGCTTCCAGTCGCTGATTCTCGATATGGCCGGCAACGTCGGTACGCAGTCGCTGGCAGTTACGATTCGTGTGCTGATGGATGAAAAACTGAGTGCTAAGGACAAGCTGCACCTCACCTTCAAGGAAATGAAGGTCGGCACCTGCAACGGCGCGCTGCTCGGCATTATGGCACTTGTCTTTCTCGGTGCATACATAGCGCTGTTCAAGGGCTATGCCATCGGACATGCGTTCCTGATCTCCGGCTGCGTCGGCATATCACTGCTTGTGGCGATCGTGATTTCCAGTCTGGTCGGTACGCTCGTGCCGATCCTGTTCCATAAAGTCAAGGTGGACCCGGCGGTTGCGTCCGGTCCGCTGATTACGACGATCAACGATCTGGTTGCCGTTGTAACCTATTACGGTCTGGCATGGCTGCTGCTGATTCAGCTTTTGCATATTGTTTGAGCGAAAAAACACCCTCTATATCGGATGATATAGAGGGTGTTTGCTATCTGTTTTTGCTTTTAATCGTGCTTTCTGCGGATACCGAAGTACGCCAGTCCCATTGCGGACAGACCGCACAGAGCCGCCCACAGACCGCCGATATCGCCGGTTTTCGGAACGCTGGACGTCGGAGTCTTGCTGTCGGGAATGTTCACTGTCTTCGTTTTATCCGGCGTCTTGGTCTGTGTTTCCGGCTTGGTCGTCGGAACCTTGCCGTCCGGGATGTTCTCCGTCGGCTTCAGCGGATCAAGCGGTGTAGGCTGATCCGGAATGTCAACCGGAGGCTTCGGATCGGGATCGGGAGTCGGTTTCGGGTCCGGCTTGTGGTGACCGCCGCCGCCACCGCCGCCGCCGGATCTCTTGCTGTTGGTGATGGTGAAGCCATCTGCCATGCTGCCGGAAATCGAGGTATTAAAGCCGTCAACGGCCTCCTCTTCGACGGTATAGGTGTAAGCGCCGTCCAGATTTGCAAAGGTGTACGACCAGGTTTTGCCGTCCTTGTCGGTGGATCTTTCGCTCAGAAGCACCGTACCAATCGCGGTTCGCGTGCCGTCCTTCGCAATGCGGATAAGGTTTACGGTAACAGCGGTCGGATACGCGCTTGTGCCGCTCCAAACCTTGTGTACGGTGAGGGAAACCGGATTTTCCAAGGTGTCCTCACCCGGAATGATCACTTCTCCGTTTGTGCCGACACCGCCGCCGCGTTCTGCGGTATTGCCCATAATCTTGAGCGGTGCGGTTTCAGCCAGTGCCTTGCTCTCTGCGGAAACAACAGCCTTGAGACCGTAGCCCTTGATCGCACCGGAAGCCGGTTCAACCGGAGCACCCGGGTTCGCTGCATCGTAGCGGTTGCCTCCGAAAGCGCCGTAGTTTGCATCACCCGCGCTGATTGAGGTATCGCGGTACCAGGTTACCAGTCCGCCGCCGTACATCCTGCCGCTGAAGCTGGTGGAATACGCCTCGCTCCACTTGAGCAGGAATGCCGCATCATCAGCAGATTTGCCTGCCGTATTGCCGAATACAGCTGCATCCGTGCCAAGGCTTACCGTGCCCACCGGGCAGGACCAAATGCCGCCACCCTGAATGGCTGCCGTGTTTGCGGTGATAAGCGCATTCTTAATCGTGATCGACCACGGTGCATGGCTGACGTAAACGCCGCCGCCCTGTCGATACGCCGTATTGTTTACAATATTGCCGCCTTCGAGTACAACGCGGTCTCTGCCGGACCAGCTGTATACACCGCCACCGCAGGAAACGCAGACCGAACCCAAACCCGCTCCGTCTGCCGACCCATATGCACAGGCGCTGGAGCAGATGGACCTGCCTGCTCTGCAGCAGGTCAACAGTGATGTCATCGGCTGGATTGCCATTCCGGGCACCGAGATTTCCTATCCGCTGGTGCAGGGCACGGACAACGACTATTATCTGACACACACCTGGAACCAAAACAGCAGCGCAGTCGGCGCGATTTTCATGGACTGCCGTTGCTCTGCCGATTTCAGCGGCTTTAACACCATCGTGTACGGTCACCGGATGAACAACGGCTCGATGTTTGCCGCGCTGAAGCACTACAAAAAGCAGGATTTCCTGCAGGCACATCCGCAGGTATATGTGACCAATGCAAGCGGAACCCATGCGTACAGCATCTACGCGGCCTATGAGGCAGCGCTTGACGGAACCGCGTATTACAGTGCGTTTTCCGATGAAACGATCAAAAAAGCCTTCATTGACGAAGGCGTTTCCCTGTCGGTGATCCGCACCGGCGCAGTACCGACCGTAAACGACCATATCCTCACGCTTTCCACCTGCACCGGCAACGGGCACGCAACCCGCTGGGTAGTGCAGGCGGTCATGGAATAAAAAAGCATCCCGCTTGCTGTGCTTCAGCAAGTGGGATGTTGTTATATACTCTTATTCTTCCTCGTCCGCCAGCTTTGCCACGCGGACAAATTCATCCATTTCGCGTGTGCGCCATTTCTCCTTGTGGCTGAAAATCTGGCGGTAGAGCGAAATATAGCAGTCCTCGACCGACAAACGGATCAGCCTTCCCTCTTTTACGCTGTTCTCGACTGCGTACCACGGCAGAAAGGATACACCGCGATCAATCTCAAGCATGCGAATGAGCAGCGAGGTATCACCGCACTCGAGCGACGGCGTAAGGATGGTCCGCCGCGCGGCAAGACGGCGGTTGAGTACACGGCGATAATTATCCTGCTCGGTAAGGAAAAAAGGCTGCGTGAGCAGTTCCTCAATCGTCAGCTCTTTTCCGCCTAGCTCCTCGCGCAGCGATGCAGACGCCACAAATACGATCTCCTCGCGCTGCTCCATCAGCTTGTTCCAGTTGTTGCTGTACAGCGGCTCATCGAGCACATAGATCATGTCCAGCTCGCCGCGTTCCATGTGCTCGATCAAATCTTCCGGCTCACCGACCGTGATGCGGATAGACACTTTCGGGTTGAATTTGCGGTACAGATGCAGCACTGTCGGCAGCTTGAGACATGCAAGCGACTCAATCGTGCCGATATGCAGCGAACCGTGCAGCTCTGCCGTGGATGTGACCGACATGCGCGCCTGATTGACCTGATTCATCACGTCGCACGCATGGCTGAGAAAACGCTCGCCTGTGTCGGTCAGCGCGATACGCTTTCCCATGCGGTCGAACAGACGTGTGTCCAGTTCCTCCTCCAGCTGGCGTATCTGCACCGTTACCGCCGATTGTGAGTAGCCGAGGCTCTCTGCTGCGCGTGAAAAACTCTTAAACTGTGCTACCCGAATAAAGGTTGCAAGCTGCCGAAGCTCCATGGATTTCCCTCTCCCCCCTATATTATCAATATTTTGAATCGAAATGATAAAATATATGAATTTGACTTAACCCATTAAACAGAATATACTAAATCTGCAAAGAGGTCAAGAAAGAAATTGGAGGTTTACCACAGATTTTTTATTTATCCTTTTTGCACAAAAACCGCGTCCTATTTTACAGCATTTCGCCTAAAATAGGCGGTTCTTTTTGTGTCCGGAGGCAAAAAATCTCGGCAGACTTCCACGGCAGCAGACCAAAGAGGGGCAAACAAACGGCCTGCGCCGCAAAGGGTAACACCGCATAACCGAACTGTGTGGTGCTGCCCGCCAAAAAAGGAGGAAAAAGAAATGGAAGAAAAGAAAAAATTCAAACTCGGATTACTGCCCAAGCTCATCATCGCCATCATTGTCGGCATCCTGTTCGGCCAGTTCCTGCCGGAAGGCTTCTGCCGCTTTGTGGTAACGCTCTCGTCGTTCTTCAGCCAGTTCCTGTCGTTTATCATCCCGCTGATGATCCTTGCGTATGTTACCATGGGCATTGCTAACCTCAAGAGCGGCGCGGGCAAGCTGCTGCTCATCACGGTTGCCATCGCCTACTGCTCGACCCTGATCGCAGGCTCGGCTTCGTTCTTTGTAGCCGACACCCTGTTCCCGCACTTCATGAGTGCGGACGCGCTCGACAAGATCGCCGCAACCGCAGGCAACTCGCTGGAGCCGTACTTCAGCCTGGAAATTCCGGCGCTGATGAACACGCTGTCCGCTGTTGTTACGGCGTTTGTGCTCGGTCTGTGCATGTCCAGCCTGCGCGGCAAGACCATCGGCGACACGCTGTACAACGGCGTTTCCGACTTCTCCGGCATCATTGACTGCGTACTGCACAAGGTCATCATTCCGCTGCTGCCGCTTTACATCTGCGGCACGTTCACCGATATGACCAAGTCCGGCAAGACCTTTGCCATCCTCGGTATTCTGTGGAAGGTATTCATCGTTGTTATCATCATGCACCTGATCTGCATCTGCATCCAGTTCGTAATTGCAGGTCTGGTCAGCCACAAGAACCCGTTCACGCTCATCCGCAACCAGATTCCGGGCTACGCAACCGCACTGGGCACCCAGTCCTCTGCGGCTACTATTCCGGTAAACCTCCAGTGTGCTGAGGCAGACGGCGTTTCCTCGGAAATCCGCAACTTTACGGTTCCGCTGTGCGCGAACATCCACATGGCAGGCTCGATGATCACCATCACAGCCTGCGCTACCGCAGTCTGCCTGATGAACCAGCTGCCGATCTCCATCGGCACGGTCATTCCGTTCATCATGACCCTCGGCATTGCCATGGTGGCGTCCCCCGGTGCTCCGGGCGGCTCCATTATGACCGCCCTGCCCTTCCTGTACATGATCTTCGGCACCGAGGCCGGCGACCCGAGCGGCCCGATCTGCGCCATCATGGTTGCATTGTACATCACGCAGGACTCGTTCGGCACCGCCTGCAATGTTTCCGGCGACAACGCCATCGGCGTGATCGTGGAGACCATCTACCGCAGGTTTATCTGCAAATCCTCCGCTCAGTAAGGAGAATCCCCTATGTCCTTTATCAGTGTTTTTGATGTGCTGGGACCGAATATGATCGGTCCCTCCAGTTCCCATACCGCCGGTGCCGCCGTTATCGCGTATCTGGCGCACAAGATGATCGCGCCGCCGCTCAAAAAGGTGGATTTCACCCTGTACGGCTCGTTCGCCAAGACCTATCACGGCCACGGCACCGACCGCGCCCTGCTCGGCGGCATCATGGGCTTTTCGACCGACGACACCCGCATCCGCAATTCGTTTTCGATTGCGACCGAGCGCGGTCTGTCCTACTCATTCACGCCGTGTGAGACCGAGACCGATGTTCATCCGAACACCGTGGACATCCACATGGAGAATGCCGCCGGTCAGGTGATGACCATCCGCGGTGAGTCGCTCGGCGGCGGCAAGTGCCGCATCGCGCGCATTAACGGCGTTGAGGTTGACTTTACTGGTGAATACAGCACGGTCATCGTCGTTCAGCAGGACAAGCCGGGCGTTGTGGCGCACATCACCAAGGTCCTGAGCGACAAGGGCGTAAACATTGCGTTCATGCGCCTGTTCCGCGAGTCCAAGGGCAACACCGCCTACACCATCGTCGAGTCGGACGGTCATTTTCCCGAGGGCATTGAGGAACCGCTTAAAAACAATCCCAACGTCCACGACGTCATGATCATCGAACCGTAAGGAGGAGAGCAGATTATGGATTTCAAAAACGCATCCGAGCTGCTTGCACTCTGCACGCAGCAGCAGCTCCCCATCTCCGAGATCATGCGCCGCCGCGAGTGCCAGCTGGGCGAAACCACACGTGATGAGGTCACGCACCGTATGAAGAGGGCACTCGAAATCATGCGCTCATCCGCGCTGACACCGCTCAAAACGCCGGTCAAGTCCATGGGCGGCCTGATTGGCGGCGAAGCAAAAAAGCTGGCGCAGCACGCGGCCAAAGGCCGCTCCATCTGCGGGGATGTACTGCACAAGGCGGCGCAGTACGCGATGGCCGTGCTCGAGGTCAACGCCTCGATGGGCCTTATCGTGGCCGCGCCGACCGCAGGCAGCGCCGGTGTTCTGCCGGGCATGCTGTTTGCCCTGCAGGACCGCTACAACATCTCGGACGAACGGCTGATCGACGGCCTGTTCAACGCCGGTGCGATCGGCTACCTTGCCATGCGCAACGCAACCGTTGCAGGCGCGGTCGGCGGCTGTCAGGCTGAGGTCGGCATCGCATCCGCGATGGCGGCCAGCGCGGCTGTCGAACTGATGGGCGGCAAGCCTGAGCAGTGTCTTGACGCGGCCTCCACCGTGCTGATGAACATGCTCGGTCTGGTCTGCGACCCGGTCGGCGGACTGGTCGAGTATCCGTGCCAGAACCGCAACGCGGCAGGCGTGGCCAACGCGCTCGTTGCCGCTGAGCTCTCGCTCGCGGGCATTCACCAGTTTATCCCGTTCGATGAAATGCTCGATACCATGTACGCGGTCGGCCGCCGCATCCCCATCGAGCTGCGCGAGACTGCCCTCGGCGGTTGCGCTGCCACACCGTCTGCATGTGCGAAATGCGGACTGTGCTCTTAAATCAGATCATATCGATACTCTTTTTCGCAGGACATTCCCACCCCTCGGGAATGTCCTTTTCGCTTACAGAATAAGCTCTTATCATGAAAGCAGAACCGCCCAAATCGAACTATCCCTCCCGGGCAGTAATCGGGAGGGATAGTTGTATCATCTGATTGTTACTGATACTCCGCATTGAGGAACATGGACTTGATGGCGACAACCTCATCGTATTCCTCCTGCGAGACGGTGACATCCGCATTCAGCGCCTTCAGGTCAGCCTTCACAACGTCGAGCGCCTGCGCAGCGGTCACTGCGCGGCCATCCATGACGGCACGCTGCATGCGGCGCAGCACAACCGGATGTGCATAGCGGGCCGGCAGCGGGAAATTCAGATAGTCCGCAAGGTAAGCCTGCATTTTCTCCTGTGCCTGTGCATCATTCTGCATGATAGAGGCACGGTTGTTGCGTGCTGTCGGCAGGACGCTGAAGCCTGCAAACGTGAATATCGCGGCAAGGCCGAACAGCGTAAAATAAATCGAGAACGAGCCGTGACGCACGAAGGAAACGATACCGTAAGCCAGCGCCGCAAATCCCAGCAATGTGATCGCCATAGCGGCCCAGCGGTAGCTGCCGTTCGTACACTGAAAGTTCCGGCGGCGTTTTGCGGCTGCGCTCAGTCGTTCGGCCAGCTCAGGACGGCGCTCCAGATAGTCGATTGCGTTATCGAGTGCCTGCATGGTTTTCTCCGCCTGTGCGCTCATCGGCGGACGATTGCGCTCCTCTTCCTCCCGGCGGGTCTTCTCCTCGGCAATGCGCTGCTCTGCCGCCGCACTGACACACGGAATAGACGGATGCTCAGCTCGGATAACGCTCAGAAACTCATCGACCTGCTGCTCATACTTGAAATTGCACACCTTCTGTCCGCCGTCGAACTCCACGACCAGATAGGACAGCGTGGCGAAAATGCCCTTGCCGGAAAAGCCGCCCTTGCTCATCGCAACGCGCTTGTACACACGCGTTACCATGGAAAACGGAACATAATACCGCCGGTCAATAAAAAAGCTGTTCAAATAGAGGGCATGCTTGCCGATGCCGCACGGACCGATTTTCCGACAGGTTTTTTTATCCTCAGCAAGCGACGCATCATCAATACGTCCCGCGCTGAGCGGATAAGGTTTCAACATTTTCCGTCACCCCGCAATTATCGTTATGGATGGCCGCAGCCGACCGCACAAAGGAACGGCCGGCTGCAGCAATGCTATTATATTCAAGCAGATTTCTTTGCGCTGCGCTTCTTGGTCGCACGAATGAACAGTGCGAGCAGCAGTGCCGCGAATACAATACCGATCGGGTACGCCACTGCGGTATTGTAAATTACCGTGCCGTCCGCTGTCTTGCTGTTCAGCAGGCTGCCGAGGCACTCCGGTGCAAGGATGAAATAGGTGCAGGAAACTGCACTCATGAACGTAGCCGGAACAGCTGCAATCCAGAAGTTCTTCTTTTCGGTAAACAGGTACATAGCTGCTGCCCACAGAACGATCATAGCGAGCGTCTGGTTGGTCCAGCTGAAGTAACGCCAGATAACCGTGTAGTCGATCAGACCGGTTGCATTGCCGATGCCGAGGATAGCGCCGATACCGAGTACCGGGATGCACAGCTTCAGGCGGTTTGCGTACGAACTCTGATCCATGTGGAACCAGTCGGACAGTGTCAGACGAGCGGAACGGAATGCGGTATCACCGGAAGTGATCGGGCAGATAACAACGCCGATCATGGCCAGAGCAATACCAACGCCGCCCATGGTCTTGGAGCATACATCGTAGATCGCTGCGGACTGACCGCCTGCCAGCGCTTCCGCCAGACCGGTGTTGAGACCGCCGGTGACCTCATACAGAGCACAGCCAGCTGCCGCCCAGATCAGTGCGATAATACCTTCGGCTACCATTGCACCGTAGAATACGAAGTGACCCTGCTTCTCGTTTTTCATGCAGCGCGCCATCAGCGGCGACTGCGTGGAATGGAAGCCGGAAATTGCACCGCATGCAACCGTGATGAACATGAAGCTCCAAATCGGCGTGCCGGACGGATGCATATTGTACAGGTGAGACCAAATCTCCGGAATGGTGTAATTCGGGTTGGTGAAGATACCGATGATAACACCGACCGCCATGATGATCAGACACATGCCGAACAGCGGGTATACCTTGCCGATGATCTTATCAATCGAAATAAAGGTTGCAATAAAGTAGTAAACCAGGATGACGATCAGCCAGAACAGCGTGGTCGAAAGCATACCGGACATACCGTTGTTCTTGCACAGCGTAACGATCAGACCGGCCGGACCGACTGCAAATACCGTGCCGACCATGATCAGCAGTACGACCGAGAACACACGCATGATATTCTGCATGGTGTGACCGAGGTACTTTCCGGTAACCTCTGCGATGGAGGCACCGTCGTTTCGCTCACTGATCATGCCGGAGAAATAATCGTGTACGCCGCCGGCAAAAATGGTACCGAATGTGATCCACAGGAATACGACCGGACCCCATAGAGCGCCCTGCAGTGCGCCGAAGATCGGGCCAAGGCCGGCGATGTTCAGCAGCTGTACCAGAAACAGCTTCCACTGCGGCATGACAACATAGTCAACGCCATCGTTAATGCGAACTGCCGGCGTTTCCCGGTCATCCGGGCCAAAGGTTTTGTCTACAATTTTACCATAAGTAAGATAGCCGGTGATCAATAATAATAAGCATACGATAAAGCTGATCATATTATCTCCTCCTCTATACCGGCTGCGAAAGCATGACTTTCGCATAAAAATCACCGAAAAGCCTACTTTTTCATTCCTCTTTTCCCTTTCGGCAATCCCTATTATGAACCTATGATATAAAAATCACAAGGGCAATATGTTATAATTTTGACAAGAAAAATTTGCCGAAATTTGTTTCCTTTAGAAAAAACTATCAGAGCAATAAAATCCCCCGACCAATGGCCGGGGGATTCGTTCGCCCTTACAGGAAAGTATTTACTTTTCCAGTTCGGTCCAGTCACGAGTTTCGCGCAGCTTGCTCCACTTCTCGTGCTTGTTTGCCTTGAGGTCGTAATAGTGGCTGTTCGTAGCCTCCTGTACGGCCAGGTAATACCATGCGGAAGTATCGGAGTTGTCGCTCCACTCGATCATGTCGTTGTGCAGGTCCTCTGCCGTCTCCGGAAGACGCTTGAGAACGCGGTTTACGAGCGTCATCGCCTCAGCACGGGTGATCTTGTTATTCGGACGGAAGGTGCCGTCGGTATAACCGTTGATCCAGCCGTTGTTGGCAGCGGCGCTGATTTCGTCCTTTGCCCAGTGGGATGCAATGTCGCTGAAGTCAACAGCGGTCGTGTTGGCCTTGTCGTCAAAACGAGCTGCGATAGCAGCGAACTCCGCACGGGTGATCGGCGCATTCGGATTGAACTTGCCCTGGCTGTCGCCCTTTACGATGCCCATAGCACTCAGCGTAGAAACAGCGTGGTTGTACCATGCGCCGGCTGCTACGTCGGAGTAGCTGTTGGACTTGGTGGAGTTTGCATTGCGGGTCTCGTCGGTCAGCAGACGGAAGAAGATGGTTGCTACCTCAGCGCGGGTAATGCCGTTCTGCGGACGAACGGTGCTGTCCGGATAGCCTACAATGTAAGCATAGTGGTCATCGCCGTTCAGACCGGTCGGTACATCATCCGGAATGGTAACGGTGGGCTTGTGGCTGCCGCCGCCACCGCCGCCGGAGGATTTTTTCGTAAAGGTCCATACGCCGTGCAGCGTAAGGTCTGCGGTCAGCTGCTGCTCGCCGGTCAGAACCGTGCCGTCATCCTTTTTCCAGCCGTTGAAAGAGAATGTACCGTTCACGCCGTCCTTCGAGCCGGACACGCTGGCCGGAACCTCTGCAACGGTGTATTTGCTGCCAACCAGCATACTCTGTGCAGTAGGTGCGGTATAACCTTCCGGAAGATCACCTGTTACGTTATAGGTAAGAGTAAACAGTTGAGCATGTGCAGCTTTCAGCGCAATCGTACCTTTAAAATTCTCTACCGGTTTAAAGATTTCATAATATATTCCGGTTTTATAAGTCAGTGCTCCGTTAGCCACCGTTGCATCGATATCCAGTTCACTGTATTTTTCGCCCCAGCGATGTCTGGTATTTGCATCCTTAAAACCGTCATAATACCAATCGGTAATCGGAACGTTGTCAGAGGACAGAATCAGGTCGCCGCTCATTTCTGTTGCTTCTGGAAGATTCAATGTGCTGTTAGTACCGCTAAAATAAATGTCATCTCCCATAATGTCTGCCCGATTGTTATATACCTGACTGCCT
This sequence comes from Butyricicoccus sp. AM78-15b2TA, assembly GCF_027665985.1. NCBI lineage: Bacteria > Bacillati > Bacillota > Clostridia > Eubacteriales > Butyricicoccaceae > Butyricicoccus > Butyricicoccus sp. AM78-15b2TA. Next base: position 59,623 of record NZ_JAQEHY010000006.1, read on the forward strand.
TTTTCGATGGTTGCATTCAAATTATCGCCAATCCAAAGACCTCCGCCATTTTTCTTAGCTTTGTTATTGGATACGATTGCTCTATTTGCTACAAGCAACTTATCATATTTATTCTTGAACGCATACCTTCTAACATAAATACCGCCGCCATCGCCAGTGGCGATATTATCAACAATAGAGCCGCCATTGATTTCTAAGCCATCACGAGTAGCCGAGTGGATGCCCGCGCCACATAACGCTTCATTATCAGAGATTGTGCCGCCGTTCATGATGAACCTAGTGGCAGAACCCGTAATATAAACGCCGCCACCACCATATCCATCCAGTGATGTCTTTGCTGTGTTATGGGAAATGGATGTACCATCTTCCATTTTCACCGTTACCATTGCTTTATCAGGATGATTGCCAGAAGCAACGATGCCGCCACCGGTGCTGTTAGAAGTGTTAGTTTCGATCTTAACACCATCTAATACGCACGATAGTTCACCATCTTTTTCCTTATCTACACCACATGTAACATAAATTCCTGCACCGCTATTGACAGCGTTGTTTTCAGTAATTTTACCATTTTTAATTCTTACAGATCCAGAAGAAGCGATGTAAACTCCGCCACCAGCATTGGATGCTTCATTCTTTGTAAGTGTACAGTTATCCAGTGTAACAGTACCCGCAACATTTTGAATGTTTACACCGCCGCCATACGTGGATTTGCCGCCGGTGATCGTACCGTTTTTAACGGTTACCTTTATTTCCTGGCCGGCGATAGCCACTACAGTTTTCGTGCCATCACCCGACAGCGTAAACCCGCCGAGGTCGAGCGTCAGAGACTTATTGATGGTGATATTTTCCGTAACATCACGGAGCAGAACGATGGTGTCGTCCTGCTGTGCATCAGCAATCGCGTCAGCAACAGTCGGATACTCTTTCTCGCCGATCTTTGCAGCGTTTTTCGGTGTTTCCGGTTCTGCCGGAGTCTCCGATTCTGTCGGGTTCTCCGATTCTGCCGAAGTCTTCGATGCGGATGTGCTACCTTCTGCAGTGGTGTCCTTAACTGCAAGTTTTACGTCCTTAGAAGGCTGACCGCCCTCGGAATTTGTGTCCTTAGGAGACTGACTTTCCGTCTTAGGCGCTTCGGAGTTTGTGTCCTTAGGAGACTGATCTTCCGTCTGAGACACCGTGGGATTTGCGTTCGTTTCATTTTGGGTGGCAGGCTGAACCTGCTCCTGCGTTGTCATTTCTTTCTGCTCCGCTGTATCCGCTGCTGCAAATGCGAACGGAGACATCGTCAGCATCATGGATGCCGCCAGAATGCTGGCTAAGAATCGATTATTTTTTCCTGTTTTCATCATGAAAACCCCTCCTTCAATAGTAAAAGACTACTATGAAGAAGCTGCATTAGGAAACCGGCTGCCATGCGGAATACCTTCCGTTTAGGCCCTTGGCTTTGCGAGACCGGCTTTCACCGGTGGTGCCCTTGTCTGTACAACTTACTCCTTACCGAGTAGCACAGATGGTTGGTTCTTTTTGAAATGGCTGTTGGCAACGCAGAATGGTTGTTCAGTCTCCAAATAAAATACCCCCTTTACAGCGCGCATAGCTCTGCAAGGGGGTAACAAAGTACCTTTGGCAACCGGCTGCCATGCGGAGAAAAAACTCCGTTTAGGCCCATCTGGCTTTGCGACACCGGTTTTCACCGGCTGTGCCTTTGTCTGTACCTGTATCCCTTTACGGAAGTCATGCACAGAATTTTACGATCTTTTCTGTCGGCAGATACGCCGGACTGCATACACAGTCCTTTGCCTGCGCAGGACAGAAATCCTCCGGATCCTCTTCTTCAGTATACCATAAATGCCCGCGAATAACAAACAAATACTGTAAAAAGTGAAGAGAGATTTCAATCCGGAATCGATTTTTTATGCAATAAATCGCCGCTGATCGAACATAAACGCATCCAATCAGGACCATTTGCATACAAAGTAAAACGGAAACGTGTTAAGCCGCAGCTACTGCAAGCGCATCGCTGGTGTTGGTGTAGGTCAGCGGAGATACACAGTCATGCAGGGTTTTTGCGTTCTTCACGCTGCGGGTAACCGCATAGGTCAGGTCGATCTGATACCACTTGCCGTTCAGGTTTACCTTGTTCCAAGCGTGGTAGCTGGAGCCGGCGTAGCCCTTGGTCAGTGCGCACGGGATGCCCTGGCTGCGGCACATTGCTGCAAACAGCGAGGAGAAATCGTAGCAGATACCGGTGGTGCCCTTCAGGGTAGCGGCGGTATCCGGGATGTACTTGGTGATCTTGCCGCTGGTGATCTCATTCGCCAGCTTGTTATTATAAGTATAACGGCTTGCCATGTAGTTGTAGATGGCGATAACCTTAGCCTCGTCGGTCTTGGCGTTCTTGCAGAGTTCAGCAGCCTTAGCGGATACCGTGTCGCCCTTGGAAAACTGAACCTCGGAAGTGGAGACCAGATACGGGGCGTAGCTGTCCTTAACGGTTACGTTCATGGACTTGGACTCGACCTGCTGATAAGACGTACCGGAAACGTTGCGGTACAGCGTTACGGTGTACTTGCCGTTGCCCTTATCGAGAGAGAAGGAAGCATCCTTGCCACTCGGGCAATCATAGAATACGGTCTTGCCGCTGTTGTACTGAATACCAACCTTGAGTCTTGCACTCGAGGAGTAGTTTACGGTAACATAACCGTGGGTGGAATTACTCATATCCACAACATCATTTACTGCTGCTGCGGTAACGCCCATCGAGAGGGCAGTTGCTGCAAAAACTGCGCATACAATACGAAAAAGCCGCTTCATATCCGGCGATCTCCTTTCGGTAACTGGCTGCCAGCCCTCTCGATGAGGGGTAAGGCCCTATAGCTTTGCGTCGCCACCTTTCGGTGGGTTTGCTATTATCGTTTGAGATGCGGTCAAAGCGACTGCATCATCTTCTTTTATCCTCACTATAGCGCATCTATCGCGTTTTGTCAACAGGGTTTGACAAAAAAAGAAGAAATTATGACACATCGCCGCAGATTTACCGAAAATATGACATTTTTCCCGATTTCCCCGCTCTTATTGCAGCGGTTTGTCCGGGAATGCAGCTCGCTCCACAGCATGAGATAGCGGCAAAAAATCGGTAAACAGACGGCGGCAGGGGTATTCCCCTGCCGCCGTCTGTTTATCGGTTGATTTGCTTATTTGCTGCCGTACAGTCTGTACAGGAACGTGACGATCTGTGCACGGGTGCAGGTCTCATCCGGACCGAACAGTGTGCTGCTAACGCCCTTGGTAATGCCCTGCTCAGTTGCCCACTTGACCGCATCGGCGTAGTAGGCGCTGTCGGCCACATCGGTAAATGCCGATGCACCGACCGAAGCCGTCGCCTTGGCCGCACGATACAGGAAGGTAACGCCGTGAGCACGGGTACAGATGGTGCCGGGTGCAAACGCTGTATCGCTCGTGCCCTCGGTAATGCCGTTCTCAACCGCCCACGCAACCGCCTTGGCGTAGTATGCATCTGCCGGAACATCCGCGAAGCTGCTCAGCGCCTTCGGTTCAGGCGAACCCGCCGCGCGCCACAGGAAGGTTACAATCTGCGCTCTGGTGCAGGCAGCGTTCGGAGCGAACAGCGTGTCGCTCATACCGCCGGTAATGCCCTTCTGCGCCGCCCAGAGGACTGCGTCATAGTAGTAATCCTCCGCGTGAACGTCGGTGAAGAAGTTGAGCATGGTGTTGTCATCCATAAAGACTGCCTTCACCGTGATCTTGCCCGCCGGCATGACGAAGATGTACTTGCCGCTGCCCTTGTCGGTCAGCGTGAGCGCCTTGCCGTCCTTGTCCAGCACGGTCAGGCTTTCAAGAACGTAGCCCTTGTCGGGGGTTGCCGTGATGGTCACAGTGTCGCCCTTGGAGGCAGACTCGGGAGATACGGTGACAGTGCCGTGCTTTACATCATCTACGGATACCGAATAGCTGGGTGCGGATAAGCCGCCGCCTCCTCCGCCACCGCCGGAGGACGAACGTCTGGTAAAGGTTGCTGCGGTAACGGCACTGTCATTCATGTCTGTCTTGACCGCAATCGCCTTGATCGTGGTGGTAGCGGTCAGGCTGATCGCACCGCTGTAAGCCGTGCCGCTGCTGGTCGGTGTTGTGCCATCCGTCGTGTAATAAATGGAAGCACCGGGTGTTGCGCAGGAAATCTCCACCGTCTGCGTACCGCGGAAGCTGGTCGTGCCGTCCGGCTTGAAGACCGGTGCTGCAACGGTCAGCTTTGGAGCGGTCTGCGTGCTGCTGGTCACCGCACTTGCCTTCTGCGTATCGGTTCCCGGGATTCGCACATAGCCGGTATATTCCGTGTTCGGCGCACAGTCCGTCTTGGTGTTGACTGCGGAATATTGTTTCCCGTCGAAGCTGTACTCCGCATTTTCCACCTCCGGAATGGTCGCTGTGAAGGTCTTTTCGTCCTCATTGAGCGTAAAACCGAGGGTAAATGCAGCCGGAGCCGCAGGACCATCTGCTTTTTCCACCACCGTGGTAACAGCAGTCACCGAACCGAGTTCCGCACTGCTTTTCACAATCACGGTGATGGTCTTGCCGATATCAACCGCCGTCAGCGTGTACTTGTCAGTATCGGTTGCAATCAGCGCATTTTCACCGCTGCGATACCACTTATAGGTCAGTGTGCCGGAGTTGTTTGTACCGCCCAGCATAACCGTTAGTTCCTGTCCAAACTTCGCAGCTCCGTTGATCTCGAGCGTTCCGGTGAGCGCCGTGCCCTTCTGCAGCTGCAGGGTTTTGCTTTCCTCATCATAGACTACGGCATAACCAGCCATATCCGAGTAGAAAAAGCGGCTGTTATCCGTATCGCAGGCTTCAGACAGGGTATACGATGCTTTGTCGGTCTCCAAAGGAGATATGGTAATGCCGATGTTAGTGTCGGGTGCCATATTTTCATCCAGAACAGCAGTAGAGGAAACATAACCGCTCGTCCGCTGGAATGCAAAACAGAAGTTTCCCTTTGTATTGCCGGTTATCTTGCCGCCGGACAGAGCAGTTGCCGGTGTTTTATTCGTCATCCATACGCCATAGCCGCTGTTGCCAGTAATTTCGCCGCCACCGATGGTAAGATCGCTCCAAATCACATCTATACCATGCGCCACATTGTCATTTCCGACAGCGGTGTTATTGCAGATTTTTCCCCCATAGATATTAACATTATTGTAGGTTGCATCAATCGCGGCGGTATTGTGCTGACCTTTATACGGCGTCATTTTGTTGCCGCTGATTTCACCGCCGTACATATTAAATACACCCGGAACATTAGGCTGCCCCTTATAAAGTCCACTGGTGCTGGAGCTGTCTACATCAATAACCGACTGTGCATTTGTCGTACAGTTCGTAATCTTACCGCCGTACATATTAAATGTACCGCCATACAGCTTTACTGCGCCCGGATAGGCAGTGTTAGTCGGCACCTTGCTGCTGCCGCCGCCGCTGATTTCGCCGCCAAAGAGATTGAGCGTGCTGTTCCGCAGGCATTGGAACAGTGCCGAATACGATTTCCCGTCATCCGAAATCTGAACGATCTTGCCGTTTTGTCCCTTCGAGCAGTCGCAGATAGAGAAGCTGGCGCCGTCTCTCAGATAAATACGGTAAAGACCTGCTGTATCGGTCGTCCGAGGCCTGTATTTCAGCGTATGACCGTTCAGGCAGATCTGCACGTCTCCGGTGACGACGATCTTTCTTGAATAGGCACTATTGGCAAGGATTGTATCCTTGGTCAGGTAATAGTTTCCCGGTTCTATCCATTCTTCGGTTCCGTGAGTCTCTGTATGGATATACTCGACCGGTGTCCAGGCTATATTTTCGTGATTTTCTGTATGATCCGGAGCTGTGCAGGCTGCACCGTCTCCGCATATCGGATGAATGCCGCCCTGGTGTTTGGCGCTTTCACGCACGAAAAAGAGCTGTTCTCCGTTATACCACGCGCTCCAGGGGTCTCCCCGGTCATATTTTGCTCCGCTGGGTGCCGGGAAATGACCGGCATCCTCCTTGCTCATCGTACCGATGCAGTGGAAAACCGTATCGGGGGATTCCATTCCAGCAAAGTTGATCTGATAGGTCGTATTTTCAGCTAAGCCGCCTTCTCCTACATCAATGCCGTCGATATCTAAGTGAACCAAGTAGATATCGCCAAGGATCGGTGCACCGGAAAGGCACATACGGCCATACCTATACAAAGCAACATCGCTGCCATTCTTGGCTGTGTTTTCGGTGATTTTTCCGCCGTACATATTGAAGATAGAACCTTTATCTTCAACGCAGACACCGCCGCCATAGGAATAATATCTACCAGCACAAGTATTACCGGAAATTTCACCGCCATACATATTGAAAGCACCCTTGCTCCTTACCCGAACGCCGCCGCCATAAGCATTCGAATCAGTATTAGTACCTTTATGGCTGTTTCCGGTAATTTTACCGCCGTACATATTGAAGATTGCTGTACTTCCACTTACATTTACACCACTGCGGGTAGAACCGGTGATTTTACCGGTCTGTTTTTTCGAGCAGTCACAAAGCGTGAAAGTTGTATCGCTTGTGATTGTAACACCGCCGTTCGTCGTGCTGTCCTTTGCCTCCAGAAAAGTGATGGTATGACCATTCAGACACAGTACAATACTGTTGTGACACCGCCAATACTCATCAATAACAACATTAGCCGTTAAATAGTAGTGTCCGTTCGCTGTTGTTTCCGATAGCTCACTTTCACTGCCAATCGGCTGCCAGTCCGTGATAACCTCGTGGCTGGCATGATTCGGGTCTGTGCAGGTGTCCCCGCTGCCGCAAATCGGATGAGCGTGTTCTGCGGCAACAGCCTGAACATTAACAGCATCCGCGTCTATGTCCTGAACGTCAATGTCCTGTGCGTCCACATCCGCATCATCGCTGCTCTCCACAGCATCGTTCTCAATAACTGCGTTTTCAACGATGGCATCCTCGACGACAGCGTCATTGTCAGTCGTGTTTTCGATAATCTCGGTATCGACCTTCTCAACGACAGTGTTCCGGGCCGCATCTTCACTGCCGTCCGGCTCCTCCGCCAGCGCTGCCACCGGCAGCATGCTCAGGCACAGCAGCACAGACAATCCTGTGCTCAACCTTCTCTGCCATATAAACCGCTTTTTACTCATGCCATTTTCCTCCTTTTCTGTGGTGTTCCTGCTCGGCCATGGAAAACAGCTCGTTATGGCTCATCTCCACATCGCCAAAGCGGACAAAAATACCGTTTGTCACCGCGCTGTTCCACACCTGCGGGTCGGAAAGTGACCGGAATCGGAATTTATCCAGATAAGGCTTCATATCCAGCAGCAGGCGGCTGCCGGAGACGAAATCGACCTGCAGAACGTGGTCGGTCAGCGGCTTGACTGACTGAATGTATTTCCGGTCCAAATACGTACCTCCTCTCGCTTACACAAAATAAAAGGTTCACCGTACCTATAGGATACGGTGAACCTTTCAAAAAAACCATTCACAAGTTGTTAGTTTTTATCCGCAAGCAGGTCGAGCAGCAGCTTGCGCTTTGCGCGCGGCTCTCCTGCTATCTGCAGTTTGGTGTAAATTTGATTCACATACTGCCGGATACTGCCCTCGGACAGATACAGCTTTTCCGCAATCTCGCGGTTGTTCAGCCGCTGTGCCATCAGCCGGACAATCTCATATTCCCGCTCGGTCAGCGCCGACAGGGCTTCCGGACGGTCAAATCCGGCCTTTCGCCGCTCTGCGGCTTCTCCCAGTTCGATGATCTGCGCAACCGTTCCGGTTTGCAGCCGCTCTGCCAGCAATGGCTTGAGATAGCGATAATTCTCCGCAAACGGAATGACAAAGCCGTCCGGTTCCGCGTCGGTCAGTGCCTGATCGAGCTGCGCCTGTGCCTCCGCATGCTTACCCAGCATTTCATACGCCGCTGCCGTCTGGATTCGGATATGCATCGCGACCAGTGCATAGTGCATGCCTTCGCACACAGCAAGCAGTCTTTCGCTCCGGCCGACAACACGGGCGTAGTCGCCCTGCGCCAGACCGACCTGATTTTCGATCATCTCGATCATCGGCTTGCCCGGTGCAAGTGTATGCACAGTTGAAAGCCTGTGCGCGCGGAAAACCTCCGGAATCTTGTCGGTTTTGCCAAGCAAAGCGTAATAATACGCCGCAATCGCGTTCCATAGGTTCAGCCAGGAAGCATTGTGCTGCCGCAGCAGCTCCGCGTGCCGCTCGGCAAGCGTGCAGTGATACTTCATCTCCGCAAACAGCGACAGCCGCCACGCCAGAAAATCACAGCACAGCGCCATATTGACCTGCCCGTTGTCCTGAATCCGGGCATACGCGCTTTCGAGTTCGATATGTGCATCCGTTAAGCGTCCCTGCAGAAACGCCGCCTCGGCACGCATGATGGTCTCGGCACCCTGACCGTGATTTCCGGTGATTTTATAATAGTGCGGCATGCACTCATCCATCTCAGCAAGCTCGCTCTGCAGCTCGCCCGGTGCGCGGTAAAACATCATCAGCACGGACGGCGAGCCGAAGGTCCAGCCGCCGCCGGACTGGATGCTGATCGCCTTCCGCGACATCTGCGCGCTGGCACTCCGGTGCAGGCGGCTCATGGCGCTGATATCGTTGTAGCAGAGGAAGCTCATGATCAGGTCGCATTCTCCCCGCAAATCGCCTTTTTCCTGTGCGGAAAGCGCTGTATTTTCGGAAATCGCCGTCAGCAGCAGCTCCTTCAGCTCCAGCATTTTCGGAATATTGCGCCAGTTGAACATACTCCGCATCAGCACCAGAATCGCCAGCGGATGGCTTGCGAGCACAGCTGCCGGGCATTCGTCCAGTGCTGCCAGCACTGCCTTCGGGTGCAGCGAGGAAAGCAGAATGCCTGCATCCTTCTGCAGCGTGCGCAGCATCGCATCGTAATCGCCGTTTTGCCGGTACTCGGTCATGGCATGCAGATACAGCCGGTGATCCTCATACCAGATGCCGAGCCGCCCGCGGTAGACGGTCTGCCGCTCCTTCGGCATGGACAGGAAGGTGTGCAGCGCGCATTCCTTCATCATATGATGAAACCGGTAGGTCGCGCCGTCCGGCAGACGCTTGACAAACGCATTCTGCCCGGTCAGCGCGGCAAGCAGGTCCTCGGCGTGCGCGTCTGCCATGACAAACTGCGCCATTTCGACCGTAAATTCGTCGGCAAGTCCCATCACCGCAAGGAATTCCCGCTGTTTTTCGGGCAGCGGATCAATCATCGCAGCCGTAAAGATAGAGGAAATATCCGAATTCGGGTCCGGCAGCACACCGTGCTCGGAAAACATCCGCAGATTCAGATAAACCGCCGAAAACCAGCCCTCGCTGTAATACAGCAGCGTATCTATCTGCTCATCGGAAAGCGCGGTTCCGCACCGCTTGGTATAGACCGCCAGCTCGGTATGGTTAAGCCGAAGTTGCGCCGTGCCGATCTGGTACACCTTTCCGCCCAGCCGGACAAGCTCTGCCGCCGGCAGAAACAGGTCACGGCTGACTAAAATCAGATGAACATTGGGCGGCAGCCGTCCGGCCAGCGCACACAGGAATCCGGGTGCGCGTTTGTCGGTCAGCAGGTGAAAATCGTCAATAAAAATATAGCAGGACTTCTCACCGGTCAGCGCATGACACAGATCGTCGATCAGCAGTCCGCCGCTCGCTCCGTCGGTCGGACAGTCGTATTCCCGCAGGAAGGCAAAGCCTGCACGCGCAAAGGCGTCCTGCACACTTTTCCAGAAAATCGCAAGATTGCCCGAGTACACACTGATGCGCACAATGTACGGCGCTTCGGCTCCGGCACGTTCCGCGAGATACCACTCCACCGCCGTCGTTTTGCCGTATCCCATGGGTGCAACCACGGTCGTCATGGCACAGCGCGAGATTGGCCGCAGGCTCTCCTGCAGCCGCTCGGATATGTAGATCGTGTTCAGATTCCATTTCGATTTTGGCACGGCGCGCACCTCCAAATACTGTAATGTGCTCTCCTGTCCGTTATACTGTCTAAATTATACGGGATTTCAGAGCGGGTGTAAACCGTGTATACTGTTAAGGCAGCGTGCATATATGCCCTCAATTTGAGCGTCAAGCCGCTTTTCCAACCGGCAGTGTTACCAGAATTGTTGTTCCCGTATCTGCGCTCTGTTCAACGCGCACTGTGCCGCCGTGCAGCCGGACGATCTCCTGCACGAGCGCCAGACCCAGCCCTACGCCGCCCATCGCGCGGCTGCGCGACTTGTCCACGCGGAAGAACGGCTGAAAGATGCTGTCGCGGTACTCCTCGGCAATGCCCGGACCGGTATCCCGCACGCGGATTGCCGCCTGACCGCCTTCCCGCTCGACAGACACTTCCACCGAACCGCCCGTGCGGTTGTACTTGATGGCGTTCTCGGTCAGGTTGAACAGCACCCGATACAGCAGCACATCGCTGCCGGTGAGTTGCACATTTTCGCCTGTCTGCGTAAGCGTGATGCCGTTTTTCTGCGCCAGCGGCGTCAGATCGACCAGCACTTCCTCGGCCATCGGCGCAAGGTCGATGCAGTCCGTGCGCGGCACGGATTGCAGGTCGCTCATTTCCAGCAGCGTGCGTACAAGGGCGCTCAGCCGCTCGAGCTGTTCCTGCTCAAAGCGCAGCAGCGCGGCTGTTTCGGCATCCATCTGCGGATGCTCCGCCGCAAAAAGCTCGAGCCGTGTCTGTATGAGCGCCAGCGGCGTGCGAAGCTCGTGCGCCGCATTGCCGGTGAACTGCCGCTGCGTGTCAAATGACTGCGCCAGACGGTCGAGCATAGCGTTGACCGACCGGCTCAGCTGCCGGAACTCGGCGGTCGTGTCCTCGGACAGACGGGTGTCGGTCAGGCTTTCCTCGTTGATCTGCCCGGTCTGCCGCGCAAAATCGCCCAGCGGCTTGAGCGCCCGTCCGCTGACGAAATACGCGATGACGGCGCTCAGCAGTGTCACCAGCGCGGTGATGCACCAGCCCATGCGCTCGAAACGCACCTTTTCTGCACTCACCTGCTGAGAAAAGCCGCTGAAGAACGCCTGCATATTCTCTTGGGGTATCTCAATGGTCATTTCCTGCTGGTTTCCCGTTTTGTACTCCACCACAAAGCCGTTCAGCGCATCCATGCTGTCCGAGCCGGAGTAAAACAGCAGCAGATTCAGGCTCACGCACGCCGCCGCGATGAGCAGCGCAGTCAATATCGTGATGCGCCACTGCACAGAGATTCGTTTGCTCATTCGTCCGCTCCTATCTCATAGCCCTGACCGATCTTGTTGCGGATCGGGTCGTATCCCAGTGCCGCACGCAGTTTTTTTCGCAGCATGGAGATGTGTACGCGGATGGAATTGCTGAAGCTGTCCACGCTGCTGTCCCAAACGTGCTCGATGAGCTCCTCCTGACTGACCGGCCGCCCGCGATTGAGCAGCAGATATTCCAGAATGCCGCTCTCCTTGCGCGTGAGCGAAAGCGTCTGTCCGGCTGCCGTGGCCGTGCGGCTGCGGGTATCAAACGTCAGCCCGCCGCACCGCAGGCACACGTCCTGCTGCACAAATCGGCGGCGCGTCAGGCTGCGCACACGCGCTTCCAGTTCCTCTAAATGGAACGGTTTGGACAGATAATCGTTCGCACCGGCATCCAGTCCGTCAACCTTGTCGGATATTTCACTGCGTGCCGACAGGATGAGCACGCCGGTCTCCTGATCATGCTCCCGCAGGGTACGCAGCACCGTCATACCGTCCACCTTAGGCAGATTCAGATCGAGCAGCACCAGATCGTATTTCTCTACCGCCAGCAGCTCTAGCGCCGCTTCTCCGTCAAAGCAGGTGTCCGCCTCATAGCCGGACAGGCGCAGTTTTTTCGCAATATCTTCGCACAGATCACGCTCGTCCTCTATCACCAAAAGCCGCATGAGCTTTCCTCCTTTGTGTTTTCATACCTTTATTATACCAGACAGGGATAAAATTTGTGTTAACGAAATCTGTTGCAAAAAATTTTTGTTTTTTAGCACCTTAACACAGATTTTATCTCCCGTGCGGTATACTGGTGTCAACAACTTCGAAAGGGGCATAACAATGCTGAAGCACAGAACCGCCGCCCAGCTCTTCCTGCTGGCAGTCGGCATTGCAATGATCGGGTTCGGCCTGTGGAGAGGCGAAGCCGATACGGTATTATCAAAGGCGATCCGCCTGTGTATGGAGTGTGTTGGGATTGGATAAGAGAAATATTCCGGTTTTAGCCCGTTTTCGCGGTTGGATACAGGCGGCAGCCACCCTGCTGACCAATATCCACCTGCCGAATTTTGTACAGGGCAAACTATATCAGGGAAGCGGCAAGACCGTCTGCGTGCCCGGCCTGAACTGCTATTCCTGTCCCGGCGCGGCGGGCGCGTGCCCGATCGGCGCCTTTCAGGCAGTCGTCGGCTCGTCGAAGTTCCGGTTTTCGTATTACATCACCGGTATCTTAATCCTGCTCGGCGTGCTGCTCGGACGGTTTATCTGCGGCTTTCTGTGCCCGTTCGGCTGGTTTCAGGAGCTTCTTCACAAGATCCCCTCGCCTAAGCTGTCCACCAAAAGGCTGAAGCCGCTCCGCTATGTGAAATATGCGGTGCTGCTGATCATGGTGGTGCTGCTGCCCGTACTTGTCACAAACGAACTCGGCATGGGCGATCCGTTCTTCTGCAAGTACCTGTGTCCGCAGGGGGTGCTCGAGGGCGCGCTGCCGCTGGCGGCGGTCAACTCCGGCATCCGTGCCGCGCTCGGCGCACTGTTTACCTGGAAAGCAGCCGTTCTGCTGACCGTTATCGTGTGCAGCGTGCTGTTTTACCGTCCGTTCTGCAAGTGGCTGTGCCCGCTCGGCGCGTTTTATGCGCTGCTGAACCGCGTTTCGCTGTTCCGGATGCAGGTGGATACGCACAAATGCGTATCGTGCGGTGCGTGCGCCAAAGCCTGCAAAATGGATGTGGATATTACAAAAAATCCCGATCATGCCGAGTGTATCCGCTGCGGTATGTGCATCAAAGCCTGCCCGACCGGTGCTATCTGCTACCGCTACGGTCTAGGCGATAAAACCCAAACGACTGACAAAGGAGAAACTATCTAATGAAAAAGAATCGACTGATCGCATTTGCCCTGTCCGTAAGCCTGCTGCTCGGCGCATCCGCCTGCGGCAAACCGGCAAAAACCGTCTCCGAGCTGATAGCGGAGGAAAACGCCATCCTCGACCAGCACCAGGAGCTGTGGACAACGGCTCTGAATTCGCTCGACAAGGACAATCTGTCGCAGAGCACCCAGAGCACCAACTACGCTGATGTCCTCGATCTTGCGATTAAAAACGTCAAGGACCAGCTCTCGGACGAGGACTACAAGACGCTGACCGACGATGCCGCCAAGGTCCGCAAGCTGGAGGACCAGCTGCAGGAACTTCCGCCGGAAACAGCAGAGGCAAACACCGCCTCGGCCGGTGATACGTTCCCGTCCTTCGAGGGCAAGGATCTGGACGGCAATGCCGTGGACAGCAGCCTGTTCGCAGACAATGCGTTCACCGTCGTGAATTTCTGGTTCAGCGGCTGCAAGCCGTGCGTGGCTGAACTTGGTGATCTGGACAAGCTGAACCAGACCGTCAAGGCGCAGGGCGGCGAGGTTATCGGCATCAATACGGAAACGCTCGATGACAATGCGGATGCCATTGCTACCGCTAAACAGATTCTGCAGACCAAGGGGGCATCCTACCGCAACATTACCTTTGCATCCGGCAGCGAGGCAGGCAAGTTTGCACTGAACATCATGTCATTCCCGACCACCTATGTTATCGACCGGAACGGAAAAATCGTCGGTGAACCGGTACTCGGCGGCATCACGAACGAAAACAGCATGAAGCAGCTGCAGGAGAATATTGACACCGCGATTGCAAACGACGGAAAATAACACCCGAGTGTGATTGCCGCTGCAGATATATCAATTTCCAGTCGATCGAGGTTGAAAAGGCAACGGAGATTGGCAGAGCCAAGTAAACGCCAAAGAGAAAAGCCGCAGACTTTCGTCTGCGGCTTTTGCGTGCCTGCGGAACTATCCACGAAGATATGCACAAACCTGTGGATAAATTTGAGGACGGAACTTTTCCTTGTTTCTCCTATATGGTATACTAAAATTATACAAGCGAAAATCGCAGGAAAAAGAGAAACACGAGGGATAAACATGGGACTGTTTTCAAAACCGGAGGTTGTGATTGCGAAAGAATCCAGCAACGCAAAGGAGTATCTGCGGCAGCTGGAAGAGCTGGCGGAAAAGGCAACCGGAGAAAACGCGAAAAAAATCGCAAAAGAGATTGCCGTGGTGAAAGCCGGCATTATCGGTGAGGATAATATTCTGTTTGAGCTGAAAAACAGCGGTATGGATATGGTTGTGCTGCACGATTTGTATATTGAAAGCGTGTCCGGTGCCTCGGCACAGATTGACTTTCTGGTACTGACTCCAAAGATTAACTTTGTGTTGGAGTGCAAAAATCTGTTCGGCAATATCGAGATCAACAGCAAGGGCGATTTTATCCGCACAATTCGCTGCGGCGGTCGGTACTATAAAGAGGGAATTTATTCGCCGATTACGCAGAATCAGCGGCATTTGCAGGTGCTGAATGAATGTCGCAACGAAAATCATGGTAAGGTGATGGCAGCACTTCGAAATCACTGGTTTAGTAACTTTTTCAAGGGATTGGTCGTGCTTTCTAATCCTAAAACGATTATCAATGACCAAGATGCTCCACAGGAAGTAAAAAAACAGGTTATCCGTGCGGATCAGTTGGTGGAAACGATTAAGCGGATGAACAGAGAATCGAGTGAGCTGAAATCTTCCATGAAGGATTTGAAAGAAGATGGTGAGTATTATCTGAACAAAATGCACATTGAAAAGCCAATCACCTATATCGAAAAATTCAAGCAGGAGGAGCTGGAGGACCAGCCTGCCGCCGAGCAGCCTGCACCTGCGCCGTCGGAGGGAAAATACTGTCCGAAGTGCGGCAAGCCGCTTGTCATGCGGGAGGCCAGACGCGGCACACATATCGGCGAAAAATTCTGGGGCTGCGCAGGATTTCCTCAATGTCATTTTATAAAGAAAATCGTGAAAACCGAAAACAAATAAACAGAAAAGCGGCATGACTTGCATCAAAGTCATGCCGCTTTATGGTTACTTAAAACACCAACGCCTCGCTCTGCTCGATCTCAATCCCGCAGTCCGCGATAACCGTCTGATACTGCGCGTAAACTTCGGCTTCCATGCGCCACGCGATGCCGCATCCGGCGGACAATCTGCGCGGCACCGGCACCAGCCGACCGGCGATGCCATTCTGTTTGCAGAATGACTCCATCTCCATGGCAGCATCGGTGGTGTGGAAGGTGAGCACCTGATACGGCTTTTTCTCTCGCATTACGCCTGAAAAACGATCTCGAAGCAGCCGTCCGGACGCACGGTCGTCTGACCGGACTTATTCTCATACTCGAGCATTTTCTCGATATTCTTGCGGGTGTGCGCCTCGTCACCGAGCACACGGATCAGCTCCCCCGGGTGATCCTGCATCGCGTCCATCGCCAGCAGAACCGGCTCCGGGCAGGACAGGCCGCGAACATCTACTTCAACATATTCAGCCATTGCAAATTCTCCTTTTCCGACTTACTTTGCCGTCTTTTTGCGGCGCAGATTGGTGCCCGCAATGACAAACAGCACGATAATGCAGACGATCACGGCGATTTTGCCCGCTGCTGCCGGACCGCCTGCGACTGCAGGCTCGGTTTCGGTTGCCGCCTTGGCAGCCGCGCCGACCAGACCGAAGTTATGCGCGAATGCCGCGCCGAGCAGCATGCCGAGGAAGGTAACCGCGCTGTCAGACGAGCCCTGGCCTGCCAGAATCAGCTGACGCAGCGGGCAGCCGCCAGCCAGCACAGCCGCAAAGCCGACAACATACATGCCAAGAATGTTCCACAGGTGCTGGGAATGCGCGATCGGCTGACCGGAAAAACCGAGATGAAAGCTGCCGTTCGCGACATTATAGACCGCCATCACGGCAAACAGAGCCGCGATAATGCTGATAAGATCGAAATTCTTCATCAGGATGAGGTCGCGGATGCTGCCTGCAAAGCACATACGGCTCTTCTGCGCGAGCGCACCGATAATGAGCGCCACGACCAAAGAAAGGATAATCGGCGCATGCTTGCTGCCCGGGCCCTCGGTGCTGACCGCGTAAACGCCGGTCGCTACGCCGATTACGAGCAGCGCCGTCAGCAGAACCGGCAGAACGGCGCCGCCGACCGGCTTGGCCTCATACGCACGGCCGAGTGAGAAACCCTTCTTGAGGAAGAACGAGCCGGTCGCCACGCCGCCTGCAAAGCCGATGAGCGCGACCCATGCATTCAGGTCACCGGCGGCCATGCGAAGTACCATGCGGAGCGGACAGCCGAGGAACACGAGGGCGCCGATCATCATCGCAGCGCCCAGAATAAAACGCACCATCGGCGAGGAACCGGCGGTGGACTTATACTCCTTGGTCAGCAGCGCCAGCAGGAACGAGCCGCAGACAAAGCCGACGACCTCCGGGCGGAAATACTGCACCGGAGCCGCTGTATGCAGCTTGAGCGCACCCGCTGTATCGCGGATGAAGCAGGCAACGCAGATCGCCATGTTGGCAGGGTTGCCGTAAATTGCCAGAAGCATGACCAGCAGTCCGATCACCGCACCGGACGCTGCCAGCTTCCATGTCTTGTCAAACAGTTTCATGATTTTCTCCTTTTTGTGAAATGAGGGAATTTTATGCTGTATTCAGTATATCATGCGGTGTTTTCAATGTGAAATCGATTCTATTGATAATCTGATTGAATCTATTGATATAATCTATAAATACAGCTATAATGAAGAAAAAGAAAGGAGCGCCGCCCATGGATATTCGTCAACTGGAAGCCTATGTCTATACCGTGAAGTACCGCAGTTTTTCACTTGCTGCACAGAAGCTGTACCTGTCACAGCCGACCGTCAGCGCGCACATCTGCAATCTGGAAAAGGAGCTGCACACGCAGCTGCTCAAGCGCACAACAAAAACGCTCTCGGTGACACCGGCCGGTCAGACGCTGTATAATTATGCCGCAGAAATCCTCGATTTGCGGCACAAAGCCATTCTGGAGCTGTCCAACGAGCAGGAAACCATGCTGCATATCGGCGTATCGTCCGTGCCGTCGCTGTATCTGCTGCCCGAGCTGCTGGCAGCGTACCACGAGAAGGCCCCGGAGATCCGGTTCCGCACCAGCTGCTCGGACAGTCTGGATGTGATAAACAAGGTCGCAGACAGCACCTGCGATATCGGTCTGGTCGGCACAAAGACCGCAGAGGCCAACTGCGAATTTCTGCCGGTCACCTCGGACGAGCTGGTAATCGCCGCACCGAACACACCGCATTTCCGTGCCTATCAAAGCCAGCCGGACCCGCTGACAGCGCTCCTGTGCGAACCGTTCCTGCTGCGCGAGGACAACTCGGGCACCAAGCAGGAAACACTGTATTTCCTTCAGAATCACGGTCTGTCGCTTGATGAACTGAATGTCATCGCCGTCATGGATGACGCGGCAGCGCTCAAGCGGTGCATCGCACTTGGCATGGGCATTTCCATTCTGTCGCGCGCAACTGTGCAGACCGATGCACAGCAGGGACGCCTGCTGCTGTTTCCCCTCGGACGGTCAGCGTTCCTGCGCCGGCTGTACATTGTGTATCCGTCCATACGGCGTATGTCCGAGCAGACTATTCACTTTCTGGATTTCATGAAAAGGTATTATCGGATTGGATGACAGCCGTGCTGTCCGGTTTGATATAGCCAATCGGGCAGGAGGCTCTCCTGCATAGAAAGCCGACCTCGCACACCACCGTGCGAACCGACCGGCACACGGCGGTTCTATCCGCAAGGTCAAAACGGACAAAGCGGATTCCTTAAGGCAACACCGGATTATATGGAGGCGGGAAAGGCATCCATTCTGTGTTCCTGTGAACCGGCTGCAGCAATGGTATTTGGCTTTTTCTTGTTTAGAGAAATTCCTGCGGTGCTTTCGATTACAGATCTAATCATTGTACTGATCGCACCTGCTATGCTCGTACCTTCTAATAAAAAGCCAGAAATTGTGGAGGAAAATGATCATGTCAAAAGATGAGTATTTGATTACCGATGCGCCGCTGAAAGCGCTGACGGTTTTTGCCATGCCGATGATTCTCGGCAGCTTTTTTCAGCAGGTATACAATATGGCTGACTCCATTATCGTCGGTCAGTTTGTCGGCTCCTCCGCACTGGCGGCGGTCGGCGCCTGCGCAGCCCTGACCAATGTTTTCATTTGTGTGGCACTGGGTGCCGGTGTCGGTGCCGGCGTGCTCGTAAGCCGTTATTTCGGTGCCAGAGAATATGGCAAAATGAAAACCATTGTATCTACCTCCCTGATCAGCTTTTTACTTCTGAGTATCATCCTTGGCGTCTTTGGCTTTTGCTTTTCCCATGCGATGATGAGCGGATTACAGACCCCTGCCGATATTCTGAAGGAGGCAGTACTGTATCTGCGGGTCTATTTCGTAGGTTTTCCGTTTTTGTTCATGTACAATATTCTTTCTACCATGTTCACTTCCATTGGTGAATCAAAAATTCCGTTGGGACTGCTGATCTTTTCATCAATCCTGAATATTGTGCTGGATCTTTGGATGGTAGCCGGTCTGGGACTTGGCGTGTTCGGTGCGGCGCTTGCAACGCTGATTGCGCAGGGCATTTCGGCTGTGTTTTCACTTTTGATTTTCTTTTATCGGATGCGGCGGTATAAGAGCAGCTTTGTCTGGTTTGACGGGCAGGAGCTGCGTTCGATGCTTCAGATTGCTGTTCCATCGGTTCTTCAGCAGTCTACCGTATCCATCGGTATGATGATCGTACAGGCGGTGGTAAATCCCTTCGGCACACAGGCACTCGCGGGATACGCGGCGACGATGCGGGTGGAGAACGTCTTTTCTCTGATTTTTGTGTCCATCGGCAATGCGGTTTCGCCGTATGTTTCCCAGAACCTTGGCGCAAACAAAACCGAGCGCATCAAAAAAGGCTACCGCGCAGCATTGGTGCTGGATGTATGTTTTGCTGTTCTTGCCTTCCTTGTCATTGAAACGCTGCACACGCAGATTTCCTCGCTGTTCCTTGGAAAAGACGGAACCGCCCTGGCTTATCAGGTGTCCGGGGATTATATGAGATGGATTGGTTTCTTCTTTGTCTTTATGGGCATCAAAATGGCGACCGATGGCGTTCTTCGCGGACTCGGAATCATGCGGCCGTTCCTCATTGCCAATATGGTAAACCTTGCGATTCGCTTGTCCGTGGCGTTGATCTGTGCACCGCGTTTTGGTATTGCATTTGTCTGGCTTGCCGTGCCAGCAGGCTGGCTTGCCAACTTCCTGGTTTCCTATGCAGCTCTCAGGAAATCCTGGCCGACTGAAAAAAGTGGTGTTATCTCGGTAAATTCCAGTTTACCGAAAAGATGAAATCCTTCGGAACAGCATCTGAAATATTAACAGCGAAGTAAAAAAACATCCCGAATCCTGTGTACAGTCCGGGATGGAACTGCACCCCCTCTGTCAGACCGTATGATATACAGTCTGACAGAGGGGGTGCTTTATTATGTTAAGAGGAAAACCGAAACTTACTCTCCAATCTTCACCCTCAACTCTTTACGCTTTGCACAGTCAGTCGATAATCTTAATGCTCTCAATAACCGGCTGATTTTCCGTCTTAACCGTGCCGTTATCGTCCTCGACCGGCGTATTATCGCAGATTTCATCCACTACATCCATGCCCTTGGTCACATAGCCGAAGCAGGCGTACTGACCGTCAAGATAGGTGCTGTCCTGCTGAACGATGAAGAACTGCGAGGATGCGCTGTCCGGATTGCTTGAGCGTGCCATCGAAACCGCACCGCGCGTGTGCGACAGCTTGTTCTCCACGCCGTTATCCGAAAACTCGCCCTTGATGGTGTTCTCCGAGCCGCCGGTGCCGTTGCCCAGCGGGTCGCCGCCCTGCATCATAAAGCCGGTAATAATGCGGTGAAAGGTCAGTCCGTCATAAAAGCCGTCGTTTGCAAGGTCCATAAAATTCTGAACTGAGATAGGCGCTGCATCGCCGTCCAGTTCGATGTCAATCGTGCCGTGGTCCTTGATGGTGATCTGTGCATGGTGCTGACCGATGGGCTGTGCGGTCTCCTCAGCAGTCGTCTGCTGCGAGTTATCGCTCGTGTCGGCGGCATCATCCGTCGAGGTCTGCGCGCCCGATTTGCCGCCGCAGGCGGTCAGAACCAGTATCGCCAACAGGCCAAAAAGCAAAAATGTACGTTTTTTCATGTGAAATTCTCCTTTTTAGGCAATACCGCATCATTGAACAAGAGCGATTTGCGAGTAAATTTCGCGTTCTGATTAGGCGCGGTTTTTTGCAATACTTTGTGTATTGCAAAAAACCGCAATAACATCAGAGCGTAAAATTTCCGCAAAGCGCCGCAGCTTTAATTATGCAGTGTTGCCTTATATCCTAAACGGGTGGAATATGAAAATGTTCCCGCGGTACTCCCCTATTATACGGTACTGAGAACGCGAAAACCAGTGTTTTTTCGGTGTCTGCAAAAAAATGCACCGCAGAACTGCGGTGCATTTTCTATCAAATAATACTGTATAGAGCCGATTCCTGCACAAACCGTGTCGTTCCGCGACAGCTTACTTCATAATGTCCTTATCGTGGGCCGCTTTGGCAACCAGACCGGACAGCGCCAGCAGCGCGATCAGGTTCGGGAATACCATCAGGCCGTTGAACAGGTCGGACAGGTTCCAGACCAGATCAACATGCAGTGCGGAGCCGATCACGATGCAGACAACAACGATAGCGGCATATACCTTGACTGCCTTGCTGCCGAACATTGCCTTTACGTTCTGCTCACCGAAGAAATACCAGCCGATGATGGTAGAGAACGCAAAGAACAGCATGCAGATCGCAACAAAGATCATGCCCGCCGAGCCGAGGGAAGCCTTGAAGGCTGCCTGTGCCAGCTCGGTGCCCTGCAGACCGTCCGGTGCGCCCGGATTGAGCATACCCGAGGTCAGGATGACCATAGCGGTCAGCGTCAGTACAACAAAGGTGTCGATGAATACGGAAACGATAGCAATTTCGCCCTGATCCTGCGGACGCTTTACCTTAGCCAGTGCATGTGCGTGCGGGGTGGAACCCATGCCGGCCTCGTTCGAGAACAGACCGCGTGCAACGCCGTAGCGCATTGCCTGACGAACCGTGATGCCTGCAGCGCCGCCGAGGATAGCCTGCGGGTCAAATGCTGCAACAAAGATGGACTTGAATGCCGGAATGATTGCCGCGTGGTTGATGCACAGAATGACAACACAGCCCAGCATGTAGAACATTGCCATGATCGGAACGACCTTTTCGGTAACAGCCGCAATACGGCCAACGCCGCCAAGGAAGATAAACGCTGCAATAATCGCACAGATGATGCCGACAACGATCATCGGTGCGCCGAACGCGGTGTTGAACGCTACGCTGATCGAGTTTGCCTGTACCATGTTGCCGGTGAAGCCCAGTGCAAAAATAATTGCAATCGAGAAGAAGCCGGCGAGGAACTTGCCGAATTTACCGGTAAAGCGTGCGCGGATGTAGTAGATCGGACCGCCGGTAACGTGGCCCTTGTCGTCCGTGGTCTTGTACTTCTGCGCGAGAACCGCCTCGCCGTAGATGGTGGACATGCCGAAGAACGCACTCAGCCACATCCAGAAAATCGCACCCGGGCCGCCGGAATACAGTGCGGTAGCCGCGCCTGCAATGTTGCCGGTGCCGACCTGCGCCGCGATTGCGGTGGTAAGCGCCTGGAACGGACTCATGCCGTCCTTGCCGGCCTTTTCACCGTTGAGCGAGAAATGGCCGAACAGATGCTTCCAGCCTGCGCCGAACTTGCGCACCTGAACGAAGCGCGTGCGGATGGTAAACACGATGCCGGTGCCAACCAGCAGGTACAGCAGCAGGCCGTTCCATACGACGTTGCTGACCTTGCTTACCCAGTCTGCCAATACTTCCATTGTCATTTTACATACCCCTTCTTTGTTTTGCGGCAAACAAAAAAGCCGAACCCAATCAGCATCGGGTTACGGCTCCAAAGAAACGGAAAGACAGCAAACAGACGGTACACCCTGCACCGTGAGAAAACATTTGCTGTGGTTCCGCGGAACTTATTTTTATATCCTAACGTCTATAAAAACAGGTTCATCTCTGTCCTTTTGCCTGAGAGATTGGCACGCAAACCCCTTTGCGCGCGTTGCACCTTCGGCAGTCCCCTTGAGGAACGTTCTCCAGAGCCACATCCATTTACAGTCCTCATCCGGAAAACCGGACACCTGAGAGTTTTGCTCCTTCGGCAAGTCTTTGACTTTTTCCTGCAAACTTCGTTTGTCGCGTATGTAGTTTATGGATTCAGTGTAACACCGTGACAACATTCTGTCAATGTCAATCAAGATATTCGTGAAAGTTTGTGAAAAACGGCGAATTTCTTGACAACCTATGCTATAATAGATAGGCTATACTGGTAGTATTATTGGTAAATCCAAGTAATCAACAGCATCCCTCGAAAGGAGGAACTTTACATGAATGATGCTTTGCAGCAGCTTCTCGACAGGCTGACGGCTCTGCTGGCGGAAAAACCGCTCATCGGGGCGTGGTACACGACCGTTGTGCGCTTCGTGTTCCCGCTGCTGGCGCTGATGATCCTTGTCGGTGCGATCCGCTCGCTGTGGAAGGTCAAGCACCCGGATGAGGTCTGGGGCTATCTGGTGCTGCGCAACGGCGTGCGCCTGCCCATCACCCACTGGGAGAACATCATCGGACGCGCACCCAGCTGCGATGTGCAGCTGGAATATCCGTCGGTATCGCGTCAGCACGCCGCGCTCATCCGCGAGGATGACGGCAGCTGGACGATATACGACCTCGGTTCCAAGGGCGGCATCAAGGTAAACGACCTGCCGGTGGACGAGTATGCGCTCGTCGAGGACGGCGACACGGTCACCTTTGCGGGTATTCCCGCTATCATGGAGCCCATTACCGCTGAGGAAAAGCGTGCACAGATGGTCGAGCGCCGCATGGAGGGCAAGCCTGCCGGCATGTGGGGTTCGCTCGTACTGCTGACGCTGTTCCAGATCCTCACCGGTCTGCAGCTCATTATCGCACAGGGCGACAAGGCGACCACCACCATTCCGCTCACCTTTTTTGTCTTTACGGTAATCTGCTGGGCGTATTTCATCGTCATGCGCCTGTTCCGCCGCATCGGCTTTGAAATGGAGACGATAGCGTTCTTCCTATGTACGCTGTCACTCGCCGTCACCGGCTCGACCGTGCCGGACGAGCTGCCCAAGCAGCTGATTGCGATTTTGATGGGCCTTGCTATCTTTATCGTGCTCGGCTTCTTCCTGCGCGACCTGACCCGGGCGCAGAAGGTACGCTGGTTTATGAGCGCAACGGCAGTCGGACTGCTGGCTATTACACTGCTGATCGGCTCGTCGCAAGGCGGCGCGAAGGCATGGCTGCGTCTCGGCCCTCTGTCTCTGCAGACCTCGGAAATTGCGAAAATCTGCTATATTTTCGCCGGTGCCGCAACGCTCGACCGCCTGTTCAACAAGCGCAACCTGTGGATGTTCATCGGTCTGACCGCCATCTGCGGCGGCTGTCTCGCGCTGCAGAACGACTTCGGCACCGCACTTGTGTTCTTCGTGACGTTCCTCGTCATCGCGTACCTGCGTTCGGGCGATTTCGCCACCATCGGCCTTGTGTGCGCCGGCTGCTTCGGCGCTGGCATGGTCATGCTGACCATCAAGCCGCACGTTGCCGCTCGCTTCGCTTCCTGGGGACATATCTGGGAGGACGTATACGACAAGGGCTTCCAGCAGACGCATACGCTGACCGCAGCCGCCTCCGGCGGCATGATCGGCGTAGGCGCAGGCAAGGGCTGGCTCTCGAATCTCCCTGCCGCGGATACCGACATCGTGTTCGGTATGCTGTGTGAGGAATGGGGTCTCGTCATTGCCGTGCTGACCATCCTGTGCATCATTACGCTGGCGGTGTTCGCTGTCCGCGCCTGCCGCGCCGGACGCTCCAGCTTTTACACCATTGCCGCATGCGCGGCCACCAGTCTGCTGGTATTCCAGACCTGTCTGAACGTATTCGGTGCGGTCGATATTCTGCCGTTCACCGGCGTTACGCTGCCGTTCGTATCCAACGGCGGTTCGTCCATGCTGTCGGCATGGGGTATGCTCGCCTTTTTGAAGGCGACCGACACCCGACAGAATGCATCGTTCGCGGTTCGTCTGCCCAGCCGCCGCGAGCTTAGAGGGGAGGAGTAACCATGCGGAAAATCGAAAAACGCAGTATTTTCTGTCTGATCCTTGCCGCACTGCTCGGTCTGGGTCTGGCGTTCTTCTGCTTCCGGTTTGTCGTGGACGGCGGCGACTGGGCCTCCTACCCGTACAACCGTCATCTCTATAACAACGCCGGTCAGCTGAAAGGCGGCACCATCCTCGACCGGGACGGCGATATGCTGTCCACGCTCGACGAGGACGGCAACCGCATCTACAACGATGACGCAACCGTCCGGCGCGCCACACTGCACGCCGTAGGCGACAAAAGCGGCAACATCGGCGCGGGTGCGCTCACCTCGTTCGCGGATAAGCTGTCCGGCTACAATCTGCTCACCGGCGTATATTCTCCGCTCGGCACCGGCAACAGCCTGTATCTGACGATTGATGCCTATTTGAACAATGTCGCCTATCAGGCTTTGAACGGAATGAACGGAACGGTTGGCGTTTATAACTATAAAACCGGTGAGATTTTGTGCATGGTGTCCACACCGACGTTTGATCCGGCCAATCCGCCGGACATTGCGGCGGACGATCCCGCGTGGGACGGCGTTTACGTCAACCGCTTGCTGTCCGCGAACTCGATTCCGGGCTCTATCTTCAAGGTTGTGACCATCAACGCCGCTATCGAGAACATCCCCGACCTGTTCCAGCGCAAGTGGACGTGCACCGGCTCGGTCAACATCGGCGGCGAGGAAGTCACCTGCCCGCACGCTCACGGCGAACAGGACATCGAGGAAGCGCTCGCCAACTCGTGCAACGGTGTGTTCGGTCAGCTGGCCGTCGAACTCGGCGGCGAAACCATGCAGAAATACGCGGATGCGGCAGGACTGACCAAGTCCATCAAGGTGGACGGCATTCAGACCTCGGTCGGCAAGTTTGATTTCTCGGGCAATGACAATCAGCTGGCGTGGTCGGGTGTCGGTCAGGGCCAGGATACCCTGTGTCCGATCAACATGCTCCAGTATATGGGCGCGATCGCCAACGGCGGCAAGGCTGCCGTCCCGCGCCTGATCGAAAAATCCACGACCGACTACGGTCTGCCGACCGGCATTTACTATCCGCACAAGTCGGCGCAGCTGATTGACGAAAAGACCGCGGGTACCATCGCGGATATGATGCACAACAACGTCATCGAGACCTACGGTCAGGATCGTTTCCCGGGCATGGATATCTGTGCCAAGTCGGGCACCGCCGAGGTCGGCGCGGATAAGTCACCGAACGCATGGTTCACCGGCTTCCTGCGCGACGAGGCCACGCCGTATGCCTTCATCGTTCTCGTCGAGAACGGCGGCGGCGGCTCATCGGTTGCCGGTACAGTGGCTTCGCAGGTTCTTCAAGCGGCGGTAGAAAAAGCCTACTAAGGAGAGAGAAATCATGGCGCAAAGCACTGAAACACTCCCTAACGGACTGCAATTATTACAGGACGACCGGTTTTTTAAGCTCGGTCAGGACAGCGTGCTGCTCAGCGCGTTCGCCAAGCCGAGACGCAATGCCAAACTGCTCGACCTCGGCTGCGGCACAGGCGCACTGGCACTGCTCGTGTGGCGGCCCGACCTCAAGATTACCGGACTGGAACTGCAGGACGGCCCGCTCGACCTGTTCCGGCAGTCCATCGCGGCAAACGAGCTGGAAAACGTAACCGCTCTGCAAGGCGACCTCCGGCAAATGCGCACGCTGCTGCCGCACGGCAGTATGGATTACGTTATCTGCAACCCGCCGTATTTCGACCGCAACGCAGGCGCAAATGCGCCGACCGCCGAAAAGCGCACCGCAAGACAGGACGCGACCTGTTCGGTCGAGGAACTGGCGGTTGCGGCCTCGTTCGTGCTGCATACCGGCGGCAAAGCCGCGTTCGTATTCCGGCCGGAACGGCTGTGGGTACTGCTTGAAGCGCTTTCGCGCGTGCGGCTCGTGCCGAAAAGAATGCGGTTCGTGCACCAGAGCGTGCAGGCATCGCCAAGCGTCGTCATGGTCGAGTGCCGAAAAGGCGGCAGTACGGAAGGACTTGTTGTTGAGCCGCCGCTGATCGTTGAGAGTGATGAATATTTCCGTATTTACGGAATTGAGCATTGAAAATGGAGCATCAGCGCTATTCTTGCGCGAGTTCCGTCCGTGCTGCGCGGAGACGCGCAATGCGCGATGATTTAATTCGGCACCATGTGCCGCACCTTCATTTTCCATTCTCAATTATCCATTCTCCATTTAAGAAATTCCGGAGGGATTGAATTGTCTACATTATACTTAGTCGCAACGCCGATCGGCAACCTGAGTGATTTATCGCCGCGGGCACGCGAGGTTCTCAGCACAGTGGATTTCATCGCGGCAGAGGACACCCGCGTGACGCAAAAGCTGCTTAACGCCTGCGAATTGCCCAAAAAGCCGATGATCTCGTACTACGAACACAACCGCCGCGCACGCGGTGAAGCAGTTTTGGAGAAGCTGCTCGCCGGTGAGACCTGTGCGCTCGTAACCGATGCGGGCACGCCTGCGGTTTCCGATCCGGGTGAGGATCTGGTCGCGCTGTGCGCCGAGCACGATGTACCCGTTATCCCGATTCCGGGCTGCTGTGCGGCGGTCTGCGCGCTGGCGGCATCCGGTCTGCCGACCGGACGCTGGTGCTTTGAAGGCTTCCTGTCGGTCAACAAAAAAGCCCGCAGAGAGCACTTGGACACTCTGCAGGGTGAAAAACGCACGATGATCTTCTACGAAGCACCGCACAAGCTGTGTGCAACGCTGCGCGACTTGCGCGACGCCTTCGGCGGCGACCGCCGGCTGTCACTCTCGCGCGAGCTGACCAAGCTGCATGAGCAGACGCTCCGCATGACGCTCGACGAGGCGGTTGCCTACTTTGATGCCAACGCGCCGCGCGGCGAGTTCGTGCTCATCCTCGAGGGTACGCCGGACGAGCCGGAGACCGAGCAGGACGAGGCAGACCGTCTTGCCTCTGCCGCCAAGGCGGTCCGCCGCCGCGTGGAACAGGGCCAGACCCAGAAGGACGCGGTCAAGGCGGTTTCCGCCGAAACCGGCGTAAAGAAAAACGCGCTGTACCGCTATGTACTCGATCACGAAGAATAACGAAAAAACCGTTGCAAAAAGCAACGGTTTTTTTCGTTTTCTGCACCTATTTGAGATGTTTCGGACAGCTGCTACGGCAGCAATGTCCGCGTCCGGGGCACTGCGCATGCCGTTCGCACAGCGCAACATCGCCGCCCTCGATCACCAGCCGTTTGCCGTTTACAAGGCAATCCGCCAGCTTGCGGCGGGCGTTGTTGTAGATCAGCTGCACCGTTGTGCGGGCCACGCCCATCTGCGCGGCAGCCTGCTCCTGCTGCAGATTTTCCAGATCCATCAGACGGATGGCTTCATATTCGTCCAGCGTCATTTGCACGCACTCTGTCGTACTTTCCTGCGGGGAAAACTCGCTGAACGTCGGCAGACCGCAGATTCTGCGGCACTTTCTCGGTCTCGGCATGAATTATTCGTGACAGTGACCGCCGCAGCCGTGGCTGCCGCAGGAATGGCCTTCGCCGTGGTCATGGTGCGTGCAGTGCACATTGGGATCAAACGCCAGCGTACCGTTCAGGAACGCCTGCACTGCCTCATCGGCATTGCCCTGCACACCGCCGATCAGACGGATATTGGCCTCCGCAAGCGCTGCCTGTGCGCCGCCGCCAATGCCGCCGCAGATCAGCGTATCCACACCGAGCTGTGCCAGCAGGCCGGCCAGCGCACCGTGACCGCTGCCGTTCGTATCCACCACCTGCGCATGCAGCAGCTTGCCGCCGGATACCTCGTATAGCTTAAACTGCTCCGTGTGGCCAAAATGCTGGAAAACCTCTCCGTTTTCATAGGTAACTGCGATCTTCATAACCATTTCCTCCGAATTCATTTCTGACATATGTCAATAACGCTACTTATAGTCTATCACGTTTTCGGCATATGTCAATAATAAGTTTTGGCATACCACTATCTCATTATATAGGAAGCAGATGCCGATATCCGGATAAAGCAAAAACCCTTCCGAAAATCGGAAGGGTTTTGCCTTGTGTTGACGGAAAAGATGCATTCTTTCCGCACTCGCCGTAATCAGTTCATTGGAGATATGCCTGCACTATACTGCGGATATCCGGAGATAATTTTACTGCGTCTATCTTTCGAACAATTTGGTTGTACAGCGCTGCTGCTTGGTCCTCAAGAGGAGCAAATGGATCGGTGGTATAGAACGCCTTCCGCCATGAATAGGTGCCATCCTTATTGGGATTACAGAAAAAGAAATCATAATAGCGATGATCTTTCATCTTTTCCGTCTGAAAAACAATGACAACCAATTTTTCTCCTTCACTGATAGAATCACATGAGTATGCATCATCAGCCAGTGTCCACCTATAACTTTGGTTCATATGCTCCGGATGGTAAACAACAGTTCCATGATTGTCTTCTGTTAAGAGGTTCAAGCTCTGAAGCAGCGGACTACTTTCGTATTCATACCCGCCTTCGCACTCCCATTCAATCT
This sequence comes from Butyricicoccus sp. AM78-15b2TA, assembly GCF_027665985.1. Lineage (NCBI taxonomy): Bacteria > Bacillati > Bacillota > Clostridia > Eubacteriales > Butyricicoccaceae > Butyricicoccus > Butyricicoccus sp. AM78-15b2TA. The sequence continues at coordinate 88,637 of NZ_JAQEHY010000006.1, forward strand.
CATCCATCATGGTCTGCGATGACAACTTTGTGACAAAACGGCAAAGCAGAGCTGCGGTTTCTGAAGGCAGTCGAAGGTCGTGACTAACTAAATTGTCTATGCTTACATTGAAGAATTGGGATAATTTCCAAACCACATCTATACTGAGGCGCTTATTGGTGTTTTCTTTCGCTGTGCGAGAAATATATCCTGCACTAACGCCAAGCATCTTTTCCAATTCGCCCAATCGGATATCATTGGACTTAGCAAGATGGGTAATGTTAGAAACGAGAATGCTGTTGTCGAAATCGCCAATTGAGCTTAAATACTCTTGGATGTATTCATTCTGCCGTTCCTTCATTTCCTCATAGCCAGATGTATCTTCATCGCGCGTAGCAAAATCGATTATGGATTGGAGCGTATTTCTAACCCCCAAAGCCTCTGTCAATTCAGAAAACGATGTAGGATAAATCAGCGATTTCCGTTCTCCCTGATATTCAAATTTATCCTCCATATACTCATCAAATTGCCGAGACATGATATCCCTCCTCCGTATTGTTCAAATATATTTTATACTTTGAACTATAAAATGTCAATAGTTCAAATCGTCAAATTTATGAATGACCGTTTTGAAGGAGAACAGATTAAAATGGAGGCGCACTGGCTAATCCCCCGTGCGCCTCCATTTCTTATTTCAGTCGGATGATCTGCTCATACATTTTTCCCACCGCCTTGTCCTCATGGTAGTGTCCGAAAAACCAGTATTTGAAGCGGCAACGTTTTCGGATTTCATCGAGGAAGTCTGTCAGTACGTCCCGCCGGTACAGCCCGCCGCTGAATATGTCCTGGATGCTGCTGGGACAGCAGTGCGTGATGATGTAGTCTACATCCCAGCCCGCTCTGTCCAGTGTTTCTCTTGCGGTCTGGTATTCTTCCTCGTTGGGCAGTTCCTCTTTCCACCAGGAGCGATGATTGACACTGAACAGCGCCCATGCGGCATTAAGCTGCCGGAGCTTTCGTTCAAGGTTCGGATCGTCCGGCTCCAAAATACCGTCTTGGACATCGTGGTTGCTGGCGCTGCCCATCGTAAAAATCCGCTTTCCGCAAATCTCATAAAGCTGTCCTCGCATCAAGTGCAGGACGCTGGGACAAATCACCTGCACGAGTCCGCCGTGCCACTGGTTGATTGGATAGCTGCAGAGCAGGTCGAAATTTTCGTGATTCCCACTCACAAACAGCGTCATAAACGGTCCGTTTTCCAACCAGTCCAGCCATTGCTGTTCGGTATCGCTGCCATCCCAGATACCGCCGAAGTCGCCGCAAATGACCAGATAATCTGCTTTCGTCAGCTGCACCTGCTCATAAAAGGCTGCGGGGCGAAGTCTGCTGAAATCACCATGTGTATCGCCAGTCATAAAAATTGCCATATTCTTTACTCCATTGCTGCTTACAATTCCTGTTCCATCACCATCTCCGAATCCCGGAAGTGGATGCGGATGGTTTCTGCATCCTCTACCGTGATCTTCTGGATGATCTGACGGACGAACTCATCGTCGAACTCCGTGTAGCCTGCGCTGCACTCCATAATGCTGTCCCACATCTGCTGATGGCGGGCGGCCTGTTCCTCAAAACTGACTTTCATCTGTTGAGCATCCAGAATCTGTGCTTTGAGGGATTCTTTCTCGTCCATCAGTGCCTTCATTTGGGCATTCAGTTCGGCATCGCCCATGTTCTCCAGCAGCCGGTCCAGCAGATCGCTTTGCTCCCGACTCACCGCTTCCAGGTGTTTCTTCAGTTCCAGCAGCTTTGCACCAGCCTGCGATAATGCCTGTTTGGCTTCCTCTGCCATCGCCAGTACATCGGGACAAACCTCCTGCCGGATGGCGGCAAATTCATTCATGGCGGCAAGGATCGCGCTGTGGAGCTTGTTCTCATCCAGTGTCGGGGAGTTATGGCAGTATTTCGTGCCGAACTCCAATCTGGACACGCAGCGCCATACAATACGCTTTTTCCCGTTTCTCGCCCATGTCACTCGTTTGTACGGGGAACCGCACTCACCGCATACCAGCAGTTCTGTCAGGGCGTATTTGCCGGAGTATTTCCCCAGCTCTGTCTTGCCGCTCTTTTGCAGCACCTTGCGCTTGCTGAATCGGCGCGTCATCTCGTTCCGCACCTGATTGAACATCTCTCTGGAGATGATGGCAGGATGGTTGTTCTCCACATAGTACATGGCGCGCTCGCCCTGGTTTTTCTTCACCTTCTTGGAGATGCAGTCCGTGACATAAGTCTTTTGCAGGAGAGCGTCTCCGATATATTTTTCATTCGTCAGGATGTTGTGGATGATGGCGGGCGACCAAGATTCTACACCCTGTGCGGTCGGGACATTTTCCTCGTCCAATTCTCGCTTGATCTGCCCCAGCGTACAGCCGTCCAGATACCGGTGATAAATCCGCTTGATGACCTCGGCTTCCTCTGGGACGATCTCCGGCTGCCCATCCGCACCCTTGCAGTATCCCAGCATCTTTTTGTATTGGAAGGTCACTTTTCCGGCTTCCGCACTTTTTGCTTTGCCCCAAGCGACATTCTTGCTCAGAGATTCGGATTCCGCCTGGGCGAAACCGCTGAACAGGGTGATCAGAAACTCGCTGGATTCCGTCAGCGTATTGATGTTCTCTTTTTCGAAGTACACGCCGATGCCGTTGGCTTTCAGAAGGCGCACTGTTTCCAAGCAGTCCACGGTGTTTCTGGCAAAGCGGGAGAGAGATTTTGTGATGATGAGGTCGATATGTCCTCGTTTACAGGCACTTCTATTGGACAGCGAGAAATATGATTTGAGTTCGCCCCATGGGAATCATTATTTAAGGAGCTGCTTCAAATCTTCTTCCGGCGTGGTGATGGGAGCAATGCCGAAATTCTCTACAAGGTAGTTCAGCACATTGGGCGAAACGAACGCCGGCAGCGTGGGGCCAAGGCGAATATTCTTGATTCCCAGATGCAGCAGCGTCAGCAGGATGCACACTGCCTTCTGCTCATACCAGGAAAGAACCATGGACAAGGGCAAATCGTTCACGCCACAGCCGAACGCCTCCGCCAGCGCCAGCGCGATTTTGACAGCTCCGTAAGCATCATTGCACTGGCCCACATCCATGAGCCGAGGCAGGCCGCCAATGGTCCCGAGGTCAAGGTCGTTGAAGCGGTATTTGCCGCAGGCCAGCGTCAGCACTACGGTGTCGGCGGGTGTCTGCTTGACAAACTCGGTGTAGTAGTTTCGTCCGGGGCGGGCACCGTCACAGCCGCCGACCAGGAAAAAGTGTCGGATCGCGCCGCTCTTTACCGCCTCGATCACCTGATCCGCCACGCCAAGCACCGCGCCATGACCGAAGCCGGTCATGACCGTGCCGCCGCCGTTGATACCGGTGAACGGCTTGTCCTCGTTGTAGCCGCCAAGCTCCAATGCCTTTTCGATGACAGGGGTGAAGTCCTTATCCTCGCCGATGTGCGTCATTTCCGGGTAGGATACCACCGCCGTGGTGAACACGCGGTCGGCGTAGCTTGCTTTCGGCGGCATCAGGCAATTGGTGGTAAACAGCACCGGCGCGGGGATGTCGGCAAATTCTCTTTGCTGATTCTGCCACGCCGTGCCGAAGTTGCCCTTGAGATGGGCATATTTTTTCAGTTCAGGATAGCCGTGGGCAGGCAGCATTTCGCCATGGGTGTAGATGTTGACGCCTTTACCCTCGGTCTGCTCCAGCAGCAGCTTCAAATCGTGGAGGTCGTGGCCTGTGATGACGATGAACGGCCCCTTCTCCACCGTCAGCGGGACGGTGGCAGGCGCGGGCGTACCGTAGCTTTCGGTGTTGGCCTTATCCAGAAGCGCCATGCACTTAAGGTTTTTCTCGCCCACCTCCATTACGATGGGCAGCAGCGCATCCATATCCCAGTCCTCGCCCACGGCAAAAAGAGCCTTGGCGAAAAAGCGGTTCACTTCCTCGTCGGCATAACCCAGCATCATAGCGTGATGGGCGTAAGCCGCCATGCCGCGCACGCCGAAGAGGATCAGGGATTTGAGGCTGCGAATATCCTCCTCCGCGTTCCAGAGCAAATTCATGTCATAATCATCGTTTGACCCGCAGCGGGAGCCGCAGCCGGAGCAGCCTGGAACAAGGCGGGCCTTTTCCTCGTGTACCCGATCGATCAGCTCCCGAATGGTCTTTTCGTTGAAGCTCACATTGGTGACGGTAGTGAACAGGCCCTCGATCATCAGCCGCCATGTATCAGCGTTGACCGGTGCATCGCCATCTGTGGCTCTTGCCAGCCCAATGAGCGCGCCCGTCAACTCGTCCTGAAGCTTCGCTACATCGGCGGTCTTGCCGCAGACACCGGCTTTTCCGGTACAACCGGCGCAGCCAGCCGTCTGCTCACACTGAAAGCAAAACATTTTGTGATTCATTATCGTTTTCCTCCTATTTCGGTTCAAATCATGTCCTTTTTATCAGAAGCTCACGCCTCCTCGAAGGACTCCTTGCCCACATTGCACAGGGGGCACTCAAAATCCTCCGGCACCTCGCTCCACGGCGTACCGGGGGCGATGCCACCTTCCGGATAACCCGCGCTTTCGTCGTATTCCCAACCACAAAGGCTGCATACATACTTCATTGTGCTTTTTCCTTTCTTTTTCTAATGATTTTGTTATTCTTCCACCAACCGGCCGTCCACTGTCACGGTGACCACCTGCCACGGAATGAATTTCCCGCTCTGCTGGAGCGCCTTTTTCGCCGCCAGTTCCAGCCCGCCGCAGCAGGGCACCTCCATCCGCACAACGGTGACGCTTTTGATGTTGTTCTCCCGGATGATCTCCGTCAGCTTTTCGGAATAGTCCACGCTATCCAGCTTGGGGCAGCCCACGAGGGTAATGTGTCCCTTAATGAACCGCTCGTGGAAGGCGGCGTAGGCGTAGGCGGTGCAGTCGGCGGCGATGAGGAGCCTCGCGCCGTCAAAATACGGAGCGTTCACCGGCACCAGCTTGATCTGCACCGGCCACTGTGAAAGGCGGCTCATCTGCTGGGCTTGCGGCGTTTCCACGGCGGGCGCGTCCTGGCGCTGAATATTCCGGGACTGGCTGCCGGGGCAGCCGCAGGGCAGGGTTATGCCCTCGTTTTGCATTTTCCGCTGCTTATTTTCCATGACGGCCTGCTCGTCATAGGCCGCCGCCTCTCGCTCTACAAAGGTGATGGCCCCGGTTGGGCAGGTGGGCAGACAGTCACCCAAGCCGTCGCAGTAATCGTCTCGCATCAGCCGCGCCTTGCCGTTCACCATGGCGATGGCGCCCTCGTGGCAGGCGGCAGCGCAGGCGCCGCAGCCGTTGCATTTATTTTCGTCGATCTCGATGATCCGTCGTTTCATTGCAATGCCTCCTTGCTTTTGTGGCTTGATTATACTAAAATTAAATCAGCAAGTCGGTTGAATTTTCAACGAAAGAGGACTTTTTATGAAAGAATTTTTTCCGGTACTCCACACCGCGGCGCTTTTCTCCGGCATTTCCGACGAGGAGCTTGCCGCCATGCTCTCCTGCCTTGGGGCGAGGATCGACACCTTCCCCAAAGGCTCCCGCCTGCTCCGCGCCGGAGACGCGGTGGAGGAGGTGGGTCTTGTGCTGGCAGGCAGCGCCCTCATCGTGCAGGAGGATATCTGGGGAAACCGCAACATTCTCTCCAAGACCGGGCCGGGGCAGACCTTCGCGGAGGTGTTCGCCTGCGCGCCGGGAGCGGTTCTCAATGTGAGCGTAGAAGCGGAGAGCGCGGTGACGGTGATGTTTTTGCATATAAAGCGCGTTTTGAGCATGTGCCCCTCCGCCTGCTCCCACCATAGCCGGATCATCCGCAACCTGCTGAGCAAGCTGGCGGAGAAGAACCTGCGGCTCAACGAAAAGCTCACCCACATGGGCCAGCGCATAACGCGGGCAAAGCTGATGTCCTATTTTTCCGCAGAGTCACAGCGCCGAGACAGCTATGAGTTCGACATTCCGTTCTCTCGTCAGCAACTTTCGGATTATCTCGGCGTGGAGCGCAGCGGACTGTCCATGGAACTTGGCAAAATGCGGGATGAGGGCCTGCTTGACTTTCATAAAAGCCACTTTGTTTTGAAGGTGTGACAGTTTTATCCAAACAGGCGCCTCAAAATGGCAAGGTCTACATTGTATAGCTGCTTGTGCGGCATTTAGGCTACCGTTTGGATACGATTCGGATTACCCTGCGAATGATATCTCAGTGACCTTGTAGATGTCTGCCATGCAGAACTGACGCCCCCTTACCATATCTGCTTTGCTGCGAGCATAGTTCTCATTCCGTAAAATATCTCGGTCTGCCGATCATAGTAAAGCCGATCTTTCCAGTCACCACCACATTATCGGAGCTGCTGGCGCAGTGGATGATGAGGATATTTCCGCTGCTGTCGAAGCCGCAGACGATCCCCACATGACTGTCGCCAGGATAAAAGACGAGGTCGCCCGGCTTGGCATTGTTCCAACTGATGGGTGTGCAGTAGCTGTGCTGGGCAGACGCCCCTCCACCATGGCCGATGATGTACTGCCCTCCGCTCTGGTTGTAGAATACCCAATCGACAAACCCCGAACAATCTAAGCCGAACGGACGCACGGTCCCGCTGCTGGAGCTGCCTGCCGCTGTCACCTCCATAGGCGTTCCCCAGCGAGAGTCCCATCCAAGCACAAGGCTCTTTCCTCCCCAGAAGTAGTTTACCTTTCCCAAGAGCTGATACGCAGTCAACACCACCTGCTTGCGCTCCTCGCTGAGATCGGTGGGGAGCTTTTTGATGATCTCCTGGATCTCCTCCGGAGACAGGTCGATATCCTGATAACTGCCGGTCAGCGCCATGAACAGCTCCTGATACTCCGGCTGCATCAGTTCTCCCAACAGCTTGCGCCGCTCGGTGTTGAACCGATACTCGTCCGCCATTTGCAGATGATCCTTGACTGTGACAGTGATGTGCAGGATAACGGTATCGCTTTCATCTTCATCACCGGAGACGGTTTCCACCCAATAAGAGATGGCGTTCATATCCCAGAAGATCTGACGCAGGATGTCCAGTTTTTCTGCCGTCAGCGTGGCAATAGCTCGGCGCGAAAGTGTATGATTTTTGTTCAAGTGCTGAATTCCTCCTTAAAATTTTTGGGTATAGAGATGTTGGGATCGCAGTTGATGTTACTTAGTTCATCACCCCCTTTCCAGCGTTTTCCTTTTTTGCAGGTACTCGTTCCAGTCCTTCCCGATGCGGGGCTTCTCCTGTGATATCTCATATCCCATTTCCGCGTATTTTTTTCGGAGCTGTTCCGCCGTTTCTTCTCCCGGTGTATCCATATCCAAACAAAGAACGATCCGCTGTTCATAAACTGACGGATCACCTGTGCGGCGATGCCGCGCTTGCGAAGGTAAGCGAATACGCGGCGGTCATCTGCATTGCGCGGTGGCAATGCAAACTCTTTTGGCGGCTCGTCCTGCTTAGTGACTGGTTTTGTTTTGACAGGAGCGTCTCTGGCCTTGCCTTGAAAGGTCAGCAGGTACTCTACTGCCTCCGGAAAAGTTTTATCGCAGAACTGCTGCAGGAATGTGATTGCATCGCCGCCGATGCCTTGAGAGTAGCGGAACCAGGTGCGCCGGTCCTTGATCCGCAGGCTGTCCATCTCCGCGGTAGTATGGAAGCGTCCCACGCGCTTGACCTGATAGCCGAGGTGGGAGAGCAGCTCCGGCAGGTCCGTTTCTCTGGCGATCTGCATTTCTGTGTCTGTGAAGCGATTTCTGATCTCGCTTGCCATAATGTGTGCCTCCTTTCTGATGAAACGCAAAAAGCCGCCCTGGGCATCTGATGATCTCAGATGCCCAGGGCGGCTTTCTCCATGTGTGATTTGTTTTTTACTTCGGCGTTTGCGGACTTACACGGCGCTTTCTTCTCAGGGGGTGTCCGTATCTGCAGTGTCTGCTTTATCGGCCACACAGGGCGCGACAGGGGGCTACGTGGGGGTATAAAAGGAAGCAGGAAGTCTGTTTCCGAAGAAGCAGGCTTCCTGCCCTATGTGCTGCTTATGACGCGCTGTCCAACGGGTTTGGGCGGTATCCATCCATAAGTTCATCATTTTCCATGATGAAGGAACGTGTCGTATCCTGTCCCCATGCAGTATCGTATTTTTCCATCAGATAATCGCTCAGTTCGGTTCTGTTCTGAATCTTTACCAGGCGGTACGGCTCCTGAAAGGCGACCTTTTCAATGAAGTACAGACTTCCGTCCTCTGCCGGCAGTAATACGCCCACGTGCCCGATGAACAGCGTATTGTCCGTATCCGAAAATCGGTCATGGAGGACAACGGAGATCAGACGGGCAGAGCTGTCTTCAAAGGAAATCCCGCGCTCCGACCAGCCCGCCTGAAGCGCTTTGACCTGATCCGCCGTCTCCGTGGTATCTGCGGCAGTTACCGGCGCGAACAATGCGCAGAACTTGGACGTGCTGTCTCCGCAGAGAACGGCGGGATCTGCGGCCAGCGTTTCAAGATCCATAAAGAGGGAGTCCTCGCCCTGCGTTTCCGGCTGATCTACTCCGGCGGTGACGAACTCACCGAACAGACTGAAGGCCGTGATCCGGCAGTTATAGCCGGGGAAGCTGCCGTTCTTCTCCGTCCACAGATCTTGCATCTCATAGGGGTCATATCTGGTCTCGGTGGGAGCGGCGCTCTCAAACCCGCCTGTCAGCCATTCGCTCTTGACGCTGGCATTGAACTGATCCACGCGGTCCAGCAGCAGCTTCGTTCGGGTCTCATCCACATTGGCATCTGCAAGCGCTTCTGTGAGCAGCTTGCGCGAGTCCGCGTCCGTCAGATTGGAATACGTTACGGTTTCCAGCGGCGGCTGCGCTGAATCCGGCTCGGCTTGCTGCCCGCAGCCTGAGAGTGCCATGAGGAGGAAGCTGACCACCAGAATCGTGGTCAGGGAATTTCTTTTCAGTTTCATAATTGATTTTGCCTTTCCTTTCATCGATCCTTGCGGGACAAAGCTGAACTTGCCGCACGGAACACTTAATATGGTAACCGACTCAGCAGGAAAAGTCCATATCAAGTATAACGTTTTCTTTTCAATTAGGTTATAGAGCCCACTTCAGATTATGTGTCCGACTCCCATCTGATAGGAAAAGCCGCTGCCTCACACGCCAGAAGAGGGGCGGGTGATACAGCGGCTGCTGGTTTTCTTTGTTTTTAAGCCTTGGTGTCCGAACCACACCAATCCATAAATTCGGCAGGGCGCATCTTAAAAATGTCGCCTCTCGCAGGGCAAAACTGAAATTTTGAAAAATCGAGTCTTTGCAACTTTTCCATTCTAAAAGTAGTGCGTTATATGCGAAAACGCCGCACTTTCGTGCGGCGTTTTCGGCGTTGCATCTTTCATCAACACATTTTGGAGCTTGTGGCCGGACTCGAACCGGCGACCTGCGCATTACGAATGCGCTGCTCTACCAACTGAGCCACACAAGCAGCTATTTGCTGCCGGAACGAGTCTTTTCTCGTTCACAGTGTTCTCAGTATATCATGCTTTTGAAAGTTCGTCAATATTTTTTTGAAATTTTTCTTGACATTCTCCGTGTATCCGTTATAATGGTATAGTATCCTTGCTCACATCAAAGGATGTGGGCCAAAAGTCCAAAAGGAGGTGCTAAGAATATGGCAAAGATTTCTGGCAAGTACGAGACTATCTTCATCGTTAACCCCAAGCTGGAAGAGGCAGCGGCTACCGCTGTTGTGGACAAGTTCAAGTCTCTCGTTGAGGCGAACGGCACGAACGTAGAGGTCGAGGACTGGGGCAAGCGCCGTCTGGCGTACCCGATCGAGGATCAGACGGAGGGCGTTTACACGCTGGTTCGTTTTGAGTCCAAGCCCGATTTCCCGGCTGAGCTGGACCGTATCTACAAGATCACGGACGGCATCATGCGTTCCATCATCGTCTGCCTGGACGACTAAGGCGGTGAACACCAATGCTCAATAAGGCGATTCTGATGGGTCGTTTGACCCGCGATCCCGAATTGCGCCATACCCAGTCCAACATGGCTGTGTGCTCGTTCTCGCTTGCGATCGACCGTGGTCGCAAGGATCAGAACGGCGAACGCCAGACCGACTTCATCGACTGTGTCGCATGGGGCCGTCAGGCAGAGTTCGTTGCACAGTGGTTCACGAAGGGTTCTATGGCAATCGTAGTCGGCCGTATCCAGTCCCGCCGCTGGCAGGACCAGAACGGCAACAACCGCACTGCAATTGAAGTAAATTGCGACGAGGTTTCCTTCGGTGAAACGAAGAAATCCCGCGATGCCTACAATGCAGGCAATCAGGGCGGTTTTGGCGGCTATGACAACGGATCGCAGATGCGGCCCGAGCCTGCCGCGTCCCAGGTTGCTCCGGCTTTCGATCTCCCTGCAGGAGATTCGGATTTTCAGGAGCTTGCTGATGACGACGGCGATGTCCCATTCTAAACTGAAGGAGGTTACGTGATCATGGAAGAAACCAAGAAGGAATTTACTCCCCGTCCGGAGCGTGCAGAGCGCCCGCAGCGCGGCCGTCGCCGTCGCAAGGTATGCGCATTCTGCGTAGATAAGGTTGCACACGTTGACTATAAAGATGCCGGCAAGCTGAAGAAGTACATGTCCGAGCGCGGCAAGATCCTGCCCCGCCGCATGACCGGTACCTGCGCTGCTCATCAGCGTCAGCTGACCGAGGCTATCAAGCGTGCACGTCACATTGCTCTTCTGCCGTACACCGCAGAGTAAGCAATTCGTTTTTTATAATCAAGGATACGCAAAGCGTCGTTTTCGCAAGAAAGCGGCGCTTTTTTGCACCCTTGTTTCTCGTTTGCGGCAAACAAAAAGGACGCCTGATGCGTCCTTTTTTCGTTATTCCTGTGTTCAGTTCATCAGATCGAGCAGCTTATAGCAGTGTGTTTTGGTATAGCTCTGCTTAAAGCTGTAGGATGCAAGCTGCTTTGCGGTGTCATCCTCGGTCTCCTTTGCGGCATTTTCCGCACCGGAATCCCGCTCCTGCACCCACTGCTTGTAGCTTGCCTCCTCGGAAGCGTACTGATCGGCGTTGAGCACGGTCGCAAGGTAGTCGTACATCTCACTCAGCAGGTTATCCCATTGCTCGAACGAGCTTGCGGTCATGGCCAGCTCATCCTCCTGATTCTCTGCCGACGAAATTTTCAGATCGTCACTTTCCAGCTCATCCATCTTTTTGCTGAACGCATCGCGCTGCTCAGCCTTTTTCTGGCTGCTCTCTTCCTGCTGCTTTTCCTGCTGCTGTGCATCGGAAAGCTGCTTCTGCAGCTCCTTGACCTGCTTTTTCTGGTCATCGGTCAGCGAATCATCATTTGCCAGAGAATCCAGCTTGCCGCTGGCGGCATCGTACTTTTTATCGTCCAGATAGCTCTGTGCCTCGTCCAGATCGGAGTTGAACTGATCGTCCGACTGGGCAGACTGCGCCTTATCGAGCAAATCCTCGATGGCCTTGTACATCGCGGAATCCGGGTCGGTGACACGGTTCTGCAGCTGCTTGAGCGCCGCAATGGCCTCGGTGTACTGGCCGTTATTGACGTAATCCTCGGCAGACTGATAGTCCTTGATCAGCTGAATGGTCGCATCCAGAGCCGCCGGATCCTTGGCTTCCGCCTGCGCCTTCTGGTAATACTCGAGCGCCTTGTCGAAGTTGCCGCGGTCCATATACTTTTCGGCCATGATGAGGTTTTCGTCGGTCTTGTGTGAATTTGTAAAATACCACACACCGCCGCCAATCAAAGCCGCCACGATGATGACCACCAGCGCAATGATCAGGCCGCGTTTTCCCTTGGACGGCTTTTTGTAAACGCTGTCCTTCGGATCGGCCTCACCGTTGTAGTAGGTCGTGCGGCGCTCGGGCGTACCCGCAGTACGGCGGACCGGCGGCGTGTCGATCGGACGCATGGCAGCCTGCGTGGGAATGCTCGGATTCGGAATATTGGGATTGGTGTCTGCCAGCGGATCGGCAGCCGTGTCTGCTAGCGGATTGGCAGCCGTGTCGTCCACCGGAAGCTGCTGCTTTTCGGCCCGCATAGCCGCGTCAAACGCGCTGGTGTCAATCGGACCGGTCTCAACAGGGTCCTTCATATCATCCGGCAGGGTGGTAAATACAGCTGTTTCGTCATTGACACCGGTCTGCTCGACAGCTGCGCCGCAGAAGGGGCAGAATTTGCCGGCGATCGGCAGCTCCTTGCCGCAGTTTTTGCAAAGCATGGGTGATTTCCTCCTTTGAAAAAGGGTCATTTTTGTGATTATTTTATAGTATAACATGCTATATTCAGATTGTAAAGCGTGGATGGCTGTTCCCCATATTGGGATTCGCCGCCTGCGGACGGCGGGAACGTCGCCGCGCCCCGCGGCGGGGCAAGAGGGTAGAAACCAATGGTTTCTACCCTCTTAACTCCCACTTCCTTTTGTTTCTTAGTCTGGCGCAGACCAGAGACCGGCGACCGCTGCAAAATGGGGAACGGCAGTCGGGTTACCGCAGCGTGTCTTTCTCCGCCTTTTCGCATTTCACAGACAGCTTACTGCTACACATATGGTTAAATCTACGCAGGGTGCGGCACAAGGTGAATTGCCCGAAGGGTAAGAGAGAGTCCCCTGGGGGATGACAGTGCCGCACAAGTCTTTAACGCGTTATATTGTAGGACGGGGTGACCTCACCCCGCCGTTTTTTACGATTTGCTGCCATTTACATACGGCGGGATGGGGTCATCCCGCCCTACAAGATAGATTCTGCAACGGCTGAAATCCGCAGGTGCCATGCACAACAACGTGCAAACGAGTTGCGCAACACTGTTATGTTGCGCCTGCGGAAATTGAACCGCCTGTGTAGCAGTACGAATACAGCTTGAGCGATGAAGGTGGAGAAATGGGCGGACACATTGGTCCGCCCCTACGGAAGCTGAGCAGTACAGCCGTTCCCCCTGGCGAGTCTCAGTTCTCCGATTTTCGCCGTGCTCTCCCAAGGGAAACGGGAGTCAAGAGGGTACGCACTCATTTAATCCGCGCACGGCGCGGGAATAAGGTTTAGTGGCCTACGGGCAAAACCGCAGGTGTCTCCCCTCTTGCCCTCTCGGTGTGGGTACGCCGTCCCCAGCGGACAGCGAAATGTTTCGGAACTGAAACCTTACTCGTCTTGACAAGCTCTGGTCAGGAACGTAAAATATAGGTAATGATAATAAGGTAAGGCAGAATGTCCGCATTCTGCAACTGTCAAAAAGGGGATAGTATTTTGAAGTTGACAAAACGCATTTTCAGCGGTCTGCTGGCCGCCATGATGCTGTTCACCACTGCTTTTGCCGTAAATGATTCGGCGACCACCAAGGCTGCAAACGCGCTGACGTTTGCGTTCAAGCCGATCACCGGCAGCGAGTACGACAGCACCGCTCTCCAGACCGATCTGGCAGCAGCGCAGAAGATCATCTCGCAGCGCATGCAGCTTGAGGGTCTGACCGGCGCGTCTGCCGCCGTTTCCGGCGATGTGATCACCGTTTCCATTCCGAAAACAGCTACCGGCAACACTGCCGCTTACTGGGCCGCTCGTCTGGGCGACCGCCGTCTGTGCAGTGTGACCGACTTTCTGAACGAGGAGTGGCAGTTCGACCGTGCAGATTTTGCCTCTGCCAAGGCAACCACCGAGAACGGCGCAGAAGCCGTTGAGATCGACCTGACCGACTCCGGCAAGACCAAGCTGACCGAGGCCCACAACAAGGTAAAGGCATACCTTGCGGACAGCAAGAACGACGCTGACAAGGCGCAGTGGCTCATCTTCCACTGGGGCACCACCACCTTCCGCATGCTGGTGGACGACAGCTTCTCCGACAACAAGCTGGTGATCGGCGGCGATTCCGATCCGCTGCGTGCCGGTGCATCTAAGTACATGCCGCAGTATCTGATGCTCGATCCGCTCCCGTTTGCACTGGAGCAGACCGCCGTTCCGACGACCACCGAACCGACGACTCCGACCACTCCCACCGAACCCACGACTCCGACTGACCCGACCACACCTTCCGAGCCGGCGACCACGGATTTCCCGGACATCGACGGTCACTGGGCTGCCGCTTCGCTGCGCAAGGGTGTTGAGCTGGGTCTTCTGAAGGGCATCAACGGCAAAATTATGCCGAACAACTCGGTCAAGCGTTCCGAGGCTATCGTTATCCTCAACCGTGCGCTTGGCGCAACGCAGGCCGATAGTGTATCCGGTCTGGCTGCCAGCCAGCAGTCCGCATGGTACAGCGAGGATCTGGGCAAGGCCATCCACCTCGGCCTGATCACCGCAAACGACAACCGCAGCTTTGACACTGCAGCTACCCGTGCCGAGGCTTTCGTGCTGATGGCTCGTGCGTTCGCGTACGACCGCGCAGAGACCGCTACCGATGAGCTGAGCAGCTTCACCGATACCTCCTCCATGACTACCGAGCAGAAGCAGGCTGCTGCCGCTCTGATCAGCCAGGGCGTTGTAAACGGTACCTCTGCTACCAAACTGTCTCCGTCGAACAAGCTGACCCGTGCACAGTTCGTCACCATGATCGTGCGCATTGCAGCTGCCACCAACGCAGACAGCGCACCGACTGAGCTGGCCGGCGGCACCGTACTCACCAATCCGAGCATCGCTCTGACCGGTGCTGTCGCAGACGGCGACTGGATCTTTGCCGCTCCCACGAATGAAATTTCGCTCGATTCCGTCAGCAGCTCGCACCGCATCGTCCTCAAGGGCGAGGAGCGCGCTGTACTGAATGCTACCAAGCAGACCAGCATCTCTACGCTTGCTGTTGATCCGGCAGGCACGGCTGATGTTAAGATGGACAGCACTTCGTCCGTAAACACGCTCATTATCGCGGGCAAGGGCGGCTCCGTTGGCTACAACGGCGCAGTCTCCAACATCGAGATCACCGCTTCCGGCCGCACGATCGTGCTCGAAGGCATGACCTCGGATGCCATCACCATCACCGGCAGCAACAACACCATCCTGCTCAAGGGCGACGCGGATACCGTTTCCGTACTGCGCGGCTCCGGCAACCGCATCACGCTGTCCGGCACGGTCGGCACGATGGTTCTGGCCGGCAAGAACACCACGGTTGACGGCACCGGCAAGATCGGCACCGTAGACACCCGCATGGTCGGCTGCACGGTAACGGCTAAGGCCGACCACACGATCGACAACATCGATCCCGGTCTGGATGGCGTTCAGATCACGATGACCGTTCCAGATAAGGTTAAGGCCGGCGGCTCGCTGACTGCCAAGGTCAGCTTCTCCGGCGTAAAGGAAGGCGTTACCTGCACTGCAATCTGGTATCAGGACGGCTCCGCGATCAAGGGCTGCACGAACAACAGCTTCGAGCTGACCAACGACAAGACCTCCAGCCACACCAGCACCTTCACCTTCACCAAGAATATGAAGACCAGCACGGCGATCGGCTTCAAGCTGCTCTACGACAACCCGTCCACCGGCGAGACCGAGCAGGTTTACGCCCAGAAGACCGTTCCGATCGAGAATTACTCTGCCGAGTGGTATGCACAGCGCGATGCTGCCGCTATCCTCAAGCAGGTATCCTCGGTTTACCGCGGCAACTACACCACGTCCTACGCGGCTAACAACGACTACTCCACCACCACCAAGGAGGTCTGGATCAACGCCAAGGGCTACTCCAGCAACACCAATTATCTGGTCTGGATCAACCGCGCATACCAGCATGTAAACGTATTCACCGGCTCCAAGGGCAACTGGAAGCTGACCAAGAGCTTTATCGTCGGCACCGGCGCTGCCTCCACCCCGACTCCGGTCGGCGTGACCACCGTCAGCTACAAGCTGAAGGCAGGCTGGACCACCGGTACTTACACGGTTCGTCCGGTTGTAGGCTTCTACCCGGGCACCGGCTACGCGTTCCACTCCCGCCTGTGCTATCCCGGCACCGATACCGAATACGACTTCAGCAGCGGCTATCCGGTTTCGCACGGCTGTGTACGCATGAAGCACAACGACATCAACTGGATTTACAACAACGTACCGATCGGTTCGACTGTCGTAATCTACTAAACCGCAGCTGCAAACACCGATATTCTCCGTTTTTCCGGAGAGTATCGGTGTTTTTTGCCGCAAAACAGTGTGTACATCATCAACATCCTGTCTTGCATCGCAACGATAAATTCTCACCATGATAATGCAATTCGTCATTTTATACGCATTTTTCGCAAATGTAATTGGTTATCGTTGTGACATTTTAATGTTGACGCCGACAACATCGGGGGCTATAATAAACCCATCACAACAAACAACGAGGTGAGCAAATGGCCGATCAGTATCATCACGGAAATCTGAAAAGCAAGCTGCTGGAGGAGGCGGTCACGCTGATCTCGCAGGACGGCCTTGAAAATCTTTCTCTCCGACGGCTGGCAACGCAGTGCGGCGTGAGTCACAACGCCATCTACCGCCACTTTGACAGCAAGGAGCGCCTGATCGACGCCTGCCGTGCCTACGTCATGCAGGAGCTGACGCGCACACTCGAGCTGACGCTCAGCGGTCTGGACGAAAGCCTGCCGCAGACCATGGAGCAGCTCGGCACCGCCTATCTGGATTTTTACATGCGCAACCCGACGTATTTCAGCGCGTATTTCCGCAACGCATCCCAGAAGCTGACGTTCTCGCTTGAGCCGATCGAGGGCAACTACCCGCCGTTTTCCGTTTTCCGCCGTGTGGCTGTCGCTATCGCGGAAAAGCAAGGCATTCCGCAGGATGAGGCACGATGGCGGCTTCTGCGCTACTGGACGATGCTCAACGGCATGTTCGCCATGTGGATTTCCTCCAACGTGGAACTGCCCGAAAACTGGAAAACCTGTCTGAAAAACGAATTTTAAGGAGCGTTTACGATATGAAACAGATCATTCTTACGGGCGACCGCCCGACCGGCAACCTGCATGTCGGCCACTACGTCGGCTCACTGGCCGAGCGCGTGAAGCTGCAGAATTCCGGAAAATATGACGAAATTTACATCATGATTGCGGACGCACAGGCGCTGACCGACAACGCCGAGCACCCGGAGCGCGTGCGCCAGAACATTATGAAGGTCGCGCTGGACTATCTTGCGGTCGGCATTGACCCGGAAAAGTCGAACATCTTCATCCAGTCCATGGTGCCGCAACTGACCGAGCTGACGTTCTACTACATGAACCTTGTCACGGTGTCCCGTGTACAGCGCAACCCTACCGTTAAGGCAGAGATTCAGATGCGCAACTTTGAAGCCAGCATTCCGGTCGGTTTTTTCTGCTATCCGATCAGTCAGGCAGCGGACATCACCGCATTCAACGCTACGGCTGTTCCGGTCGGCGAGGACCAGGAGCCGATGCTCGAGCAGTGCCGCGAAATCGTGCACAAGTTCAACACGGTTTACGGCGAAACGCTGACGATGCCGCAGATTGTTCTTCCCTCCAACAACGCCTGCATGCGTCTGCCCGGCACGGACGGCAAGGCGAAGATGAGCAAGTCGCTCGGCAACTGCATCTACCTTGCAGATCCGGAGGAGGTCGTTCGTGAGAAGATCATGTCCATGTACACCGATCCGGACCATATCCGCGTGCAGGATCCCGGCAAGCTGGAGGGCAATACCGTGTTCACCTATCTGGATGCGTTCTGCCAGCCGGAGCACTTCGCAGAATTCCTGCCGGACTACCAGAACCTTGACGAGCTGAAAGCGCACTACCAGCGCGGCGGACTCGGCGATGTGAAGGTGAAGAAGTTCCTGAACAACGTCATGCAGTCTCTGCTGTCGCCCATGCGTGAGCGCCGTGCGCAGTGGGAGGGTCGCCTGCCTGAAGTCTACGAGATTCTCAAGAAGGGCAGCGAAATCGCCGCTGAGACTGCTCAGGGCACGCTCGATCGAGTCCGTCACGCGATGAAGATCGACTATTTCACCGATAACGGCCTGCTCAAGTAAAAACAACAAAATAAAGGACGAACCGCTTGGTTCGTCCTTTCTGTTAGATTTTCGGGATTTGCTGGGTCACACAGTGGATATTGCCGCCGCCGATGAGGATATCGCGGGCCGGAATCGCAACCACCTTACGGGTCGGGAAAAGCTCCTGCAGGATAGCCTGCGCTTTTTCATCCATCGGGTCACCGAAGGCGGGCATGACAACAGCCTCGTTCGCAATGTAGAAGTTGACGTAGCTTGCCGCCAGACGCTCTCCCGGGGTACGGGTCGGCTCGCCGTCGCACAGGTCAAGGCCGTCGCACTCCTCCGCGGTGATAGTCACCGGCTTGGGCAGCGGCAGCTTGTGCACCCTGATTCTGCGTCCCCTGGCATCGGTCGCAGCTTCCAGTGCATCCAGACTGGCCTTGGAGAGCGCATACTGCGGGTCGGTCTCGTCATCCGTCCACGCGAGCACAACCTCGCCCGGAGCCGTGAAAGCGCATACGTTGTCAACGTGCTCGTTGGTCTCGTCGTTGTAAATACCGCGCGGCAGCCAGATCACCTTGGAAACGCCCAGATAATCGCACAAAACCTGCTCAATTTGAGTCTTTGTGAGATCGGGATTGCGTCCCGCGCTCAGCAGGCAGGCTTCGGTGACGAGCGCGGTGCCCTCGCCGTCCGAGTGGATGGAGCCGCCCTCGCAAATGAAATCGCGTTTGTCGTATACGTCGTTGCTGACCAGGTCGCAGAACTTGCGCGCCACGCGGTTGTCCTTCTCCCACGAGGGATACAGGCCGTCCACATCGCCGCCCCACGCGTTAAATCCCCAGTCGATGCCGCGGCGCTCTCCCCTGCCGTTGATAACAAAGGTCGGGCCAACATCACGCGCCCACGCATCGTCAGTCTCCATCACGACCAGACGAACGCGGTCGGGCAGCTGCGCACGCGCGTTGTCATACTGCCCTTCCGAGCAGAGCACGGTCATGCTTTCGCTTTCGGAAATCGTCTCGATCACACGCAGAAAGGCTTTCCGGGCCGCATAGGCGCCGTACTGCCAGCTGTCGGCGCGTTCCGGCCAGATCATCAGGCAGCCCTCATGCGGTGCAAACTCCGCAGGCATATAAAACCCGTCCTGCGCGGGTGTAGTGTGCAAAATTTTCATGGTATCTCTCCTGTTCGGTGGTACATCAAGAGTACAACATTTTGATGGAATTTGCAATGGTCGTAGGCGGTTTGAAATGAAAAATTGAGAATGGAGAATGGAAAATGAACGTAATATTTAACGGTATGCGGGCGGTCGCCGGCCGCCCCTGCAATTCCACGATTGCCGCCGTTTCTTAATGATAACGCCATTCTCACCTGATAAATACACCGATTTTCCCCTCACCTGCATTCTCCATTCTCCATTTTCCATTCTCAATTATTCAACTTTCCCTTTATCAACCCCGCAGAATATGGTACACTAAAAATGTATCAACCCATTTCCAAAGGAGAGGTGCATACCATGAATTACGCTTACACCTATACATACACACCGCTTTTCTCAATGATTCTGCCGATTCTGGCACTTTTACTGATTCTTGCGGGCGGCATCGCGCTGTACACGCTGTTTGTCCGCAAGCCGAATCACTACCACGGCGCGGCAGCAAAGCTGCATGATTTTCTCAATTTCCGGCACGCATACACCGAGGGTCTGCTGAAAATCCTGTACTGCATGACGGTCGCTGCGCTGGCTGTTTACAGCGTTATTCTGCTGTTTTTCCACTTTTTCTGGGCGATCCTGCTGTTTATCGTCGGAAATATTGCTGCACGGCTCGGCTATGAATTTATTATGATGCTGTTCAGCATGCACCGCACCCTGCGCAGCATTGACCGCAAAATGCCCGAGCCGCAGCCGTTCGAGCAGCCGGCTCCCGCACCGCAGCCCGAGCCGCAGAATACACCGGAAAATCCGCTCCCGCCCGATCAGCCGTAACACAGACCGCTGTTTCCGCTTGAAATTTGTTCAACGCAGATTGCAAAAACACGCAAGTCATGATAAAATAGATATACTATTACAGAATTTCGCGGCAGGACCAACCCATGTGCTGCCCTACAGAAAAGAGTATCTTAAAAAAGGAGGTCCGTGCATTGAAAATTCAGGAAAGCGCGGAAAACTACCTGGAAGCCATCCTGGTTCTGACGCAGAAAAATGGACAGGTGCGCTCGATCGACGTTGCGCACTACACCGGCTTTTCCAAGCCGAGCATCAGCCGTGCCGTTGGCCTGCTGCGCGATAACGGTTACGTTTCCATCGACCAGAATGGTCTGCTGGGACTGACCGAATCCGGCATGCAGATTGCCACCAGCATTTACGAGCGCCACACCGTGCTCACCGCGTTCCTCACCGCTCTCGGCGTGGACGCTGAGACCGCCGCTGAGGATGCGTGCCGCATCGAGCATGTGCTGAGCGAGGAAACCTTCGACAAGCTCAAGCAGCATGCGAAGGCGTATATCGACGCACAGGGTAAATAAGACCCGTTGAAAATCCTGCCTTTTCAGGCAGGATTTTTTATATCAAATTTTATCGAACAAATTTTCGATAAAATCATTGCATTCAAATCGGCACCCTGTTATAATGGGTGTATCGAATCCGAATACACCGCCGCTCTGCGGCTTGCATATTTGTAACTTTTTCAGGAGGAAATGCTATCATGGCTACCAAAAAGCAGTTGGAACCGGTCGCTCCTGCGGCTGATAAGAAGAAAGCACTTGCCGCTGCGCTCGGTCAGATCGAAAAGCAGTTCGGCAAAGGCTCGGTTATGCGTCTGGGCGAAAACACCGGCATGAACATCGAACACATCCCGACCGGCTCGATCGGTCTGGATCTCGCACTCGGCATCGGCGGTCTGCCGCGCGGCCGAATCATTGAGATCTACGGACCGGAATCCTCCGGTAAGACCACGGTTGCGCTGCACAGCGTTGCAGAGGCACAGAAGCTGGGCGGCACGGCTGCGTTTATCGACGCCGAGCACGCGCTCGACCCGGTTTACGCCAAGGCACTCGGCGTTGACATTGACAGCCTGCTGGTCTCCCAGCCGGACACCGGTGAGCAGGGTCTGGACATTGCGGAAGCGCTTGTGCGCTCGGGCGCGATCGACATCGTGGTTATCGACTCGGTTGCCGCGCTGACGCCGCGCGCCGAAATCGAAGGCGAAATGGGCGATTCCTTCGTCGGTCTGCATGCCCGCATGATGAGTCAGGCGATGCGCAAGCTGGCCGGCTCGATCGCCAAGAGCCAGTGCGTAGCCATCTTTATCAACCAGCTGCGTGAGAAGGTCGGCGTCATTTACGGCAATCCGGAGGTCACCACCGGCGGCCGTGCGCTCAAGTTCTATGCGTCTGTCCGCATGGAGGTTCGCCGCGTGGAGCATCTGAAAAACGGCACCGAGCTGATCGGCAGCCACACCCGCGTAAAGGTTGTAAAAAACAAGGTCGCTCCCCCGTTCAAGCAGGCTGAGTTCGATATTATGTACGGCGAAGGTATTTCCCGCACGAGCGAGCTGGTCGATCTCGGCGTGGAATTCGGCATCCTCAACAAATCCGGCGCGTGGTTCTCCATGGGCGATACCCGTCTGGGTCAGGGCCGTGATGCTGCCAAGCAGTATTTCAAGGATCATCCGGACATCGCGGATGACGTACAGAAGCAGATCATGGAAAAGGTAGCCGAGGAGCGCAGCAAGCTGGCGCAGAGCCATGCGGCACGTCCTTCCGCTGCTGTGCCGACCGAGAAGGCCGAAAAACCTGCGGATAAGGCACCGCGTCCGTCGTCCTCCAAGGCAGTCTCCATCGACGCGGACGATTTTGATGACCTCGACGAAGAATAATGAGCGAGGATAAATACCGCGCAGCCCTCGATATAGCGGCAAAACAGCTGTCTTATCGGGCATTGAGTGCGAAAATGCTGCGCGACAAGCTGCTTGCCAAGGGGCACGATGAGGAAGCCGCCGATTACGCGCTTGCGTGGCTGACCGAACGCAGCATGCTCAATGACGCGCTGTTCGCGGAAAGCGTTGTGCGCGGCTACAAGCGCAAGGGCTACGGCGCGGCACGCATCCGACAGGAGCTGACCCGCCGCGGCATAGACCGCGACACCGCAGAAGCGGCTATGCAGACCTTCTCCCCGGATGAGGCGCAAATGCTGGCTCTGCTCGAAAAACGCCTGCGCGGTGACGTTTCCGATCGAAAAGAGGTCGAAAAAGCCGTTGCGGCACTCCAGCGTCGCGGTTTTGCGTGGAATGATATCAAGCGTGCACTCGAAACCTACGGCAGTTCGCTGCCGGAGAAAGAATAACAAACATCCCGCTTTTTGCAAGGAAAGCGGGATGTTTTATTTTATCGCGGTAAATCGCTTGCATGAATCCCGCGGTTGGAGTATCATAATAAGAGGAGAAAACTCTACCGGAAAGGAAGTATTTCCATGGAAACCAATAAAATTCCCGTCCGCGCAGATGTGCCCGAAAAGGACAAATGGGCGATTCAGGATCTGTTTGCGACCGACGATGACTGGCGTGCCGCGTTAGCGAAGGCCAAGGAGTTCCTTCCGCGCATCACCGCATTCCGCGGCAGACTGGCCGAAAGCGGCGCTGCTCTGCTGTCTTTTTTCCGTCTGGATGATGAAATCAGCCTTGCATTTGACGCGCTCGTACACTACGCGCAGCGCCGCAGCGATGAAGACACCCGCGTCGCCGCGTATCAGGAGATGGTCAGCCAGGTGACGCGCTTCGCGGTCGAAATTCAGTCTGCCGCCGCGTTTGAGACCCCTGAGCTGCTCGCCATCAGTGATGAGGACATGAACCGTCTGTACGCCGAAGCACCCGAGCTGGAGCTGTACCGCCTGAATATCGACCGCATTCGCCGCCGCCGAGAGCATGTGCTGTCTGACAAGGAGGAGGCAATCCTCGCCGCTGCAGGCGAAATGGCCGCCAGCCCGGATGACATTTACTCCATGCTCAACGACGCCGACCTCAAATTCCCGGACGCGGTGGACAAGGACGGCAATAAGCACCCCGTCACGCACAGCACGTTCATCCCGCTCATGCAGTCCTACGACCGTGTACTGCGAAAGTCCGCGTTCGATTCGCTGTACTCGGTGTACGGCCAGTTCCGCAACACCTCGGCGGCAACGCTGTCCGCGCAGCTCAAGCAGCTGCTGTTCTTTGCGAATGTCCGCAAGTACCCCTCAACGCTGGATGCCGCCCTTGACGGCAACGAAGTGCCGACCGAAATTTACCGCAACCTGATCGATGCGGTGCACCGCTCGTTTGCGCCCATGTACCGCTATGTTGCGCTGAGAAAGAAGCTGCTCAGCGTGGACGAACTGCACATGTACGACCTGTATGTGCCGGTCGTGGACGGCGTGGAAATGAAATTCACGTTCGAGGAGGCCAAGGAGATCGCACTGAAGGCGCTCGCGCCGCTCGGCGAGGACTACCTGAATCTGCTCCGCGAAGGCTTTGCAAACGGTTGGATCGACGTGTACGAGAACGAGGGCAAGCGCTCGGGCGCGTACTCGGCAGGTGCGCGCGTACACCCGTATGTGCTGCTCAACTTCAAGGGCACGCTCGACGACGTGTTCACACTTGTGCATGAGATGGGCCACTCCATCCACTCGTACCTGTCCAACAAGACCCAGCCGACCGCGTATCAGGATTACGTTATCTTTGTTGCTGAGGTTGCATCCACCTGCAACGAGGCCCTGCTGATGGAATACCTGCTGTCCGTCACGACCGATAAGAAGGAGCGCGCGTACCTCATCAACCACTTCCTTGAGCAGTTCCGCGGCACGCTGTACCGTCAGACCATGTTCGCTGAGTTCGAGCTTGCCGCCAACGAAATGACCCAGCGCGGCGAGGGCACGACCGCCGAAGCGCTCTGCGCAATGTACAAAAAGCTGAACGAGCAGTATTTCGGACCGGAAATGAACGTAGATGAGGAGATTTCGCTTGAATGGGCGCGTATTCCGCACTTCTACTACGATTACTACGTTTACCAGTACGCAACCGGCTACGCCGCTGCCATTGCACTTTCGCGCCGCATTCTGCGGGAGGGTGAACCAGCGGTGAAGGATTACCTCGGCTTCCTGTCCGGCGGCTGCTCTGCCGACCCGATCACGCTGCTGCGCGGCGCGGGCGTGGATATGGCAAGTCCGAAGCCGATTGAAGACGCAACAAAGCTGTTTGATGAAATGATCTCTGAGATGGAAAAGATCCTGAATTGAGCATTTAGAATGGAAAATAGAGAATGACGTTGATTTTTGTATTTTTCATTGTCTGCAACACTCGATTAAAGTAAAGAAAATGCACACTCGGTCGTGAATGACCCCCAAAAGTTAGACAAAAATTCAACGCAAAAATTGTTCAAGCAGCCGAAAGGGCTTGCTGTCTGTGAATTGCAGGCGGCAGGCCCTTTAGCTTTGCCTTGATCCTGCGGTTGTTGTAGTAGTCCAAGCTCTACCTTGACAAAGGCAGAGCCGTGAGCGTATAATAAACATAGAAATGGTGGACACTGTTCCACGATCAATCACCTTTTAGATCATCATTAAGTCGATGACCGTTCGGGTCCCATCCGAGCGGTCATCGCGCATTTATAAGGGAAATGTGCAGTACGATGACCACACAAATAAAAAGACGAAATGCTTTTCCCTTCATAACGCATTCACCTTCTCCCGCCCACAAACTGTAGGAGAAGAAGGGATTGACCGCTGTAAGCAAACCAAGTAATCTGCCTCAAGAACAGTGGCCGCTTATGGATAGCAAATAAATGCGTATATGTTTATATGCTTTCAATCGTTTGGTGTACATACCATCAAAATTGGGAATATGTATATCAATATAATCATATCCCTCATCAAAAACCCCGGTCTGCAAACAAGTGCAGACCGGGGTTTTAACAGATGAAGCATTGCCGTAAAGACGGCGAACTGTAAAATTACTGGCTGATGGTCTGACGCAGTGCGTCGATCGAGGTGTTGACACCGGCATCAACGGTCATGGTCAGGTCCTCCATCTCGAGCGAAACGTCGCCGTCGTAGCCCATCATGTGGCATACAGAGAAGAATTCCTTCCACCACTGCAGATCCTTGCCGCAGCCGACTGCAACGTAGTTCCATACGCGGTCAGCGGACTCGGTAACAGGACGCGGCTCCAGAATGCCGTCGGTGTCAGCCAGACCACGCTCGATACGGGCATCCTTGCCGTGAACGTGGAAGATGCAGCCCTTCAGAGCACGTGCAGCTGCGATCGGGTCAGCACCCAGAACCATCATGTGGGACGGGTCGAGGTTGATACCGAGCATCGGGTCGGTAGCCTCACGCAGCTTGAGCAGGGTCGAAGCAGACCAAACCATGGTGCCCGGGAACTCCTCGATAGCGATGTGCTCGATGCCGCACTTCTTGCAGTGTGCGATGAACTCATTCCAGAACTCGATGGTTACCTTCCACTGGTACTCGTAAGCCGGAGCCATAAAGTCCGGCCAGGAAACGGTAGAGGTGATCCAGTTCGGGGTGGTGTCGGTCTCGTTGCCGGCCGGCAGACCTGCCATGGCAACGATTTTCTTAACGCCCAGCAGACCTGCCAGCGTAGCGCAGTCGTACATGGACTTCTTGTATTCCTCACCGGTCTTGCTCGGCCAAAGCGGGTTGCAGGACGTGTTCAGAGCAGAAATACGCATGCCGCGCTTCTCGAGCTCGCCCATGAATTCCTTGCGCTTGCCTTCGTCCGCAAGCAGCTCCGCGGTGTTGCAGTGCTTGCGCGCACCCCAGCCGCCTGCGGTCATCTCAACCGCGTCGATACCGAGAGACTTTATCTTATCGAGCATGTCCGTGTAGGACAGATCAGCAAAAACATCCGTGCAAATTGCGAGTTTCATATAAAGATTACCTCCTGAAAATAGGCAACGGGTGCGCGGATTGCCGCACACCCGCCGAAGAAAAAAGAGAGAAGTTAGGGTCTAAGTGAAAATGCTAAAGTGATATAAAATAATTGAATTACTTCTTGTAGAAATCCGGCATCTCGTCGTATACGACCGGCTGGATGGTCTGGGTTTCGCGTGCCTTGGAAGCTGCAGCCGCAGCAACCTGGCAGCAGTAGCCATCCCATGCGGTCGGGCCGTCAACGTAGCCTGCCTTGGAAGCGTTGATCCAGGTCTGGATCTCTGCGTTATATGCATCTGCAAAGCGCTGGAAGCAATCCGTGTACATTGCCTGACCGGTGGTTGCATTTGCGTTTACCGAGATGTAATTCGGCTTCGGCATGTTGAGCACCGCGCCGTCACATACGATCTCGCACTTGATGTCGTAGTCATTCTTGTTATTTACGAAGGATTCAACGTCGATGCGGACGCCGGACTTGGTGGTCAAGATCATGATCTGCGGGTCGTGCAGGTCCTTCGGACCGTTGTTGGTGGACTTGCCGTAGCGAACCTCAGCGGTAGCGTAATCCTCGCCGAGCAGCCAGCGCAGAACGTCGATTTCGTGAACCATGGAGTTCTCAACTGCCATGGAGTTGTCCCAGTCATCCGGAACAGACGGGTTGCGGTGTGCGCAGTGCAGCAACAGGGCTTCGCCGTACTTGCCGCTGTCAACCGCTGCCTTCAGCTGCTTGTAGCCTTCGTCATAGCGGCGCATGAAGCCGACCTGAACCAGCTTCCTACCTGCCTTCATCTCCGCCTCAACGATGCGCTTGCACGCGTCTGCCTTGGGAGCGAGCGGCTTCTCGCAGAACACATACTTGCCGGCTGCGATGGAGGCCAGAACATATTCCTCGTGATACGGATCAGAGGTGGTGCACATGACTGCATCGATCTCGGAATCGTTGATCATATCGATCGGGTTCTCAAAGCCCTTGATGTCGTACTTCTCGGCAACGGACATACCGAATGCACTTGCCGGATCTGCACAAGCAACAACTTTGCCGCCCTGCAGGGTGTTGTTAATGCGCTCGATATGGGTGCGGCCAATGCCGCCGGTGCCTACAAGACCAATTCTCAAAGTTTCCATGGTATATTCTCCTTTTGGCTGCTTGTTCTCCTCCCTGCGGGACTGCCCCGCAGGGGGGAAAAGTGATATGCATTAGATGTGGTCGAAATGAAGTGATGCTTACTTCAGGTACTCGTCAACATTGTCCTTGGTGATGGACTGGAACGGAACGATAACTTCCTTGTCCGGAGTCTCACCGTTCTTCAGCTTCTCGAGAACTTCGTGGGTAGCCTTAGCCTGACCTGCTGCATCCTGCAGAACGGTCTGGCACATATAGCCGTCCTTAACAGCCTTCAGACCGTCGTCGGAGCCGTCAACACCGGTAATGAGGATCTCACCGGCATTGGTCAGCAGACCTGCGCCCTTCAGGGATTCCACAGCACCCAGAGCCATCTGGTCGTTTGCACATACAACTGCGTCGAAATCGGCCTTGCCGCCCGAAGCGTAAGTCTGAATCCAAGCGTCGCAGATACGCATTGCTTCGTCCTTAACGTAATCGCCGTCCTGGTCAGCCAGAATGGTGATGTCATCGCGGCCTGCTTCGCTCAGAGCATCCTTGAAGCCCTGACGGCGGTCAGCGGAGTGCTGCAGACCAGCGGTGCCTGCCAGATACAGAACCTTAGCGCCCTGCGGCAGGTTTTCTGCCATGTACTCGCCCTGCATGTGGCCGGAGTCGTAGTTCTCGGATCCTACGAAGGTGAAGTCACCGGAGTTCGCCTTGATGCCGAGGCAGATAACCGGAGTGCCATTGCTGTTCGCAGCTGAGATAGCCGGAGCGATTGCATCCGAGTCAGCTGGTACGAGGATGAGCGCGTCAACACCCTTTGCGAGGAATGCGTTGGTCTGGTCGATCTGCTTCTGGTTGTCGTTGTTGCCGTCAGAGAACGATACGGAGTAACCGGTACCATCAAGCTCTGTGGTCAACGCGCTCTCACGAGCCATGCAGAATACGTCGGTATCGGCAAGGTTTACATAGCCGATATTCCAGCCGTCGCTGCCTGCGGAATCACCGCCGCTGCTGCTGCCGCCGCCGCAACCGGTGAGTGCCAGTGCCGAAAATGCCGTTACCATTGCCATTGCGCCGATGCGTTTCCAGATTTTCATAATAATTTCCTCCTAAATTATCATTTCTCGTTTCTTCTTCTCTTTACCAATCTGTGCGGAAGCGGAGCCTCCGCACAAAATTGAATACAACAGTTTGGGATTAGCGTGCCTTCTTCGCAGAATTTTTGGTAACTACGTCGATGATAACCGCGCCGACGATGATAACACCCTTGACGATCTTCTGGATGTTGGAGTCAACGCCCATCAGGGTCTGTACGTTGTTGATGATACCAACGATGATAGCACCTACCAGCGTACCAAGCAGCGTGCCAGAGCCGCCGGACATCGAGGTACCGCCTACGATAACAGCGGTGATGGCGTCCATCTCATAGGAGAGGCCGGCGCCCGGAACACCGGAGTTCAGACGGCCCATCAGCAGCAGGCTGCCGACGCCGACCAGTGCACCATCAAGCAGGTATGCCTTAAAGGTTACGGACTTCGGACTGATACCGGAAGCCTCCGCTGCCTTGGAGTTGCCGCCTACCGCGTAGATGTAGCGGCCGTACGGAGTCTTGTTGAGGATGACCCACATGATTGCGAAGCAGATCAGCAGGATGATAACCGCCATCGGGATCGGGCCTACATAGCCCTGGCCCATAAAGGTAAAGCCGCTGGAAATGCCGGAGATCGTGTTGCCCTTGGTTACCAGTACCGCACCGCCGCGGGCAGCTTCGGTTAGTGCGAGGGTCATGATAAATGCCGGAATACTGAATTTTGTGATGATAAAGCCGGTCAAAGCGCCGAGTACAACGCCGATTACAAGTGCTACTGCGATAGCGGCCCATACGGAACCGGTGGCAACGTCAACCATGCAGGCGATACAGCCTATAAACGCGATTTCCGAGCCGTACGCGATGTTGATGTGGCCCAGAATGATGATGAATGTTGCACCGAAGCCAAGCACTGTTGTGCAGGCGATCGCCAGCAGGATGCTCTTGAGATTATACGTGCTCAGAAAGCCTGGAACGAAAAGCGATGCTGCGATGAAAATTACAACAAAGATCAGTGCGATACCGTATTTGCCATAGAATTGACCGAAATTAAACTTCTTCTCTGCCTGTTTGCTCATTGTTTTCCTACTCCCCTCGTAGCCAGTTTCATAATGCTTTCCTGCGTTGCTTCTGAACGATCCAGAGTACCCTGGATAATACCCTCCTGCATAACAACCACACGGTCGCTCATGCCGAGGACCTCAGGCAGCTCGGAAGAGATCATGATGATGCCCATACCCTCACGAGCAAACTTTGTCATCAGCTTGTGAATTTCGGACTTTGCGCCGACGTCGATGCCTCGGGTCGGCTCGTCGAGGATCATGACCTTAACATCGCCTACCAGCCACTTGGCCAGTACGACCTTCTGCTGGTTGCCGCCGGAGAGCGTGCCTGCTTCCACATCTTCGTTTGCGATCTTGATCTGAAGCAGCTCACGCATCTTTTCAACGTCCTTGCTGATCTTCCTGTCATCAATCAGGCCCTTGGTATATTTCTTCAGGTTTACCAGCGATACGTTGTGGTGGATGCTGCGGCCGAGCACCAGACCGTAGGTACGGCGGTCCTCGTTTACCATTGCGATGCCGTGGTTGATGGCATCACGGGTGTTCTTGATGTGCACTTCCCTGCCGTTCAGATAAACCGAACCGGAGGAGATGGGATCCAGACCAAAGATGGCACGCATGACCTCACTTCGGCCTGCGCCTACCAGACCGGCAAAGCCGAGGATCTCGCCTGCGCGGAGCTGGAAGTTGATGTTTCGGAAGCGGCCGCCGTCGGCCTTTTCCTGTGTCAGCTCCTTTACCTCAAAGATAACGTCGCCGATCGGCACCGTGGTGTCCTTGGGGAATACGTTGGTAATCTCGCGGCCTACCATGCGGGCGACCAGCTTATCCGGGTTGTAATCGGTTGCCAGACCGGTTTCGATCCACTGGCCGTCGCGGATGATGGTGATGTCGTCCGCGATGCGGAAGATCTCGTCCATCTTGTGGGTGATGTACAAAATCGCTACGCCCTGTTCCCGGAGGGAGAAGATCTGCTTGAACAATACGTTGATCTCCTCGTCACCGATGGCCGAGGACGGCTCATCCATGATGATGACCGATGCGTTGCACGAGATTGCCTTTGCGATCTCGACCAGCTGGTGGCCTGCGATGGACAGCTCGTACATCTTCTGATTTGCCTTGTACGGCATATCCAGCTTGTCGAGCAGCTCCTGCGTGTCCTTCTGCATCTTGCCGAAGTCTACGAACCTGCCCTTTCTCGGCTCGCGGCCCAGCCAGATGTTCTCTGCGATGGTCATTTCGAGCACCGGATTGAGCTCCTGATAGATCATTGCGATGCCCATTTTGAGGGTATCCTGCACGGTGTGGGGACCGATCTTCTCGCCCTTATAGAACATCTCGCCCTCATCGGCAACGTAAGTACCGTTGATGATCTTCATCAGCGTGGATTTACCTGCGCCGTTCTCGCCGCAGATAACGTGCACCTTGCCGGGCCGAACCTGCAGTTTAACGCCGTCCAGCGCACGCACGCCGGGAAATACCTTTACAATATCCCGCATTTCCAGTACATACTCTGGATTTGCCATGCTGCTTCCTCCTTCTTTCTCCGTTTCTTCTCTTTGCGCGAATTGCGAGCTCGTGCTCGTTCTTCTCTAAAAAAATATTTCGGGAACGAGCTCGTGCTCGTAACCCTGTAAAAAATATTTGCTCCAGAAAGCAAATATTTTTTTCAACTGATTTACAGGCTTTCCTTTACCAGTACGCGAATATCGGTAAAAATCTGCTGCTGTTCGGGTTCCTTGCCGAATACCAGATAATCCATGATGATCTGTACCGGTATCTCGCCCTGCTGCTGGAGCTCTCCGGCAAGCGTACAGTCGATAACATCCTTTCGGATGAGGTCTACAACCTCGGGGTAATCCTCAAAGGAGATCACGCGGATGTCTTTCGCTCTCCCGCTCTCCTCCAGCGCCCGTCCCACTTGGGAGACGCCGCCGCAGGTGATGTAGATACCTTGCAGGTCTTGGTAATCCCGCAGAAGTTTGACTGTCTTTTCGTAAGTGATCTGCGGATCCTCAAAGCTGTCCAGCGTGGTGATGATCTCGATGTCCGGATATTCTTTATGGATGAAGTCCGCAAATTCGGTTTCACGGACCCGAACGTAATAGTTGTTGTTCTCGGAGGCGATCGCGCTGGAAACCACTGCGATCTTTCCTTTGCCGCCGAGGAACTGACCCATCAGACGGCCTGCAATGCGGGCGGCCTTGCGGTTGTTGATGCCGACGCAGCAGGTTCGCTTTGTCCCGTCGATATCGGCGTTGGTGGCAACGACCGGTATCCCGGAATCCACCGCTCTGTCGATCGCCTTTCGGACGCGCTCGGAATTGATCGGGCTGATGATGATGCCGTCCGCCCTTGCGGCGATAGCGTTATCAATAAATTCCTTCTGCCGTTCGGCATCCTGAAATTTGCTGATGGCGTAGGTGACTTCAATATCAAAGCCGACCTGATTGTGTACGCCCTGCTCGATACCGGCCTTGAGGAACGGCAGTGCGTCAACCTCGACCAGTATCGCTTCGATGCGGTACTTCTTGCCCTGCTTTTGCAGTACGCGGCCGGCAGGATTCGGCGTGTAGCCCATCTCATTGATGATGTGCTGCACCTTCATTCTCACTTCATCGCTTACACCGACCCGGTTATGCAGGACCTTATCTACCGTAGCTCGGTGAACGCCCGCACGTTCTGCGATTTCCTTGATCGTTACTTTCATCGGGCTTTCACTTCCTCTCCGGTAAATAATAGCATATCCGGCAGTTCTCAGCAAATCATGCCGCCGGTTTCAGAAGCCCGTGATCGCATTCTATCGAGCTCGTGCTCTTTGTTTTACGAGCTCGTGCTCGTTCCCTTTGTGATGTTAATATAACCGAAACCGAATGAAAAGTCAACGGATTTTTTATTTATTTTTTTAATTTGGCAGGATAGCTAAATCCCACCGGAGGTATTTCGTACAGCCTGCCTAACGCCGCGTACATATCGCACAAAATTACATATATAAAACCGACATGCAAAACCCGTCCGCAGGCAAGGCCGATTTTGCCCGAAACAGCCTGCGTACGCTTTGCAGAGATTTCAGACAAAGATCGCGTTATTGCACTGCTGAAAAAGGTATTGAAATCCGGCTCTATGATGGACACCGCTGACAGCGATATCATTGCAAATTTTGTTGCCAGGCAAAAAAACGGTATGCAAATACCCAACGGGAGAAACTGCGGTTTCTCCCGTTTTTTAATGGCAACTCCCCCTTCCCCGCTGTTGATTTTCGCCAGTCCGCATGCTATGATGAAAGCAGAAAAGGCGCGTGTTCGCTACGCACGCTACTGCGGCTTCGGTGTTCTGGACGAGATCAACATGGCGAAAAACGAAGCGCTGGCGGTGCTGCACGCCACACTGGATTTCCGCCGTTCGATTGACGTGCCGGGCTATGACCGATTGGACGTCGATCCGGCCGCGCGGTTCATCGGCACCATGAACTACGGCTACGCCGGTACCCGTGAGCTGAATGAGGCGCTGACCAGCCGTTTCGCTGTCATTCAGGTGCCCGCCATTGACGGCGACAATCTGGAACGGCTGCTGACCGAGGAATTTCCCACCCTGGAAAAGAAATATCGCGAACAATTTGTACAGCTGTTTCTGGATCTGCAGAAAAAGTGCGAGAATGCCGAGATTTCCTCCAGGGCACTCGATCTCCGCGGCATGCTGGATGCGCTGCGGCTGATCCAAAAGGGACTCAGTGCCGGAACCGCGCTCGATATGGGCATCACAAACAAGGCGTTCGACAGCTATGAACAGGGTTTGATCCGAGACATCATCGCCGCCCGCATTCCGGCCAAACTGGACCGTGCCCGCCTGTTTACCGACTGATATGGGAACTTCTGCTTACAGTGCCCGTCAGCGGCGGGCTATCAATCAGATCTGGACCGCCTGCGGAGATTATCGGTTTGAACCGCAGTTTCTGGCGATGCGTTCGGACGGTCAGCCCGATCTTTACATGAACTGCGTGATCGGTCTGGTGCACAAGTGGTTCGGAGAAGATCTGCCAAAAAAGCTGTTTGCCTCGTGGGCGGGTGACGCTCATCAGGCCATGTATGACGATCTGGCATGGCTGGCATTGGAAAATGCCGTCTACGAAAAAGAGCTGCCGGAGCGCCCCGCGCTGGCGGGACTGCGGCAGGCGCATGCGGCTGCCTTTTTTGCCTCGGAATACCAGCTTTCCCGACAGGAATGGATGGCGAAAAACCAGCTGGTATACGCGCTTCAGTCCGCCCGCTGGAAAGCTGTGCTCGGACAAAAGCCGCCTGTGCTGGCGCCTTGGGAAAAAGGTCTGTCGGCGGCGCTTGCCTGCCCCGGCACGCTGAGCGGTGAGGAACTGACAGAGGCAGTACGGACAGCCTTCCGGAAATATCTGCGCTTTGACGGTACTGCCCATGCAAAAAAGCCGTTCACCCTCCATTTCGGGGAGCGATGGGTGCCGCTGCTGACCAAGCTGTTCACGACCGAAATGGTCCGCACCGACGATCTGGCCATCGACCGCTCTGCGGCGGCCGGAGAAAACGGCATGGTGCGGGCGTCCAATGCGCTTCGCGCGCAGCTGGAATCCGGCGACCGCGAAAACGAGGACCGGGATTATGTGGAAGGCTGTTTCGGCCGCAGTCTGTATCCCCCGCGGGAGCTGGCGCTGATTGAACAGCGGCTCTGCACCGGAAACCATCTCGGCTGTCACCTCTGGTTTACCCGCGGTGAAACGGTGCAAGGCAAAACCATGCGTGCCGATGTGCAGCACCTTTTCGATCAGGCGGCCGAGCAGGCCGAACGGAACCGTGCAGATTTCCTCAAAAACAATGACCTGTATCAAAGCTCCATTCTGCGGCTGACCGAGCACATCCGCAACTGCATGCAGGTGCAGCAGCAGCCGGATGCCGTTTCCGCCCGACAGGGACATGTCGATAGTCAGCGCATCTGGCGGCTTCCGGTACTGAAGGACGGAAAGGTATTTCTCCGCAGCGAGGAGGAAAACAATCCCGGCTTTACGGTGGATCTGCTGCTGGACGGTTCGGCCTCGCGCCTGCACTGTCAGGAGACTATCGCAGCGCAAGGCTACATTCTGGCCCGCAGTCTGGCTACCTGCGGAATTCCGGTCCGCGTCAGCAGCTTCTGCAGTCTGCGCGGTTATACGGTCGTGCGGATTCTCAAGGATTTCAGCGAGAAAAACGCGGAAAGAAAAATTTTCAATTACTTTGCCGCCGGCTGGAATCGGGACGGACTGGCGCTGCGCATGGCCGGAAAGCTGCTGGATACCGCTCCGGCAGATCGGCATCTGCTGATCCTGCTGACCGATGCCAGCCCGGATGACAGCCGCAAAATTCTCCCCACCGGCAAGGTGCCGCTCAGCCGCAGCTACGATGGCGAAGCAGGCGTGCAGGACACCGCCGAGGAGGTTCGTGCTTTGCGGCAGCAGGGCGTCCGGGTCGCTGCCGTCTTTATGGGCGAGAACGCCAGCGCCCCCGACGCACGGACGATCTATGGACAGGATCTGGTCCGTATCCAGCGGATGGACCAGCTTGCCACCGCTGCCGGAAAACTCATTCAGGAGGAGATTCGGGAGCTGTCCGGGTGAGCATGTGCAAGTATATTGTAAAAGTTATCATTTCTCCCTGCAGCCGACATAAAAAAGGA
Source organism: Butyricicoccus sp. AM78-15b2TA (assembly GCF_027665985.1). Classification (NCBI taxonomy): domain Bacteria; kingdom Bacillati; phylum Bacillota; class Clostridia; order Eubacteriales; family Butyricicoccaceae; genus Butyricicoccus; species Butyricicoccus sp. AM78-15b2TA. The sequence continues at coordinate 123,468 of NZ_JAQEHY010000006.1, forward strand.
GCCTCCGCAGAGACTCCTCCGGTTACAGGCCCCACAAGCATCTGTAACCTAATCGCTATAAATTATAGCATTTTCGTGTAAATTGTCAATGAAAAGTTTCTATTATAGAGAACACAGTTATTTGCAAAAGTAAATTCCTGTTGGGTGTGGAATTTAACCTTACAAACAGGACTATGGAAATTAACCTTACAAATAAAACATTATATAATAAAATCTGTAGGCAATCCCATTCGCTTAGCATAATCCTTTTCATACTCAAATCGAGTAATCCCTTCAATAAAGAGTTTTTCTTTCGGAGTTGCTGCACTCCAGCGAACATTGAACCTTTTACACATCTCAAAAAAGATGCCGTCAAAAATATCTGCTTCACCGCTGCATCGATCAAAATACCATTTCGCGTCCGAACGAACGGGTTCGCCTTTATAATTGATTGCTGCCATTATAAATTCTCCTTTCCAGAATCGGTCAAATAATCAGAGATAATAGCTAACGACACATCGCCATCAAACATGAAACGTTGAGGTCCACCAACCGACGTTAACGGGATTGCATGATATGCATTGTAATAATGCATTGCTAACTCTGTCGTTTTTGCTTCAAGAGTAACGCAACCATAACAACCGTTGTTTACAGAAAGTGCAATACCTGCCGCAATTAACGCCTTTCCAATTCCATCATACTTTTTATGGCTGACTAACGTAGGATTGCTTTCCGGATGACTTTCCATATATACAATTCTGACTACAACATATTTAGCACGAATCTCATATGCAACGAATCCAACCAGTTCCCCATCGCATGTTTTAAGCGAAAACTTCTCCTTTTCCTCATCTTGAATATATTCAGTATCCCACTCTGTCTGCCAATGTGGTTCCTGAGTGGTTACCAATACATCTTCTTTTGCCATAATAAAAGGCCCTCCTAATGATATTTATTTTATCATAGAAGGACCTTGCTTAGGTTATTTTACAGAAAAAATTTCACAGGCTCTTTGCATCATCGTTTTTATTTCGCCAGGGTACAGTTATTGGTTTGCATGGTGACTTCTTTCCTGCTGCACGGCATTCGCTGCTAAAAAGTTCTGTATCAAGCGTCAAAAATGCACCTTCAAAACGAACCTATCGCCTCCGAGTTATAAAAAATCGATAATCAGTAGATTCTTAATTCTTAATAGTCCCAGCACACGCATTCCTGAACAATATGCTTCGCAATCCCGTTCTCCTTATGGATAACAGCTTTTTGATAATACTGATATAGTGCGTTCTCCTGAATTCTGTACTCTGCGATTCCCTTTTTCTCACATATTATAGCTACCTCTGCAATAAGTGCCGTTCCAACCGAAGCTATCATTTGATCCTTACATGATATTCCCACGCACACAATATCACTCTTCATATCAGACATAAGATCGTAAATTGCTTTCCGCTGTACATCAGTTGCTTTCCGCTCATTGGATCCAGTGATTGCATAAAATAACATATTCGTCGTCATGCAGTAAACACCATGATCCAGAAATGAAAAAACGGCTTTCAGAAGTGTACGATGTTTAGCATTAAATCTGGTTATAGGCAACATACGCTCTGCAAATTCATCAAAAGTATCAAATTGAGGCATCTTTTGTATAACTTCTTCAGACAATTCCTTCAATGGGTCTTCCACGAATATGTCCAATGCATTTTCTTTCATAATAACTACTCCTCTTGTCGTTAATATTCGATTTTAACGCAAAAGGATTTGCAAATTTCATTGCGATTTCTTAAAGCTGCGACTCCGAAAATGCATCCTGCTCCTGCTGAATCATCAGTTCAACGACCTGCAGGATACGCTGTTGTGATGCAACAGGAAGATTTTCCAGCTTTTTTGAAAGCACTGAAGTCTGATAATCCGGCGAACTCGTCAAGACATCGCAGAACACAGCATCCGCCGGAACTCCAAGCGCATTCAGTAGTTGAACCAGCTTTTCGCACCGCGGAAACGTCATGCCGCGTTCAATCGTAGAGATATAATTGATGGTCACACCCATCTTCTTTGCAAACTCCTCTTGTGTCAGGCCAAGTTTTTCCCTGCACTGCTTAAAACGCTGTCCAATTCGCTTATCAATCATTTTTAATCCTCGTTTCTATTGTTCATCAGTAATACACAGAAATGCTTGGCCTTTTATTTCTTCTGTTCGAAGGAACTTAAAATCCCTCCAACTCGTGCATAGCGAAACAGTAAGTGTGCATTATGATGTAGAAATTCCGTGAAATATGCGGTTTCCTGCTCTGTAAAGCCATCGCACATCAACCATCGATAAGACGGCAGTTCACACCGTGCGGAATCAAAACCACCCATTTTCGGTCGCTCAAAATGGACCTGCACCGTCTCGCTGTTGCCTTCTCCCAATACCCGCGAATGCGTAACTAAGGTTTGATCTGCGAATTCCATATATTCATACATCATAAGCGCTACGCTATATTCTCCTGTATATCGCTATACGTTTAATTCATCTGTTTTGCGTCAGCCAGTTGACCACGCTTTATCCCTTGAGCGGCTCTGGACAGGTCTGCTGTACCCAGCGAAGAAAATCATGCACTGTGGTGTCTTCTATTTTCAACTGCGTCTTACCCCCATTACAAAGCGGAAGTTTAGTGACAACGCCATCCAAATTCACCACAAACAAAAAATCATTTTGACGCGGATTTTCACAATTCCAGATTTCCGAAAAGATACCATACTGGACTAATCGGCCGTGTAAGTATACCATCAGGCCTGCAGACTTGCGATCGCCGCGATAAAATCGCCAGTTTTCCGGCATCGGGTTAATCTTTCCAAAAGTATACTGTGCATACACTTCGCTATCATGCTTTACGATATTTGCACGGTCATAGCCCACGTTTTGCTGTGCCCAAATCGGTGAAAGCGCCATCAAATCAATGATCTGTTTCTGGCCAAGCAGCGGAGTCCATAGCAACTGAATACTGAGATGGCTGTCCTCCTCTTCCTGCTGTTCCTTCGGAAGCAACGGTGCATACGTCACCCGCAGTATCTCAACCAGCATCGCAATCCGTTCTTCATCACTCTCCGTGCCTTCCAATCCGCGCTCAAAAACGCTGCGCGAGAGCATCGACGAAATAATCGTTCCCGATCTTCTCAGTCTTTTCATTTCTTTAGGACTGAGCGATTCAAACGCCATCTGCTCTGCATATGGTGCACCAATGTACGAGCACTCACCATTGGTGGTTTTGGTGCGGATTTCCCACGAAAGATTTTCCGGATCAGCGTTAGCTAAAGCAACCTTCAGGCCCATTCCACATCTCTTATAGGCCAACGCGCCTTGCAGAGCCCCAACACTGAAAATCTGATCAAAATCCTCCCTGGCCATTCCGTATCCATCGTCTGTGACTTCCAGTGAAAATTCATCAGTATCCGTCTGCACCAGATGTACAGTAATCCTTGTTGCAGCCGCTGCCCGAGCATTATCAATAAACTCGTTGATAATATTTGCGAAGTTGAGTTGTTCCTTGCTTAGCACGCTCCATATACCGCAGCATCGAGGCTTAAAAGCATTTTCCATAGTTTTCCTCCCATTGTGTAATTTTGCATTCGCGGTTTTTCGGTTTTTAGGATTTATAAAAATCCTGAAAAGTGATAGAAAAGCAAAAAAGTATGCAGGTTTTAAGCCTACACACTCGCAAAAATTACACACCAAGGAACAGAATATATCACTTCTTGAAAACTTGTGCAACCTATATTGCGGTCTTAAGCAAAAAAAGGTATACTGTTATTGCGGTGCGGATTTTATCCGTTGTGTAGGTGGGGTGTCACCTGCGCAGGCTGACAAGGGTTGCCGCCCTTGTCAGCTGCTGTTTTTGTCTTCTTAAATATTATACCATACATGGCATCATACCTAAAGGTAAAAATTCAACAGATATTGCATTTCACTGTCGATATTTTTATATGATATCATACTCTTTATAAGGAGGTTCTATATGCCCACTTCAGAAGCTCGTAAACGCGCTTGTAAAAAATATGAGCAAGAGAAAATCGACCGTATTCCGCTTCGTGTTCCCAGAGGGAAAAAAGCTCAGATACAGGAACGTGCAACATCGTTAAACGAATCGATAAATGCTTATATCAATCGCATAATCAATGAAGATTTAGCCAAATCGGATACTTAAATAACGAGCTGATGCTATCGCATTGGCTCGTTATTTATCTATTCAGCTATATTCTCTATATAATTATCTCTCCTATCATAATCGCATTCACCCATCAATAGGGCCATACCTTTCACGCAAATCTTCCAACTTCGCTTTATCAAAATCCGGATTATCTTTCAGAATACCTGTCAATGATTCCGTTGCGCTGGCTGCAGGCGTATTTTTCTTATCCTTTGTAAGCCTCATCCAAAGACCTTCGCGTTCCAGTTTATCCCGACAGTATTTACGATTGATTTTATTCGTTTGTTTGCGCAATTTCCGAATACCTTTCGGAATATCTGTACAGCCGATGTTTTTCAGATACTCCTGTATCGTACCGATAGAGCCCAGTCTCATGCCACACCGGAACCCCTTAATATAGTCCAGTTTATTCTGCTCACTTTTCTCCGGTAGATCAATCAACGATGCCCGGATACCCAGATAGTAATCCACTGCTTTATGAAAGTCTGCTACCGTTTCCTGTGCAGTATGCCCCGCAAAGTAAATACTGCATTCTGCATCCATCAGGATACCGATAAAGGTTTTCGTCTCTTCATCATAGTCAACAACGCCTCGGCAGTCACGATATTCGATTACACGGTTCAGCTGTACGTCGTAACCAGTCTTGGAATCAGCAATACTATCAGATGCTCGGCAGGCCTGCTCCTGTACCTCTGGAATGCGACTGTTAAAAAGCAGTTCCAGCGCAGCCTTGCATGCCGGTACATACATCTTGCAATCCCAGTCCAGAAACTCACCGGTTATCTGCATAGAAATACCGTTGGGACCGCTTACCACCACCAGATTATAGTCATCGTCCAAATAGCAATCCGCATTCGGACACCATATTTCACGATTTCCATCGTATCGGATCAGCACACCATTCTCCAGTGCAAGCACCTGCACAATATCATTCTTGCTGTTGTATAATCTGATTTTCATAGATTATCCCTGCTTTTGCCTTATTTTCTTTAATTTACACCAGTATTTTCTCATCCGAGTTTTGTGCCTTTATAATTCGAAACGATTTTAATTACATTTATACATGGTATAATAAACCTCAACAAGCACTTTGTCAAGCATCATACAAACACATTTCTTCTTCAGTTATTTGTAAAAGTAAATTTCTGTTGGGTGTGGAATTTAACCTTACAAACGGGACTATGGAAATTAACCTTACAAATAAAACATTATCTCAGAACAGTAAAAAAGAGAAGACTGCAGCACCGCAATGCTGAACTGCACCCCATTTGTTAGACAGTATGATATACTATCTAACAAGTGGGGTGTTTTGCTATGCCAAAAGGAGTACCAAACAAACGATATACGCCGGAATTCAAAAAACTGGTGATTGAAACCATGCAGGAAGAGAAATTGAGTTACAGCGAAACCTGCCGTAGATTTGAGGTAAGCAGCAGAGATCGAATCAAATCATGGGAGCAAATCTACCTGGAGGAAGGGCCGGAAGGCTTTGCCGTTGAACGGCGCGGCCGCAGCAGTAAGGGCCGTCCGCCAAAGCGGCTGCCGAAGGAGGTAACGGAAGATCTGCTGGCAGAGGTTTAGCGGCTGCGTGCGGAGGTAGACTACCTAAAAAATTTGCAAGCCTTGGTTTTGGAAGACGAGCGACGCCAGCACAAAAAACGCTGATAGTTCAAAAGCTAAGGCAAAAACACGCACTCAGTATACTGCTCTCAATCGCTCAACTGCCCCGTGCAACTTTCTACTATCATTTGAAGCAGATGCAGAGAGAAGACAAATATGCATCTGTTAAGCCTGCAAATAAAAAGTCAAGCCCTCAAGCGGACTTGACAAAAGAAAATATCGCAGGCAGCGGGCGGAGAAAAGCACAACACCAAAAGGCCGCCGCGAATGCGCCGACCTGCAGAGCCTGATTACAGCTGTTTATTTCGTGTGATGCAAGCCTGTGGAATCCATATCTACAGGCGGCAGATCTTCCAATGCAGCGAAGTATGCCATCCTACCTCGCACCTTCGGCACATCAATATGAGCCATGTCGTTCACCTCCAATTTTTCATTTTGCGTAAGTTTGCGATACACCACTCTTGCCGTCTTGTCAATACGTTATGCGAAAGTTTTTACGCGAAACGCAATTTTTGCTTGCGCAACGTATTTGCCTGTGATATAGTTAACTTATCATAAGAGGGAGGTACTCATTATGGGAAATATATCATCTGTCTTGAAAGCAAAGCGCAAAGAATTAGGACTTACACTCGCACAGATTGCCGAAAAAATCGGCGTAACCGAAGCTACTGTGCAGCGTTGGGAAAGTGGAAATATTAAATCGTTACGGCATGAACGCATTGCCAAACTGGCTGACATTCTCGGCGTTACTCCTGCTGTATTGATGGGCTGGGACGAACCCACCGCACTAACTCTCCCCTCCCCCACCATCACCGAGGACACAGTGACATTTCCGGTCATCACCAGCGTAGCGGCGCACTACGACGGCGTATCCATCGACGAGAGCGCGGCCGGCGAGAAGATCGAAGTGCCGCGCGCCTACCTCAAAGGCCGGAAAGCCGAGGACTTCTGTGCTATGCGCGTGCGCGGCGACAGTATGTATCCGGCGTTCCAGAACGGCGACATCGTGCTGGTACTGCGTCAGTCCACCATGAACCACTCCGGCGAGATCGGCGTGATCAGCTACGGCGATGACGAAATGACCATCAAACGCATCAACTATGTGGACGGCGAAGACTGGCTCAAGCTTGTGCCGCTCAATCCCGCGTACCCGCCCCGCCGCATTGAAGGCGTAGACCTCGAAAGCTGCCATATCATCGGCATCCCGCAGGTGCTGATACGGGAATATTAAGAAAAGGAGCTATCCCGCATGAATGACCTGAAACCTGCTCTTGCACAGCTTGCGAAGGACTGCGGTGCACGCAAACTCGTCCTGTTCGGCTCCCGCGCACGCGGCGATAACCGTCCGCGCAGTGATATTGACCTTGCTGTGTTCGGTATGCCGGAGGAGCAGCAGACGCGGTTCTGGTGCGGCATGGACGATCTGCCGACCCTGCTGAAATACGACGTTGTGTTTGTCGACGACTACACCTCGCCCGAGCTGCTTGCTGAAATTGACCGAGATGGAGTGATACTGTATGAAAACCAAACGCGATAACTTTGTAAATGCTGCACATCGACTGGCGGAGGCGGTAACGGACTATCGGAACATCCGAAACGACACCGTCCGCGACGGCATGATCCAGCGGTTTGAATTTACCTTTGAGCTGGGCTGGAAGGCACTCAAGGAATATATGCTCGACGCTGGCATGCAGAATACCCTGCAATTCCCAAAGCAAGTGCTGCGTGAGGCGTACGCCGCCGAGCTGATCGACGATGAAAGCGTCTGGCTGGATATGCTGAATGCCCGCAACCAGACTTCGCATATCTACGATGACCATACTGCCGCTGTTATCGCAGCAAAAATCCAGAACGCCTATCTGCCCGAGTTGCAAAAGCTCGCCGCGCGGTGGGAGAAATAAAAAATCCAGCCCCGGTGCTACCAACACCAGAGCGGGACATGAGGTACTGATAAACTTCCACATCCATCAGTACCTCTATTTTACCATTTTTTACTGTAAGAAAGGGGTTATTTTTTTGCTAAGAAAAAAGCCAACCCGCAAGGACAACCGCTACGAGTACAAGCTGACACTCGGGCGCGACATTCACGGCAAGCCGCTGCGCAAGTCCTTTTACAGCACGGTGAGTCTGTCCGATGCGAAGAAGAAAGCCGAGGAGTACCGCGTAGCCTCCGAGGTGTCGGCTCGTACCGGTGAAGCCTTTGTGCCCTCCACCTACAAGCAGCCGTTCGTTGACGTCAACACCTATGAGCTGACCTATGTCAGTCTGGTCGAGGGTCATCTGATCCCCTATTTCGGGGCGGCGCGGTTGAGCGATATTCGTCCGGCGGACATACAGGCGTACTTCGCCACAAGGACGGAATGTTTGGAGAGCCGGCTGAAGAAATGAACTGCACCCCATTTGTTAGACAGTATGATATACTATCTAACAGATGGGGTGATTTATTATGTCAAGAGGAAAACCAAACAAACGATACACGCCAGAATTTAAGAAGCTGGTCGTGGAAACCATGATGGAAGAAAGGTTGAGTTACAGCGAAACCTGCCGTAGACTTGAGGTAAACAGCAGAGATCAGATCAAATCATGGGAACGAATCTATCTGGAAGAAGGGCCAGAAGGCTTGACGGTCGAACGGCGCGGCAGCGACTGCGTGCGGAGAACGATTACCTAAAAACTTGCAAGCCTTGGTTTTGGAAGACGAGCGACGCCAGCGCAGAAAGTGCAGGTAGTTCAAAAGCTGAGGCAAAGACATTCTCTGGATATTCTTCTCTCAATCGCTCAACTGCCCCGTGCAACTTTCTACTATCATTTGAAGCAGATGCAGAAAGATGACAAATACGTATCTGTTAAGCCCTCAAGCGGACTTGACAAAAGAAAATATCGCAGGCAGCAGGCAGAAAAAAGCGCAACCCTAAAAGGCCGCCGCGAATGTGCCGACCTGACGATCTAGATTACAGTTGGTTATTTCGTGAGATGCAGACCTGTGGATTCCATATCTACAGGCGGCAGATCCTCCAGCGAAGAGAAGTATGCCATCACCTTGCCATAATAACGGCGCAGAAACTTATTGCCCGCAGCTATCATGTAAACATAGTACGGCTTGCCCTCGGCACGCTTCTTGTCCATGAACTGGAACACTGGTTCGTCTGCCGGAGCACGTTGCAGATGTACTTTCATAATGTTGAACAGCGTTCTGCGCAGATATGGAGAGCCACGCTTGGTGGTCCTATTGCTACGGGAGCAGTAATTGCCTGATTCGCTCGGCGCGGGGTCAATACCTGCAAAAGCAACAAGCGACTGTTTACGCTCAAAGCGGCGCACATCACCGATTTCCGCCATAAGCTGCGGTCCAAGGGATTCGCCAACACCGTACATTTCCATGACGACAGAGTATTCGGGCAGCTGAGATGCCAGCTTGTTCATCTCGCTGCGGTAAGTTTCTACGCTGCGCGAGATCGCTGTGAGCTGGTCAGCAGCGGCCTGAACGAGCGTTTTCGTGACAGAGGTTTTCTGCACCAGTACAACAGCGGACTTTGCCAGAGCATATACCTCGGCAGCTTTCTCTGTGCTGAACTGGTAACGGTTTCGTTTGCACCATTTGCGGTAACGCTCAGTAAAAGCGTTCAGACTGCCGCTGCGAACGCAATCAACATGCCAGAAGTCATGGGTCAAATCAACCCATTTCTGCGTGCCGTCACCGCGCACAGGGCTGTCAAACAGCTTGCGGATACCGGGAAAAGACTGTTCCTGAAGTGCGATGAGGTTGTTTGCAGTAGCGGTTTTCTGCTTAATGGCCAGCTGAAACTGACGGTTCATAGTTTTCAAATCGTATCGAATCGTATCCATAGGAGTATAATCACGCAATTCGCTCCAATTGTCAAGAGCATATTTGGCAATCTTTATCGCATCTGCCTTATCGGTCTTGACCTTGCGGAGAGAATTATTGCCGTACTCTTTGATAAGCAAAGGATTGACTGCCGAAACGTAATATTATAGCGTTTGAAAACCTTTCTCAAATAAGCAAAATGATCCTTATCTTCTTGGGTCAGCGGAGCAACCCAGCCGGTTTCATCTGCATGCCTCTCCACCTGACGGAGATATTCAAGTCGCTTCTGATCCATCATTAGGTACCTTTTTATTATAAAAAACTAGGACGCCGTCGCAACGCCGCCCCGTACAAAAACTATAAATCGTTTTTTGATGCTGCAACTATTATATATACTCTCAGTCTGAAAATCAACCCTCATTCTCCAACTTTTTAGAAGATGTGGTATGATTGATTCTTATAAAATCTGACGGATTAGACTTTTCAAATTTGACTGAATGATATTCTGAAATTTGACCGATTGAAATTGTAAAATCCGACTAAATGGCCTGCAATAGCAGCAAGATGCATAAACCGCCCATACAGCGGCGCCTGCACGGACTTTCAGCGACATCTTGCCGGAGAAATAGCGCCACCTCGCTGGAACGCAGCGACAACCTTTTGAATTCACGATATCTATGCAGAAGCCTGCGACGACATGAAAACAGAGAACTGGCTGAACTGTCATTCTCATGCTTTCAATTATTTCGGCGGCGTGAGCAAAGCTGCTCATCTGGTACAATGGGATAAGAACAACTTTTAGGAGAGATTTGTACAAGCTGTTTCCTAAAATATGAGCCATATTATGTAAGATAGCCGGTACAGTAGAAGCCGTTCTCAAATGAGGACGGCTTCTCTGGTTCACTTTTCGTAGGGGATACGGAAATAGTCAAGATAGGCTTTGTACTTATCCTGTGCGGTTAAGCAGGTATCCGTAAGATATCCCTTTTCGTTATACCATTCCTTGAGACCGCGATAATAAAACAGCTTGAGGTTTTCTTCTATGATAAACGGAACGATGTTGTATTTGAGACATTCCTTGAACATGATAAGCCGTCCAACGCGGCCGTTGCCGTCTTGAAATGGGTGGATACGCTCAAAGCGCACGTGAAAATCCAGAATATCGTCCAGTGTCTTTTTAGGAACGGCATTATAGTCAGATAGCAGAGCTTTCATTCTATCGGCAACTTCTTCCGGAAGTGAGGTCTGCATACCACCGACCTCATTTGGCAAACGCTTATACTCGCCAACGGCGAACCAGTCCTTACGGGAATCGCTAGTGCCGGTTTTCAGAATATGGTGCAGTTTTTCGATGAAATGCTCGCTTAGCGTGCTTGCTGCATGATCTATGATGAGATCAATGCAACGGAAGTGATTCGAGGTTTCAATCACATCGTCCACATTCAGCACCTCGTTTTCTACACCGATGGTGTTGGTTTCAAAAATATAACGTGTCTGGTCGTGCGTCAGGCAGCTGCCCTCGATGTGGTTAGAGTTGTAGGTCAGGTCGATTTGGGTTTTGTGATAGATGCCTCCAGCATACTTGGTTCGTTTTTCTTCCTGCAGAATGGAAAGCAATGTTTTGACAGGCGTTTTTTTGCCGTTACTACGAGCAGGCTTTTCCGCATTCTCGGGAATGTGCCATGTTTTGCCGATCAGCACAGCACCCGGAATACGTTCCTGTGCACAGTAATTTCGCACACTTCGTTCGGAAATATTCCACTTTTTCGCTGTTTCTGCAACAGAAAGATAGTTCATATGCTCACCTCCGAGCGGGATAGCTGTATTTATAGTATACCATATTATCGGCAAGAAATATACAGAAGTACAGAATGAGTCGGATTGTTTTTTGCCGATGCATAGGTCAAAAGCCGTTCTCAAATGAGTACAGCTTTTTCATTACCCGAAAAAGGAGAAGATGTCGCTCTATTACGTGAAAGTGTCGCTGAAACTCCGTGCAGATGCCGCTCTCACTCCGATTTATGCACAAGATATTGCGTATTTAGCATAGTGATTTTTCTTGTTTCGCGCTCAAAAGCGTGGTATGCTGAGAGAAAAGTAACATACAGCGGATATTCTCCCTATCCGTTGAGAAGGAATACAGAATGAAGATCACCTATGCAGAAGAAAAAGACATTGCTGCCATCGCCGCTTCTGCCGCCTGCTTTCCGCCGGCAGAAGCGGCAACCGAGCAGGAATTTGTCGAGCGGATTAAGTATTACAGCAATCACTTCTGGCTGCTGTACGACGCCGACAAGCTGATTGCGTTTGTCGATGGGTTTGTCACGGACGAGCCGGATTTGACCGATGCAATGTACGAAAACGCCTGTATGCACAACGAAAACGGTGCATGGCAGATGATTTTCGGTGTCAATACCCTGCCGGAGTACCGCAAACGCGGCTATGCCGGTGAGCTGATCCGCCGTGCCATCGCCGATGCCAGACAGCAGGGCCGCAAGGGACTGGTGCTGACCTGCAAGGAACGGCTCATTGCGTACTACGCGAAATTCGGCTTTGTCGACGAAGGCGTGTCCGAGAAATCCACGCACGGAAATGTCCGGTGGCACCAGATGCGGCTGACGTTTTGAGAAGTTAGAGGCACGAAACCGCTGCTTTTTGACGGCAATCACATAACATAATATCTACTATTCCGCAAGGCGTACGCTTCTTACCCCAAGAAGCAATCCCCAAAGCAAAAGGTTTATGGTCCTTTGCTTTGGGGATTGTTCTGTCCCCCCGCTTATGCGGGGATAATTTGCCGATTTTCAAATCTAAGCGCTTACATCAAATTGGGGTGACCCCGCAAATGCGGGGAAGAATTGTAAGACACTTTGCGTGTCTTCCATTCCTTTTTCGAGAGTTACTCATATTTTTAAGTAATACCCAAATCGGCGTCTATCAAGCGTTTTGACGGCGATATCGGCACATTCCTCAGCTGACAATTCTGTCAGCTCTGCAATTTCTTGAAAGGACAAACCGTCATAACGAGCCTGCAAAATAACATATTCAAGCTCAACCCATTCAAGAGCTTCCTTCCAAGGCACGCCAGGTTTATAGGGCTCCTTAGGCACCTTTGGACGACAGTTGTAACACACACCATCCCGTGCAGGAGTACGTCTTTTCCCACAGATAATGCAAATCTGTGCAGAATTAACCCTTTTCTTGTCCCGGCACCATTCACACAATCGATCCTCAGAATTTGTGAGGTGTTCCTTACAGTCTTTACATACATATTTATATTCTCTCATATTGATTCTCCTCATATATTTCCGCAGCATTTACTCATCCACATTCTGCGATGTGCTTGCGACGGCGATGCACACGCCTTGCTGCTTCAGATACTTTCTCTTCAGCGCTTTTCGGTGCAAATAATCGGGTATTCTGCCATGCGTGTGTAACTGCTCCGACCGGTGCGACAGCCGCCATTGCTTTTCGCATCGAAGCATCGCGCGGGTGAACGTAGTAGTGCGTGGTCGTGGTTACATCCGCGTGTCCAAGCAGACCCGCAACCGTTGCAACATCGATCCCCTGCTCGATCTCACGGGTGGCAAATGTATGCCGTTACGGTATAATAACGACAAACAGAAAAAGCCTTTATTTTCAAGGGGTTTGAGCGTTTGTCGTCTTTTATTCAATTCCTTTTCCAAGTTGAAAATTGACGAAAACTATAAAGAAAAAAGGAGGCTGTTTTATTAACGACAAAATTTAATAGTGCCAGCGGTCCGGCTTTATGTCTGACCGCTGGTTGCCGTGGGCGTTTCACTTTTATAGGTGGACGCCCTTTTTTCATACTCATTTTCGAGAGAAAGGAGATCCACATGGAATTAAACGAAATGGAAAAAAAGCTGCTCTTTCAAGTGGAGGGCGATTATCAGACAAAGATCCTGAATGAACTTTATATGACCGTGCGGTATTCAAATAATTCCGAACAGCGGGAGGCGGCAGAAGGTCTTATGGCAAAACTTCGTGTTCTGTCAAATGCAGAGTGCATGGACTTGGTAAAAGATATTCAGAAGAATTACCGTCTGCCCTATCCAGCCCGGACGATTGGAGAAAAGATCGCCGAGGCCAGACAACAATCAGGGGCAGAAAAATTGAAGGGGCATGACATCATGGCACTTGAACGCTTTGATCCAGAAGTAAAGCACATGATCGTCTTTGATGTATTGTCTTACGATTCCCCTGTTGGCGACAAAGGCGATAAGATGCGCTTGTTCCTTACAGATGCCGGCTATCAGAAATTTTTAGAGAGCCAGGAACGGGGCGAAGTGAAACTGAAAAACCATGCGAAGGTCTCTGACGGTCATCTCCATTATGACCGCAGGGATCATGCCTTGTAACGGAATAGTCGAAGAAAGGAGGCGGTACAATGGCAGTATTCCGTGTAGAGAAAACAAAGGACTTTACGATAATGAGCAATCACCATCTGCGCAATACGGAGTTGTCCTTAAAGGCAAAGGGGCTTTTATCACTTATGTTGTCGCTGCCGGAAGATTGGGATTATACCACAAAGGGACTCGCCCATATCTGCAAGGATGGTGTGGATTCTATCACTACTGCCCTGAAGGAACTGGAGCGGCATGGTTATCTCACCAGACAGCGCCTCCGCTATGATAACGGGCAGTTGGGAGACATTGAATATACGATCCATGAGCAGCCTGTAAGTACCGAAAACACAGGGCTTTCACCTAAACGGGAAAATCCAAGACAGGTAAAACCAGAACAGGCAAAACCTAAACAGGCGGAACCTGAACAGGAAAATCCGGCACAATTAAATACTAATCCATTAAAAACAAAAAAATCAAAAAAAGATAAATCAATAACTTATCCATCAATCTATCCGGCAGAGCCGGAAGCGGCAAACCGCACGGATGGGATGGATCGGATAGAGCTGATAGAAGCCTATCGTGAAATCATCAAAGAAAATATTGAATATGACTTACTGGTCTTACGGTATGGCAAGGAACGTTTGGATGAAGCCCTTGAACTTATGCTTGAAGTGATTTTGTCGAAACGCCCTTACATTCGCATTGCCGGAGATGATTTTCCGAGGGAGATCGTCAAGAGCCGGTTCCTGAAGATCAATTCCGGCCACTTAGAGTATGTCTTTGACTGTATCGACAAGAACACAACGAAGGTCGGAAACATCAAAGCGTATCTGCTGGCGGCGCTGTATAATGCCCCGGCTACAATGGACAGCTATTACCGTGCCGAGGTCAATCACGACCTGTACGGCTGTTAGGCACCTTTGGGTGTCTTTTTTCATTTCATCACAGGAAGGAGGCAAAGCACAATGAAAAGAAACACTGTGCCGGTACTATGCCCGGCGTAACCAAAGAACAGATTCAGGCAGCGCGGGAAGCTGACTTGTTTACTTACCTGCAATTCCATGAACCCGGCGTGCTGAAACAGGATGGACCTAATTTTCGGCATAAGGAGCATGACAGTCTAGTATATGTGACCGGGAAAAGGTACTGGTACTGGAACAGCCGCGGACGGAGTATCAATGCGCTGGACTACCTGATCCAGATTCGGGGATATGGTCTTGTGGATGCGGTTCATGCTCTGGTAGGTGGCGAAATCCCACAGGAACCGGCTTACCGAAGTACGGCAGAAATACAGGTATCAAAAGAGCCGGAAAAGAAAACATTCGCTCTCCCCTGGGCCAGACGTTGCGCGACCGCTGCGGTCTCCTATTTGCAGAAACGGGGGATCAGCTCAGAAGTCATTCGCCAGTGTTTACAAGCCGGGATTTTTTACGAAGCCCGGTATCATGGAGAACCGGTTTGTGTGTTTGTTGGGAAAGATGATTCCGGGAAAGCGAAGTTTGCTTGTATGCGCAGTATCAGCGGCAATCTCAAAAAGGATGTCTATGGCAGCGACAAAGGATATAACTTTTGTTATCCCCCGCAAAGTCCGGGCAGCCGGCATGTGGCAGTCTTTGAAGCTCCTATTGATGCGCTTTCCCATGCGACACTTCAAGAGCTGGAGGGATGGAAATGGAATGGTTATCGCTTGTCTTTGGGCGGTACTTCCCATGTGGCGCTGACTTCTTTCCTGGAACGCCACCCGGAGATACGGCGTGTTACCCTTTATATGGACCACGACCTTGCCGGATTTGTCAATGCCCGGAAAATCAAGACCATGCTTCACGAGGATAAACGTTTCCGTCATATCCGGGTAAGTGTCAACCCTCCCCGGATGGGAAAAGATTACAATGAGAAATTGCTGCTGGTTCGGGAACAACTGCAAACCAGCCAGCACCAACGCCGCCCAAAAGAGGCGGCTGTTTCAATTTAGGGAGGATTTCAACATGAATGGATCTCAACATATCTGCTTTACAGACAGCGCCGGAAAAGCGCTGTTTTCCATTCCCGACAATGGTTTACTCTGCCTGTTCTATGGAAACGGGGACAGGCACTTTGCTGTTTGTCATCGTCTGGATGACACCCATGCAGAAATTGACGGGGTAAATTATTCGCTGCCGGATTTTGCCAAAAGGATGAAACACAACCAGATCAGCTTTGCTCCGGCATAAGGCTGGAAAACAAATAACAGGAGGATTTGAAAATGAAAAAAATTGAAAATACCGCTTTGCAGATGATTGCCGAGGCTTCCCGGTGTCCAGACTACGGCCCCGATATGGTTAAATCGCTGATGAAAAAGCTGGACATGAACGAAAAGGGCTTTGCTCTTTTGATGAATGTTGCCCCATCCACAGTGCGTCTTTGGACCAGCGGAGCTGCACAGCCCTGCGGCACAGCAAAACGCCTCATGCAGATTTATGAAACCGGTCCGGAGATTGTCGGCAAGATTGCCGGCGGGCAGCTACCGGCAGATGGGAGGGATTGATTAAATGGCGGAGACAGATAGCCAGCCGTTTGCGGAAAATGAGCAGGTCAAAGAGCTGCTTCACATGAAAGGAGGAATTTGATTGAATCAGGAACCACTACCGCAGATTCATTTGATCCGTGATACAGACTTATCCGTCTTTGCGTATGAGCTCCATATTTTTGCCGGAGATTTTCTTAGGGAATGCGAATTTAATATGCGTTCTCTGGCGACAAATACCGGGGCTGATTCCATTGCCATCATGGGAAAAAATCACATATGGCTTTCCGACGCTTTGTTTGCTTATTGTTCTACGGCGGATCTTTATCAAATGATCTCAACAACGGAGTTTATCGGAGCGAGGGCTTTCCTGTTTCATACGGATCGCAGAGAGGGCGGTCACTTGTACGGAGATGTCCTGATGATGGATTTAGACACGCTGCGGCAGGATATAAAAAGAAATATCCTCTATCCTTGCGGCGTCAATATCGAACGCAAAGATGGTTCAGCGGCTACGGTCAGCCTGAAAGAATGGACTGAAATGGAGCTTTACGAAAAAGATGCTCTGAAAAGTTGGGGGTTTTCTTATGCCCCGAATCAAGTTACGGAATGGCAGTACCACTATTCCACGATGTTCAGACAGTGGATGGATCAGGCATTTCGTTATATGCCCCAGGATTTAGAAGAACGCCTGAATATGCAATATATGGAGGCAGCCCAGAACCCGGATATGGATAAGTACCGCATACCACAGGGAACGGCAAAGCAGATGCTTCTTTATGACGAAGCCCCTGTGTATCGCCTTCTTCCATCCGGTTCGGAGAAAATTGCGCCCATCGCGGCAATCTCTACGGGCCTGTGGTATGAAAATTACCGGGAGTTTGCCATTGCACCGGAGGATTTAGGCGCTCTGGACAAACTGATCCGCAGGGAAACTGACCGGCTCACAGGAAACCTCCCACAACTTCACAAAAACGAAGAACGTCGCCCTGCCCCGGAGCGATAAGAATTTTACACTGACTGGAGGTGATGAAGATTGGCAGGAGTGCATGAAGATTTCGGCGAAAAGATCGGCGGTGCGAAAAAAGACCTGTGGAAAGACCGCGGGCTGTATGCGGATGATCTGGAAGCCATGAATGAGCGCGAAGCCGAAAAATTTGTGAAAAAGGATAATGTCTGGAAAAAGCCGGACTATGCAGCCATGCTGGAGGAAGGGATTCCTCTTGGCGTGGTCTATTTTATCAAAAAAGCAAGGGACGGCTTAAACGCCTCTCCTCAGTATTACCGCACGGATGACACCCCGGAAAAACGGACTGCGAGGCAAAAGGAGTATATAAAAACAGTCCGGGAATTGCAGACAGTGCTTTCAGATGTCCGTACTGTGGAGGATGCCATGAGAGCCTATGACCGCTTTTTCGTTGACAATGGATATTTAGAAAAGGTACAGGGCTGGGTAAGCGGAATCCATTACCGGGCAACGAAAAAGGGTCAGGACAATCCCGTGATTACAAACAAATTATCCAATACTATGCTGATCCGCTCGGCTGAATATTTTGAGCGCAACTTTACTCAGAAAGCAAAAAAGGAACAGTTTTGTGTTTCCAAAGAGCAGAAAATACCGAAAGGTTATGCGATCCACTTCAACGACGGGAAACATACCTATTCTAAAAATGAGGACTGGAAACCCGGTACCTACTATGTGACAAAAGGCTATTCGATCCTGCGGACCAATTTTGAGACCAAAGAAGCTGCCCTGAAATGGGTGCAGGAACTTGCCAAAGGCAGGAACAAAAATGGGAAGATCCGGTTTGTCCCTCCCCAGCTCGCCCATGTCAAACGTACCGGCCCGGATTATCGGAATGGCGTGGAGATCACCGGACAGCATTATCTTGATACATTTGGATTCCGCGGCGGCGAGTTTGGAAACTGGATGAACCAGAACGACCGTCAGACCTCCCTTAACATGGGATTTGAAGCACTAAAGGATCTGGCGTCAGCCCTTAAGATCAGCGATAAAGATATTGCTTATCAGGGAACGCTTGCTATCGCTTTTGGTGCAAGAGGCAGCGGCAATGCTGCGGCTCATTATGAACCTTTGCGTACAGTCATCAATCTTACGAAAATGCACGGGGCCGGTTCGCTGGCACATGAATGGTGGCATGGACTTGACGATTATCTTGGTACAAAGATGGGCGCAAAAGGGATGCTGTCAGAACAGCCCCGCCTCTATGCGCCGTTCCAAAAACTCATTGACACCATGAAGTATAAACCGGAAACACCGGAACAGGCAGCAAAGCGCACGGAAGCACAAACAGAACGCACCCGGAAAAATGCGGCAAGCTGGCTGGATTCCTCGGTTCTTGCCTCTCTGAAACGGTATGGCAATGAGGAACAGATGGAAACCTACGCAGTCTTGCGGGAAGCATTTTTGTCCGGCGAACCCGGCTCTGTGGGACAGATCAGCGCATTTAAGAAGAATGTTACCGGCCGGGTAATTCCCAAAAGTGAACGGGAACGGCTGGAAATTTTTGAGCGTATGCTTTCCAGGATGCAGGCGCAGGAAGCTCCGCAGATTGGACGGACGGAAACTGATTTTTACCGTAATTCGGTACGCATGGGAAAAGAATGTGAAAAAGACGGCGGTTATTGGGACAGCAATGTGGAAATGACAGCCAGAGCCTTTGCCTGTTATATCAAGGACAAACTGCCCTACACATCGGATTATCTGGCAGGCCATGCCGACTGTGCCCTTACCCTGGTTTCCGGTAAAGACGGAGAAATGGAGGTATTGAAAGCCTTTCCTGTGGGGGAAGAACGCCGTGCGATCAACGCTGTTTTTGACGAGATCATTCAGGATTTGAAACGGGAACAGCTATTGACCCATGCCGATGTAACGCTTCCTCTCTCTGTTTCTGAACTTCGTGAGGCAGCGGACGGTCAGCTATCCATGTTCGGCGTCGGCCGTCCTTCCGTGATGGATCAGCTTGCGGCAAACAGACCGGCAGATAAAAAATCACCGGCACAGACGATTTTCAGAAAAAACCATGAGCCGGAAATATAGCAGGAGGTGAACAGCATTTTGGAAGAAAACAGGGATTACCATGCCTACCGGTATGGCGACCACTTGACGCCGGGATCAGAGCTTAAAATTGAACACAGCGTAGTTTGTGAAAATGTGGATATTTCTACTCTGATCACAATGGGAACCGATAGCCTGGAAGCCATGCGCCAGGGAAGTATTGACGGGGAGCAGAAAGCCTATGAAATCGTGGTGGCTGCTGCAAAACAGTGGGAACAGCAGGCAGCGGCAACACAGACGATCAACCGGGCTTTGGAATATCTTCGTACACCGGAGATCGAACATACCGGCAACCAGTGGAAAGACACCGATAACTGGAGGGCGGATCAGAAAATCAGCAACCGGGTCTATCAGATGACCTGCAGTATTTGGGAAGATACGAAATATGACAGAGAAACCAAACAGAGTGTTCCGATTGCCTGGTATGTGACATGGGAAGTCCGTATTCATTCCCCGAAGCAGGGATATGGAGCAAAGATTGCCGGACAAAACCAGAAACGATATACAGATAAGAACGCAGCCATAAAATACCTGGACGGGCGAAAGAAAGCCTATTCCCATTTATTCACGGAAATTTCCCCGCCGATCCCGAAAGAATATGAGCACCATTTTATGGTTCACGGTACTCTTTTACCTGGCTATACGGTTGAAGGACTGGAACAGGCCAAAACGGAACATGCCGCCGCCGAGGTTTCGGAGGGCGGTATTTTTACACCCGAAAACCAGGAGAAGCCTTCCGTCCTGGGGAAGCTCTCTGTGGCAAAAACTCAGGAAAAAACGCCAACCACTCCCGGTACGGCAATGAAAAAGAAGGAGGATATACAGTTATGAAAGTGTTAATGGTAGAGCCGGGCAAGTCCCCTTATGCTGCGGAGATCGAAAGTGGTCTGAAATCCTTGCAGGCGGCAGTGGGCGGAGATATTCAGGCGGTCTATCCGTATGAGGACCCGGTGGCTCTGATCTGCAATGAAGAAGGCAAGCTGATGGGGCTGCCTTTGAACCGAGCTCTCTTTGACGATGACGGCCACATCTATGATATTGTGTCCGGGAATTTTCTGATCGTTGGTCTTGGCGAGGAAAATTTTACAGACCTTTCCCCGGATCTGATGGAGAAATATGGGGAGCAATTCAAGTACCCTGAAAAATTTGCAAGGCTTGCCGGCGAGATCATTGCAGTCAAGCAGCCTGCAACCAATGAGCACCGGGAAAAACCGATGATGCACCATTCCGGCCCGGATTTGTAGAAAGAAAGGAGCCAATTATGTTAATGGCAGTAAATGAACCTTATGCCCTTATGGTGCAGCCGGACGATATTCTGATCTCTCCCCGTGAGGTAGATGAACATTTTGGGACGATGGTATGCTTTCATCCCCGCTATGCGCTGGGCGACCATCACAACCATATGGACAAAGATGACTTCCTGCGGGAAATGTATTTAGATACCGTAGGACATGATGAAGCCGGCATGAAACGCTATGAACGGATGGTAAACATTGTAAGCAGCCGTTTCCGGCATGGACCAAAGACAGAGGAACGGGCGATCGATGAAGCAATGCAGAAAGTAATTTCGGAAAAGTATCTGATGCTCCCCCTCTATCTCTACGACCACTCAGGTCTTGCCATGAGTACAGAAAGTTTCTCAGGCAGGGCTCCTCATGCAGAATGGGACAGCGGACAGGTCGGCTGGATCTATGTTTCCAAAGAAGATGCCCTAAAGGAATTTGACGCTGACAAGATGACCGGCGCCATCCGGCAGAAAGCGGACGCACTGATGCGCAGCGAAGTCGCCGCTTATGATTCCTATCTGCGTGGCGAATGTTATGGGTTTGAGCTTTATAAAAACGGGGAGCTGTCGGATAGCTGCTGGGGCTTTATGGGTAACTTTTCCGATGTGTTGAAAGATATGGCGGCATACCTCCCGGATGAGTGCAAAGGGATGGTCGATCATCTGGAGGAACAGGAACGCCCGGCTACGATCATCAAGACGCTTTTGAAACATGCTAAAATTCAGGTCGATCAGGCAGCAAAAGCCTTTGAACACGCTTCCCGACAGCAGGTTCTTGGGGAAAGCCGGTAAAAAGTTATTTCCATATTATAAATACCGATTTTATCAGAAAGGAGGATGCTCTTGCAGGAAGAACTCGAACAACGAACGGTTTCTGTTTCTATACAGGCAGCAAAACTGTCAGGGCGGGTACTGCGTGCGGCTATTGCTGCGGTACTCCAAAAGATGGAACAGGAACGCACAATGCCAAAAGTCGGGCGCAACAGCATGAAGCGGCTGACTTATAAAGACCCCGGAGCCAATACCATTGAAGTTTCAGGGCGAATCCGCTCTTTTGAACGGTATGCCAGAAAACATCAGGTACGCTACCATATAGAAAAGGAACTTGGGACCGATCCCCCAAAATGGACGGTATATTTCAAGGCAAACCAGGCGGATGCACTGACGGCAGCTTTTAAGGAATATACAAAGAAAGACCTTACACGCAGCACCAGACCGTCGCTGCTTACACAGCTTCATAAGTTCAAAGAACTGGCACAGTCGCTTGGCCGTGACCGTGTAAAGAACAAAGAACACGGAGGACCGGAACGATGAAGATTGATGCAGAAACATTGAAAAAACAGGTCATTCTCCATCTGCCTTATGTTCTGTTCCTTCTGGTATTTGCCAAGCTGGGCGAAGCGGTGCGGCTGGCTCCCGGAGCAGACGCTTCCCAAAAGCTGTTAGGACTGTCCGAAGGCTTTGCCCTTGCGTTTCAGAGTATGTGGCCGGGGGCGGCAATGGACTGGCTGATCGGTTTCTGCGGTGCAGCCATTATGCGGCTGGCAGTCTATCTTAGAGGGAAAGACGCTAAGAAATACCGCAAAAATGTGGAATATGGTTCTGCAAGATGGGGAAATAAAGCCGATATTGCCCCGTTTATGGACCCAAATCCGGAAAACAATATCATTCTTACCCAAAGTGAAGGACTGATGTTAAACGGAAGGCCCAAAAATCCGGCCAATGCAAGAAATAAAAATGTACTGGTAGTCGGAGGATCAGGTTCGGGAAAAACGCGCTTTTTCATCAAGCCCAATCTGATGCAAATGCACAGTTCCTACGTCGTCACCGATCCGAAAGGTACAGTCCTTGTGGAATGCGGAAAGATGTTGCAGCGAGGCACACCAAAGCTGGACAAGGACGGAAAGCCTGTGCGTAATGAAAAAGGAAAGATCATCTATGAGTCCTATAAAATACGGGTATTCAATACGATCAATTTCCAGAAAAGTATGCACTTTAACCCGTTCGCCTACATTCATTCCGAGAAAGATATTCTGAAGATCGTCACTACCCTAATCGCCAATACCAAAGGCGAAGGAAAAGCCGGAGACGATTTCTGGGTCAAGGCAGAAACCCTGCTCTATACGGCACTGATCGGATATATCTATTATGAGGCTCCGGCAAACGAACAGAATTTTGCCACACTGGTAGAAATGCTGAACGCAATGGAAGTCCGTGAGGATGATGAGTCGTTCAAAAATGCCGTTGACCTTCTCTTTGACGCGCTGGAACAGAAAGACCCGGATCATTTTGCCCTGCGTCAATATAAGAAATATAAGCTCGCTGCCGGAAAAACAGCCAAGTCGATCCTTATTTCCTGTGCTTCCAGACTGGCTCCTTTTGACATTAAAGAAGTCAGGGAAATTACCATGTATGACGAACTGGATCTGGATATGCTGGGAGATGAACGGACTGCTCTTTTCCTTATTATGAGTGACACGGACGGGACCTTTGCATTTTTGATCAGTCTGATCTATTCCATTTTGTTTAACCGCTTGTGTGAGCGGGCGGATGATGTATATGGTGGAAGGCTTCCCATCCATGTGCGCTGCCTGATCGACGAGGCGGCAAATATCGGGCAGATCCCGAACCTGGAGCGTCTTATGGCGACCATCCGAAGCCGTGAGATCTCTGCCTGCCTGGTGCTGCAGGCGCAAAGCCAACTCAAAGCCCTGTATAAAGACAACATGGACACCATCATCGGTAACTGTGACGCCTCCCTTTTCTTAGGAGGCAAAGAAGAAACCACCTTAAAAAGCTGGAACTCCCTATTGGGGAAAGAGACCATCGACCTGTATAACACCAGTGTCACAAAGGGCAATCAGGAATCCCACGGACAAAATTTTCAAAAGCTGGGAAAGGATCTGATGTCGGTGGATGAACTGGCAGTCATGGACGGGGGTAAATGTCTGTTGCAGATCAGGGGTGTGCGGCCGTTCCTCTCCCGGAAATACGATATAACCAAACACCCAAATTACAAACTGCTTTCCGATTTTAATGAGAAGAACGCTTTTAATATCGAAAAGTTTCTTTCTACCCGGATGCCGATGCGTCCCGGTGAACGATACCGCAATTATGAAGTCACAGCCGAAGATCTGGCTTCCCAGACTTTATAAAGTTGTTCCTGCCTGTCAAAGCATGACGCCCTGGCAGGCTTTGTTTTTGTCACGATGAAAGGAGGATTTTTTGAGGATTCGTGATTCTCCCTGAAAAGTAAATAACCGCAGGATTTTTCCTGCCCCATGCCGCCGTGCTGTTTGAAACAGATTTTTTCTAAAAACAGTGCGGCGGCTTTTTTTGTTTCCGGCCTGATACGGCCATATCACAAATTAAAATTTCTGAAATTAAAGGAGGAACATTATGGCATTTTTTGCAAGCGCGATTGATACTTTGAAGATCCTTGTGATCGCCCTGGGCGCAGGTCTGGGCGCATGGGGTGTTGTAAACCTTCTCGAAGGTTACGGAAATGATAACCCAGGTGCAAAATCCCAGGGGATCAAGCAGCTTATGGCAGGCGGAGGTATCGCTCTGGTTGGTGCAACGCTGATCCCGCTGCTTTCCGGCCTGTTCGGTTAAGGGCTGACTTATGGGCAGTCTGTTTGAATGGATAACAGACTGGATTAAAGAGGGCCTGATCGATGCGATCACCGGACAGTACACCAGTATTTTCAACTCCGTCAACAACCAGGTTGCGGATGTGGCAAATCAGGTAGGACAGACCCCGCAGGGCTGGAATGGCGGCGTGTTTTCCATGATCCAGAATCTTTCGGAAACCGTCGTCATTCCCATTGCGGGCATGATCCTTACCTTTGTTCTGGTGTATGAACTGATCCAGATGATTCTCGAAAAGAACAACATGCACGAATTCGATACATTCAACATCTTCAAGTGGATTTTCAAGACTTTTGTTGCCACTTACCTGCTCACCAACTGTTTTACGATTGTGATGGCGGTCTTTGATGTGGCCCAAAATGTGGTGTCGCAAAGTGCCGGTGTCATAAACGGGAACCTGGATGTGCAGGCGGCATTGTCTGACCTGGAAACCCAGCTTGAAGCAATGGGAATGTGGGAACTGATTGGATTGTGGCTGGAAACCAACATCATCAATCTGTGTATGTGGGTACTGTCCATCGTGATCTTTGTCATTGTATATGGCCGTATGATCGAGATTTATTTAACCGTGAGCCTTGCACCGATCCCGTTTTCCACAATGGCAAACCGGGAATGGGGACAAATGGGAACCGGGTATCTGCGTTCCCTTTTTGCCCTGGGTTTTCAGGGTTTTTTGATCCTGATCTGTGTTGCCATTTATGCAGTGCTGGTCCAGTCTATCCCATCGTCCGGCGACGTGCACGGCGCGATCTGGGGAACGGCGGGTTATACGGTACTGCTGGCTTTTGCCCTGTTTAAGACAGGTTCGTTATCCAAATCCATATTTAATGCAAGATAGCATGAACAAAACCAATTCTAAAAAGGAGGATTTTATATATGAGTAAAACCAATACAGAAAAAATGGCGCCGGAAACACAGACGCCGGAAATGGCAAACGGCATGAAGCTGGATGTCCGCGTGCGTCCGATTGCTCCAATGGGAAACCTGCTGGCGTTTGCCAATGTTACGATTGGCGGATGCTTTAAGATTGACGGTTTCCGTATCTGTTCCAGTGAAAAGGGGCTGTATGTCAATATGCCCGCAACCCAGGATAAGGGCGGCAACTGGAAAGATGTCTGCTGGCCGGTTACGGCAGAGTTCCGCAAGCAGCTCAACGATGCCTTAATCGATGGGTACGGGCAGGCTATTGAAAATTTGCAGGCAACTCTTGAAGCAACAAAGGGAGCTGCGGAAAAGCCTTCCCTGACCGGTACATTGAAGGAAAATGCCGGTAAGGTCAAAGAACAGCCGACTAAACCTGCCCCATCTAAGAATGAGCAGGCTCGCTAATGCCGGAAACGAAACAGTACGGCATTATCTATGCCGATCCGCCCTGGCATTATGACAGGAAACATGGAAGCGGCGTTGCGGAAAACCATTACCCCACAATGAGCATTGAAGAAATCTGTGCCCTGCCGGTATCGGAACTTGCCGCAAAAGACAGCGCCCTCTTTCTGTGGGCGACCTTCCCACAGCTTAATGAAGCCTTCCGGGTGATCGACGCCTGGGGGTTCAAATATAAAACGCTGGCTTTTCTATGGCTCAAACAGAACCGGAAAGCGGATAGCTGGTTTTATGGCATGGGCTTTTGGACCCGCTCAAACGCGGAGGTCTGCCTGCTGGCAACCAGAGGCCGTCCGAAACGCCAGTGTGCGGGAATCCATCAGTTTGTGATCTCCCATATTGAGCAGCACAGCAAGAAACCGGACGAGGTGCGGGATAAGATCGTAAAACTCATGGGCGATCAGCCCAGAGTGGAACTGTTTGCAAGACAAAAGACTCCCGGCTGGGATGTATGGGGCAATGAAGTGAACTGTACGCTGACTATGCCGGAGCGAAAGGGGTGATTTTGATAGAACAAGATGCAAAGCGGCTGCTTATGGAACGGCTGGACGAGTGTTTGAAGGTTCATGCGGATATGCTGGATGCACAGAACATCGGCAGCATTTACGAGTTGCAGGGATTTTCGGAACTCCACTATTATCTGAAGGTTGAGCATGTATTTACTCCGGCGGAAGTAGAGGCACTTCTTTCTTTTCAGGACCCGTTGGATGTAGCCCGATGGTGCTGGGAAGAAAATAACCATGAACACAGTTTCCCGATCTGCGATCTTCTCAAAGAAATTGATGCAGAGCAAAAATTTGAACATTTCACAAGCGAGCCTTCCGCACAGGACAAATATACGCTCCTGATGAAACGACTGGGACAGAATTACTTTGCCTACCGGGAAAGCCTTATGTCAAAGGATAAGGAATCCTTAATTGAAAAAGCTGCTGAAATTACAGCCATGCAGGAGGCGTATTCCTATCTGACAACAAAGTTTGAGTTCGGGGATGAAATGCTGGATGATGTGCTGGCGCTTGAGAATCCTTTGAAATACTTTGCAGACCGTTGGCTTTTGCCAGTTTCGGATGTGTTCGACGTGGATATGGATATTCGGGAAAATATTGCCGGAATCCGAGACAGCCAGGAATACCTGTGTCAGAGAGGACCGGCTGTTTCTGTCCTGGCACGGCTGCAAAATGCGGCTCAGGAAGTGCGGGAATGTCCGGCTGCGGAGAAAGCGGTACGCGATTTTGGTGCACGCTAATGGACCGGAAACTATATTACGATGGGAGGTGTATAGATGCCTTATGTACCTGTACCAAAGGATTTAACCAAAGTTAAGACCAAGCTGGCCTTCAATCTGACGAAGCGCCAGCTTATTTGTTTCAGCCTTGCCGGACTTGTCGGCCTTCCGGTGTATTTCTTTACCCGCGGGGCGATCGGCAATTCGGCGGCTGTACTTTTGATGATCGGGCTGATGATGCCCTTTTTCTTCTTCGCCATGTATGAGCGTGACGGGCAGCCGGCAGAAAAGATCTTGAAGAACCGGCTCCGTTATAAGCTCTGGCCGAAGGACCGTCCATACAGGACGGATAACCTGTATAAATCTATGTCAAAGAAGGAGGTTACAAAGATTGCCAAAAAACAAGCAGCAGGAAGCTCAGGAAAAGCGTCTGCAAAAAAATATCAGGCAGGCCAAAAAGACCAGAGCCGATGCAAAGCAGGGCAAAACTAAGTCTGCCCGTTCCAAGCCGTCTAAAAAAGGCGGCTTTTTTGCCGGGCTGAAAGCAGATGCCCCGCAGACGGTCCAGCAGAGCATCCCCTACCGTGAAATGTACCGGGATGGGATCTGCCGGCTGACTGATACCCTTTACACCAAAACGGTGCAGTTTTTTGATATTAACTATCAGCTTGCACAGGCAGATGATAAAGCACAGATCTTCGAGGGTTACTGCGATTTCTTAAATTACTTCGATGCCTCGATCCATGTGCAGCTTACCTTTATCAACCAGCGGGCCAATATGCAGGATTTTACCAGAAGCATTGACATCCCTCCCCGCGGCGACGAGTATGACGGAATCCGCAGGGAATACGGGGATATGTTAAAGAACCAGTTGCAGAAAGGAAATAACGGTCTCACCAAACGCAAATACATTACCTTTGGAATCGAGGCAGATGACCTGCGTACTGCGAAAATGCGTCTGGAACGCATTGAAACGGATGTGCTGGCAAATTTCAAGACCCTGGGAGTTCAGGCGAGATCCTTAAACGGACTGGAACGTCTGGAACTTCTTCACAGCCAGCTTCACCCGGACGGTCAGGAAAAGTTTCATTTCCAGTGGTCGGATCTGCCTAAGACTGGTCTTTCTACCAAAGACTTCATTTCCCCATCCGGGCTGTCTTTTTCAAAGGATGGAAAGACATTCCGGGTAGGCGACCATTCCGGTGCTGTCTCCTTTTTGCAGATTTTGGCGCCGGAGCTTACCGACCGGCTTTTAGCGGATCTTCTTGACTTAAACGACGCCGTGACCGTCAACCTGCATATCCAGTCTATCGACCAGGCGCAGGCGATCCGAAACATCAAGCGAAAAATGTCGGACCTGCAGAAAATGACCATTGAGGAACAAAAGAAAGCGGTCCGATCCGGGTATGACATGGACATCATTCCCACCGACCTTGCCACCTATGGAGAGGAAGCCAAAAATCTTTTGCAGGATTTACAGAGCCGCAATGAGCGCATGTTCCTTGTGACGGTACTGGTGGAAAATATCGCTGCCAAACGTCAGAAGCTGTTTAATGATATTTTTGCCGCTTCGGGTGTGGCACAGAAATACAACTGTGCCTTAAAACGGCTGGATTACCAACAGGAACAGGGGCTTATGTCCTCGCTTGCTCTTGGCACGAACCAGATTGAAATTGAGCGCGGGCTTACGACCAGCAGCACAGCGATCTTTGTACCGTTTACCACCTGTGAATTGTTCCAGGAGGGCGAGGCGTTGTATTACGGTCTGAACGCCCTTTCCAATAACCTGATCATGGCGAACAGAAAAACGCTGAAAAATCCCAATGGGCTGTTTCTCGGTACCCCAGGAAGCGGTAAATCTTTCTCTGCCAAGCGTGAGATCGTCAATGTGTTTCTTCTGACGGAGGACGACATCATTATCGCTGACCCGGAAAATGAGTATGGGCCGCTGGTACAGCAGTTCGGTTCCCAGGGGCAGGTCATTGATATTTCTCCTACTTCCACGAACTACATCAACCCGATGGACATCAATCTGGACTATTCCGATGATGAAAACCCGATCACTTTGAAAAGTGATTTTATCCTGTCGCTGTGTGACCTTATCATCGGCGGCAAAGAAGGACTTTCCCCCATTGAAAGGACGATCATCGACCGTTGTACCAGACTGGTGTACCGGGAATACCTGCAGGACCCGTGCCCGGAAAATATGCCGATCTTAGGTGATCTTTACGAGCTGCTTTTGAAACAGTCTGAACCGGAGGCACAGAATATCGCAACGGCGCTGGAAATCTATGTCAATGGTTCCCTTAACGTGTTCAACCACCGTTCCAATATCCAGATGGATAAACACCGGGTACTGTGTTTCCAGCTTAAGTCACTGGGAAAAGCCTTAAAGGAAATCGGGCTTTTGATCATGCAGGATGCGGTGTGGAACCGTGTCACGGCCAATCGCTCCAAACATAAAACAACCTGGTTCTATATCGACGAATTCCATCTTCTTTTGAAAGGGCAGACAGGAAGTTTCAGCGTGGAGATCTGGAAA
Organism: Butyricicoccus sp. AM78-15b2TA; assembly: GCF_027665985.1. Lineage (NCBI taxonomy): Bacteria > Bacillati > Bacillota > Clostridia > Eubacteriales > Butyricicoccaceae > Butyricicoccus > Butyricicoccus sp. AM78-15b2TA. The sequence continues at coordinate 153,112 of NZ_JAQEHY010000006.1, forward strand.
CGCTTCCGTAAATGGGGCGGAATCCCATCAGGTTTAACGCAGAATGTCAAGGACCTTCTGGCTTCCCGTGAGATCGAAAATATTTTTGAGAACTCGGACTTTATCTATATGCTCAACCAGGCCCAGGGAGACCGTCAGATTTTGGCAAAGCAGTTGGGAATCTCCCCGCACCAGCTTTCGTATGTGACCCATTCCGGTCCCGGCGAGGGGCTTTTGTTCTTTGGAAATGTGATCATCCCTTTTGTGGACCACTTCCCGAAGGACACACTCTTGTACAGCGTGCTTACCACAAGACCGGATGAAGTAGCGGGGACCAAAGCGTGAGACAAAAATTAAAATGGATCGGAGGTGAGAACAATGGCACACGACAGGGAATTTCAAAGGAAGCGCAAAGATACCCGGATGCCGGTGCGTGATTCCCACGGGGAGGATCAACCGGCAGCCAGGCAGACCGAACAGGATTTTGACCTGCGCAGGGCACGGGACACCCCTTCTTCTGTCAACGGCAAGACACACAGGCAGGACATCCCTGTACAGACGGAATTTTCCCATCTGTCACCGGAAACACCGGCGTCCTTGCTGGAACAGGGCGAAGCGTATGCAACCGCTTTGGATGGTTTTTCGGAACACTTTGAGACACCGGATGCTACCAGGACAGCGCCCCCGATACAGGACAACGTGCGAAGCAATTTCCGGCAGGAGGCTTCCAGGCGTTCTTTTGTAACAGAGGATGTGACAGACCATGATACCGGAAAATATGCTCCTTCTTCCGAAGGCTCAGCCACACCGGACAGCACAGACAGATCCGGTCAGGAACACCGTTACCGAACACACCAGCATGGGAACAAATATCAGCAGCGTTTTCAGGAAGCGGCACAGGCGGAGGAACAGGCAGCGCAGAAGGAAAAGGGTATGGATAGCGAACCGCCGAAAACATCCAAGCTGGAATTTACTGCGGATGAACTACCGCCGGAGACAAAGGATAAAAAGCTCACCCATGCAAGACGGAAGGCGGAACGGACTGCACAAAAAGCAGAGCAGGCGCAAAATCGTCTACCTGCCCGGAAGAAACTGCGCATGGAGACGGTTTCCGACCCGGAGACCGGAAAAGCCAAAAAACACTTAAAATTTGAAAAGGAGGTCAAATCCCAAAAGGTCCATGTAAAAGGACCTGTACCCCTGCGTCCGGTCAAGGCGGGCGCCAATACTGCCATTGGTTACGCTCATAAAAAGATTTATGAGGCAGAGGATGAAAATGTGGGCATCAAGGCAGCCCACCGCTCTGAACTTGTGGGCGAGGCAGGGCTTCGCACGGCATATCACCGGCATAAAACTGCCCCCTACCGAAAGGCAGCGAAATTACAGCAAAAATCAGCAAAAGCAAACGCAAGACTTGCTTACCGGCAGGCTCTTAGCGACCACCCGGAGCTGAAGAAACATGCGATTGCCCGGATATGGCAGAAACAAAAACTGAAAAGGCAGTATGCCAAGGCTGCCCGTGAAGCCGGGAAACAGGCAAAAAATGCCGCAGTCGCAACAGAGAGGGTCAGCGTCGGTATTGTCCATGCGGTCAAACGGCACCCTGTAATCTGCCTTGTCCTCCTGCTTCTCCTTTTGGTAATTTTCCTGATCACATCCCTGTTTTCCACGTTCTCCAATATCGGGACCGGCGGTTTGGGAAGTCTGGCTGCTTCTACCTATCTTGCAGATGATCAGGACATCAACCAGGCGGAGCTTACCTATACCGAATGGGAAACGGATCTGCAAATGGAAATAGACCGGGTGGAATCAGACCGCCCCGGCTATGACGAATACCGGTATAACCTGGGCGCAATCGAGCATGACCCGTATGTGCTGATGGGGTATCTGACTTCTGCTTATCAGGGATTTACTTACGATGAAGTGGAAAGCGTGCTGCGGCAGCTTTTCCAGGAACAATATACCCTGTCCTTTTCAGAAGAAACCGAGATCCGTTACCGCACCGAAACTTCCGTTGATCCGGAAACCGGGGAAGAAACCCAGGAGGAAGTGCCTTATGAATGGCGCATCTTAAATGTCAAGCTCACGGTTATACCTCTGGAAAACCTGGTCGTTTCCCGGATGAACGCAGACCAGAAAGAGATCTGCGAGATCCTGCTGCAGACAAAAGGAAACCGCCAGTATGTCAAAAATGTCTTTGGCACCAACTGGCTCCCTTATGTGACCAGTTATTACGGCTACCGGGTACATCCCATCAGTGGGGAAAAGAACTATCACACCGGTGTGGACATCGGGATGCCGGAGGGCACAGAGATCCTTGCCGGGCATGACGGAACGGTCACCCTTGCGGGAAATGCCGGCGGTTATGGCTTGTGTGTCGCTATTGAAGGCGAGGCATACGAAGGACATACCCTGACGACCAAATACGGGCACTGTTCCCAGATCCTTGTTTCTGCCGGGCAGGAGGTCAAAGCCGGGGATGTGATCGCAAAGGTCGGGAATACCGGAAATTCTACCGGGGCCCACCTGCACTTAGAAGTCCTGGTTGACGGCCAGTATTTGAATCCCCTGTATTTTGCCGATACCGGCGATACCAGCGAACGGCACCTGCCGGAAGTTGGTTCAGGCGGCACAGGAAACTACTTCGATTATGACATTCCACCGGAAGCCCTTGCGGATGAACAGTTTGCCGCAATGATGGCCGAGGCGGAAAAATATCTTGGCTATCCGTATGTATGGGGAGGCGCAAGCCCTTCCACTTCCTTTGACTGTTCCGGCTATGTGTCCTGGGTGATCAACAACTGCGGCGTTGGCTGGAATTTCGGAAGGCTGACCGCGGATGGTCTTTTAGGTGTATGTACGCCGGTATCAAGTGCGGATGCAAAACCGGGCGACCTGATCTTCTTCCAGGGAACCTACAACACCAACGGCGCAAGCCATGTAGGGATCTATGTGGGAAATGGAATGATGATCCACTGTGGAGACCCGATTTCTTATGCAAACATCAATACAAGCTACTGGCAGCAGCATTTTTATACATTTGGGCGTCTGCCTTAACAGATTGGAGGTAATAAATTGAATCCTAAAATTGAAAAACTGGAAAAGGAAATTGAAAAGACCAAAACAAAGATTGCGGAAATGCAGGCAAAGCTCCATAAGCTGGAGGAACAAAAAACAGAGCTGGAAAATACCGATTATGTAGCGGTGGCGCGCAGTTTCAAACTGACGCCCCAGCAGCTTGCGGATTTTTTGAAATCACAGCAGGCAGCCCCTTCGGAAACTGTTTTACCGCAGGAGAAGGAGGATGTGCATGAGGCTTAAAAAACTTTCCCTGCTGCTGGCGCTTACGCTTCTTGTAAGTGTCAGCGCATTACCTGTAACGGCTCATGCCGGCGGTTCCAAAGACACCACACCGCCAACGCTGACTGCTTCCATGGAGGGCGATGCCCTGAAAATAGAAAGCAGTGACGATCTATCCGGCGTGGAGGCGGTCTTTGTTGATGAAAACCGTATCAACTCCCTCACCGACGGGAAAGCGTCGGTCGCACTGAAAGATTATGCCGGAACAGAAAAACAGGTAAGCATATACGCAAAAGATTATGCCGGCAACCGTTCTGATGTGGTAAAGCTGGATAATCCGTATTACAAAGAACCGGCTCCTGAAAAGAAACCTGCTACGGCAGCACCCCAGAGTCCGTCCGGTACACAGACAAAACCGCCTAAGGAAGAAAAACCTTCCGGCTCAAACGCTGCAACCCCTTCCGGCGGCGGAAATTCTTCCGGTTCAGATAACAGTACCGGACAGCAGGAAAATACTTCTGCGATCCCGGAAGGTGCATTTACCCCGGAAGGCACCGGAACGGTACAGGACAACATCAGCGGTACGGATGGGGAAAAGCAGTTTTACACCATCACTACGGACGCGGGCAATGTCTTTTATCTGGTGATCGACGGGAAACGGGAAGATAACAATGTCTACTTTTTAAACGGCGTCACAGAGTCCGACCTGATGGCGCTTGCAGAAAAGAACAATGGCAGCATGAGCATGATTCCCCAGGAAGAAAGCTGCAACTGCACAGAAAAATGTGAGGCAGGAAAGGTTAATACCGGCTGTCCGGTCTGCAAAAATGACTTAAATGGCTGCAAAGGAAAAGAAAAGCCGGCGGAAACTGAAAAACCGGCAGAACCGGAAAAGCCGAAGAAAGAAACCGGCAGCGTCGGCACGATCCTGTTTATCCTTGCTGCCTTACTTGCGGTCGGCGGGATCGGTTACTATGTAAAAATCGTGCGTCCGAAACAGCAGGCCGAGGACGATGCGGAATTTGAGGATGACGGTTATGGCGAAGGCTTTGACCCGGATGAGGCATACGGGGAACCGGAATATCTTTCCGAGGATGATTTTGACGACAAGGACAGCAAATAAGGCTGTCCTTTTAGATTTTATGAAAGTGAGGATTTTTTCATGGAACATATCATAACCAGACGCCGCGGCTTTCGCAAGCTGTTGGCGTTTTTGCTTTGTATGGCAAGCATTTTGGGGCTTCTTCCGGCTCAGGCTTTTGCCATGTCTGTCGGACAGACGGCAAGCTCCTGGCTGGGCGACGAGTATGTGGGCTCTGATGGGAACCACTACCGTGCCCCGGCGCCTTACACCTATCTTGCCTACCATGCAGACGGAACCATCGATGTACACACCAGTTCCGGGGGCAATGCTTACCGGCACTATATGCTGACGGATTCTGACGGGATCAGCCACCAGGTTTACTGTGTGGAGAGCGGGATTCCTTACCATACTTCGGAAAATACCTATGTTTCGGAAAGCGGGACCAACAGCCAATACCTGAACCTGCTTCCTGCCGAGGCAAGGAGGGGGATCACCCTGACTGCGATCTATGGCTGGAAACCCGGTGCGGCGCTCCCTGTTTCCGGAATCAACGAGGATGACTATAAGATGGCAACCCAGATCATCCTTTGGGAATACCAGCAGCAACTTAGAAGCGATCCGTACAGCCGCCACGGAAACGGCCACGCAGACGCCGACCAGTATTTCAGCGTGATCGCCGGACGACCGGCAGAAAAAGCCTATGACTGGATTCTTGCACAGGTCGCTTCCCATTCCACAGTACCTTCCTTTACTTCTTCTAAGAAAAGCGAAGCACCGGAACTGGAACTGAAATGGGATGTAGAAAAAAAGGTCTATACCCTGACGGTCACAGATACCAACAACTTGAAGATCGATCTGGAGGCTTTGAAAGGCAGCGGCGTTTCTGTGACAAGAAACGGAAATGAATACACCTTTACCAGCAGGCAGATGATGATGGACCCGGTGCTGTTTGAATTCCGAAAGAATATCCCGGTGGCAAACGACATGCTGATCTGGGGCAGACCAGGCTACCAGACCATGATGACCGGCGCCAGCGATCCGGTTTCCTTCTTTGTAAAGATCAAAACGGAAACTTACGGTACCGCAAAACTTGTCAAGACCAGTGAGGACGGCATTGTTTCCGGTATCACCTTCCATATCTCCGGTACGGACATTTTGGGAAATGAAGTCAATGAGGAAGTTACGACCGGAGAAAACGGCCAGATTGAAAAGAAGCTCCTGCCGGGAACCTATCTGGTAAAAGAACTTCCGGTGGATCGCTATGTGACCCCTTCCGCACAGTACGTGACCATTGAAAGCGGGCAGACTTCTTCGGTACATTTCAGCAATATCCTGAAGAAGTTCCGTGTCCATGTGGTAAAGAGTGATGCTGACACCGGAAATGCCCAGGGGGACGCCACGCTTGCAGGGGCGACCTATGGGATCTTCCGTGATGGCGAACTGATCGACACTTATACTACCGGGCCGGATGGCAGCTTTATGACTCGCTATTATGTGTGCGGGGATAACTGGACGATCCGGGAGATCGAACCGAGCACCGGGTATCTTCTGAATGAAACCGTTTATGAAGTGGGTGCATCCCCTTCCCTGTATGAAGTGGAACTCAATACCACAGAAAATCAGGTGACGGAAACGGTTATTTACGGAAATATCCAGCTTGTCAAGCACACCGATGACCTGGACCCGGATGTGCCTGAGGGCGAAAATACCGACGATCCCAATGCCGGTATCATCGAACGCCCGGAAGCAGGCGCAGTCTTTGAAATTTACTTAAAGGCAGCCGGAAGCTATGACGCGGCAAAGGAAAGTGAACGCGACCTTCTTACCACGGATGCGGATGGTTTTGCTTCCAGTAAACCGCTTCCGTATGGGCATTATACGGTCCATCAAATCGCAGGCGAGGAAGGCAAAGCCTTTGTCCCGGACTTTACGGTATTCATTTCCTCTGACGGAAAGACTTACAGCTATATCCTGAACAACCGCACCATCACAGCCCGTCTGAAAGTTGAAAAATGTGACGCAGAGACCGGAAAGATTATCCCTGTGACCGGAACCGGTTTTCAGATCAAGGATCTTTCCACCGGGGAATTTATCACCCAGACCGTCTACTATCCGAACCCGGAAACACTGAATACCTTCTATGTTTCTGACGAGGGCTGGCTGATGCTGCCGGAGCCTTTGGCCGCCGGGGATTATGAACTTTATGAGGTAGCTGCTCCTTACGGCTATGTGCTTTCCGACCAGCCGGTACCGTTTACCATTGACGGCAGCGAGGCGGTTGTGACGGTCACGCAGTACAATATGCCGCAGAAAGGCCAGCTTACCATCACAAAGACCGGAGAAGTATTTGCTTCTGTCCAGGAAAACGACGGACTGTACCAACCGGTATATGAGGTTGCCGGACTTCCTGGAGCGGTCTATGATGTGATCGCAGATGAAGATATTTATACCGGTGACGGTACCTTGCGGGCAGAAAAAGATACGGTTGTGGAAACACTTACGACCGGCGAGGACGGCACAGCGAAAAGCGGGTCTCTCTATCTTGGCCGTTATCGTCTGGAGGAACGTCAGGCGCCTTCCGGCTGTGTGTTGAATCCTCAACCGGAATATGTGGAACTGACCTATGCGGGTGAGACCATAGAGGTTACACAGACAGCGGCCGGTCTTTATGACGAACGCCAGAAAGTGGATGTCACACTTTTCAAGGCAATGGAGACCGATGACCTGTTCGGTCTTGGCATGAACGAGGAATATAAGGATATTTCCTTTGGACTTTATGCTTCCGCAGACCTGACGGCGGCAGATGGCAGCGTAATCCCGGCAGGTGGACTTCTGGAAGTGGTCTCTGTTTCGTCTGAGGAATCCGGCGGTTACAGCGCTTCCTTCGCTTCCGACCTGCCTTTTGGCAGCTATTATGTCAAGGAACGCACAACCAACGGCGCCTATATCCTTTCGGATCAGGAATATCCGGTTGTCTTTGAGTATGCTGGTCAGGAAACCGCCCTGGTACAGATCCTTGTCAATGAAGGCGAGGCTGTTTCCAATGAACTTCTCCGTGGGCGTGTAGACGGTGTAAAAGTCGGGGAAAACCCGGAAGGCGGCGAGGATGTCACGCTTGCCGGTGCGCTCATGGGTCTGTTTAGACCTGATACCGAAGAATTTACTGAAGAAAATGCGCTGCTTACTGCTATTACCGGAAAAGACGGCAGTTTTTCCTTTGAGAACATTCCTTACGGACACTGGATCGTCAAGGAGATCTCTGCCCCTGACCTTTATACGGTAAGCCCGCAGCAGCACCATGTATATATCGGTGCAGACGGACAGCATATCGAGATCCGTGTGGAAAACACCCTGATCCGCGGCAGTGTGCAGGTAACTAAAACCGAAGCTGTGGAGGAACCGTCCCCTGTGGAAAAGGAGGATAAGAAAGACAAGAATTCTTTCCTGCGCTTCCTGCCCGGTGCAGTGTTCGACCTGTATGCGGATTCCAACGCCAACCAGGAATATGATCCTGACGATCAAAAGATCGGTACGCTGAAAGAAACCGATGCAGGCTATCATACGGCGGAAAACCTTCTGGCTGGCGGCTACTTTATCAAAGAAAGCAAAGCGCCGGAGGGCTATCAGCCTGACTCAAACGCTTACTATTTTTCCATCACAGAAGATGGACAGGTCGCAGTTGTGGAAAATGGAGAAGCCGGGCACGGGTTTACCAATGAGGCTTACCGCGGCAACTTAAAGATCACAAAGGATTCCAGCGACGGGCGCAAAGATGGTTTTGCCATCGAGGTTAAGAGTGCGGACGGCTCCTACTGCGAGACATTCACCACTCCAAAATCCGGCGTGATTGAAGTTAAGGGCCTTCGTGTCGGTATTTATACCGTAACAGAAGTTGCAAACCGGGCAAGCAAGGATTACATCATTCCTGATGCCGCTACGGTGGAGATCAAGGCAGATCAGACATCTACAGTCCAGTTCTTTAATGAAAAACCGGAAAAGCCGGATAACCCAAAGAACCCGGAAAAGCCTTCTGTTCCCTCCAATCCTTCCACCCCTCAAAAGCCGGTACCGCAGACCGGGGATGATCCGTATATTTTCCTGTATGGCGGACTGCTGGCAGCCGTACTGATCGGTGGCAGCGTATTTGCTGTGTATTATTTCAAAAAGGGAAAATACAGCAGGACTTCCCCGAAAAGAACGGCTGTCGGGGTTTCTGTCCTTTCACTCTGCGTTCTGGTGGCTCTTGGCAGCGGTTTTTTGGTGTTCCGTGACTTGAACCAGTATGCTGAGAGTAAAGATGCCTATCGAGATCTTGCCGGATATGTGGAAGTACCGGAGCAGACAGCTTCCCCGGAGTCGGCACCCGATCCGACAGAACCAAAACGGGACGATGCCGATATTGTCCTGCCTTCGGTAGACTTTGAAACGCTCCGTGAAAATGGACCGGACATCATCGGATGGCTTTCTCTTCCTGATACGGTGCTCAATTATCCGGTGACGCATACCGACAACAACGAGTATTACCTGAACCATCTTTATGACGGGACCTATAACAAGGTTGGCTGCCTGTTTGCCGACTATGAAAACCGGGCAGATTTTTCAGACCGCAATACGATCATTTACGGTCATAATATGCGGGATGGTTCCATGTTTGCCTTGCTGAACCGGTACGATGAACAAAGTTACTTTGATACTCACAGGCAGATGTATCTCGTTACTCCGAAGGGGGGTTATGTCATGGAGATCTTTACGGCATTTGCAGCAAAACCGGAAGAATCCGGCAGTAAAACTTCTCCCTGGCAGCTTTCCTGGAAGGATGACGGTGCTTATACTACCTGGCTTACAGCTATGAAGGAACGTTCTGCGGTGGAAAGTGATGTGACTGTGACCTGCAGCGATAAGGTACTGACCCTTTCTACCTGTACGCCGGGCGGCACAGGACGCTTTCTTGTCATGGGAAAACTCGTGAAAGTAGATAACGAAATATAGATTTTAGACGGTGCGGGGGCAAAAGCTCCCGCACCTGCTGTTTACAAGGAGGATTTTATTTTATGGTAAATACCATGATTTCCATTCCCGGCTATGTCCATCTTTACCGCTCGCTTTTGCGGTTTTACGACATGCCGGAAAATGAAGTCCGGGAAATGCTCTATCTTCTGAATACGGCAAACCTGGACTGCTATGAGTATTATCACCCGGACCGCAGTGTGATCCAGAGCGGACCGGTCGCTTTTTGCGGATGGCTGGAAACGAAAGACTGCCGCCCTTACCGCACAGAGGTACAGCTTTACAAATCGCTGCTGTTTTTGAAGCGCAGCATTGACCGTGACCTGATCGTATCAGCTCAAAGGGAGGCTCTGCAAACCCTGCGCTGTATTATCTCCAATCTGGAATACCGCTTTTATAAAGCCTATGGCATGGAGATCGAGGACAAACGCACGGTCTATGGGGAATGTACCTACCGTCTGGTTCCCAGGGAGGATGAACCCAGCGTGTGCCTGATGCACGACTGGATCTACCTGCCAACTGCCTGATGTCACGAATAATATATAAAATATGTGACATATATGAAAACTGTACTGCCTTGCAAAATTTTTGATTTTTGATGTATAAATCAGATTTTTAATGGGAACACTCAAAATAAGAGGAATAGGACCTATTGCAATCATGTCACGAATAATATATAATATTCGTGACATGAAGGGAGGCGGTATTGTGGACAACGGATATACAAAACGAATACGAGAGCGTGTTCTTTCTCTTGAAGATGGAACTGTTTTTGTGATGTCTGATTTTGCGGATATTGCAGATACATCCACTATTCGTCAAAGTTTAAGCCGTTTAGTGCAATCAGGAACATTGCGCCGTATTTTGAAAGGAGTTTATGAAAAACCAAAATATAGCAAACTTCTGGATGAATATGTGGCGGCAGACCCGGAAGCGGTGGCGAACGCATTGGCACGAAGTTATCACTGGACGATTGCCCCATGTGGGAATACAGCATTGAACCTGTTAGGTCTTTCAACACAGGTAACAGCAGTATGGTCCTATATCAGCGATGGTCCATATAAGACCTACGAGTGGAACTCTACAAAGCTGGAATTTAAGCACCGGACCAATAAGGAGATTACCGGATTGTCCTATATGACAAGTTTGGTTATACAGGCATTAAAAACGCTTGGCAGATCGAATGTTACGCCAGAAGTCATACAGATGCTTTCCGAAAAACTGACAGACAAGGATAAACAGGCTTGTTTGAAGGAAGCAACCGAGTCTACGGATTGGGTTTACGATACGATACGGCAGATTTGTGGAGGTGAAAAGGTACAATGAGAAATATAGCAAGACTTTCAGATAACGACCGCAGGGAGCTGTTCAGAAATACAGCAGATAAAATGGGGCTGAATGATGCCATCGTGGAAAAAGACTTTTGGGTATGTTTTACGCTGGATTATTTATTTCACCGCTCACCATGGAAAGAGTCCATCACCTTTAAGGGAGGTACCAGCCTTTCAAAAGCCTTTCACCTGATCAGCCGGTTTTCAGAAGATATTGATTTGATTCTGGACTGGCGTGTATTGGGATATGGCAAAGATGAACCATGGGAGAAACGTTCCAATACAAAACAGGATGCTTTTAACAAAGAAGCCAATGTGCGTGCAGAGGTATTTCTGTCCGAAACATTCTGCCCGGCAGTCAAAGCCGGCTTATCCCAGGAAATCGGTTGTGAAGCAAATGTCTACATAGATGAAAAGGATAAACAGACGGTCATTTTCGCCTATCCGCACCTTTTTACGAATACGGCGACTTTACAGGTGATCCGTTTAGAGATTGGTGCGCTGGCAGCGTGGACTCCTGCAAAAACAGCGCTGATCGAACCATACGCGGCAAAATATTATCCGAAGATTTTTGAGCAAAAAGAAACCGCAATCCTTACCGTTGCCCCGGAACGGACCTTCTGGGAAAAAGCCACAATCCTGCACCATGAAGCGAACAGACCGGAACATTTGGAAATGCCGCAGCGGTATTCCAGACATTATTATGATCTCTACCGCATGGCTGCAACACCGGTCAAAGAAGCTGCTTTTTCCAGGCTGGATCTCCTGAAGAAAGTTGTAGATTTCAAAATGAAATTCTATCCCAGAGCATGGGCGAAGTACCCGGAGGCTGTGCCGGGCACATTAAAATTACTCCCGCCGGAATATCGGTTCGCAGCATTGGAAACGGACTATAACTCTATGCAGGATATGTTGTATGGGGATATTCCGACATTTGAGACAGTCATAGCAGCGGTCCAGGAACTGGAAAAAGAGATCAATACACTATAAACAATTACATATCCATTTATTTGCCGGCTATTCTAAGATGCTTTAGAATAGCCGGTTTCTTGTTTTCAAAGGAGGGATGCTATATTACGCAAAATGAAGTCAATGCCGTTTTTGACGAACAGGTACGGCTCTGTGCTGATACCTTGAAACGAAAAACCAAAGAATACACCGGGGATGACCCGGACCGGCTGATTGCATTTAAGGCAGCGGCAGCTTTACAGCATACAACGCCCCAGCGTGCCCTTGCCGGTATGCTGGCAAAGCATATTGTTTCTCTGTACGATATGTGCTTTGCCGAGGAAACAGTTTATCCGATGGACACATGGGACGAAAAGATCACAGACAGTCTTAACTATCTGTTCTTACTGAAAGCGATTGTAAAGGAGGGACATACCAATTAAACAGATTGAAGTAAAAATTTTGAACTGCCAGGCGGTAGCGGAAGCAGAAAAAAACATGGTCTTTGCGGCAAGACTTACCCAGCAGGGACATAAGATTGCCTCAATGGACGACCTGATGGAGCTCTACGAAAAATCATTCAGCGTTCAGACAGTAGCAGCTATGGGGGCGCTTCCCCATCCTACCATCCAGAAATTTGCGGTGATCACGGTAGCCATTGTCGGCGCCAGCAGGCGTTTTCTGGCGCAGATCACCCGCCACCAGAACGAAGTAAAATTTATGAGTGCATCGCTGCAGTACAGCAACTATACGGGACAGGCGGATTTCGCTGTCCCGTATTCTATTATGACGGCTCCGGCAGTGGTACGGGAATTGTACTTAAAAAGCTGTAATGAAAGCATGAAATGTTATGAAGCCCTGTGCACTGCCGGAAGTGGGCACGATGCGGCCGGCTATGCCACGCCCCAGGGATTACGGAATGTACTGCTCATCAGCGCCACCCCTTATCAGTGGAAACATATCATCAGCCAGCGGGTATGCCGGAGAAATACAGATGAAACAAGGATCGTGCTGTTAAAGGTCTGGAAAGAACTTTATGACCTAAGCCCTGCCTTGTTTGCCCCGTCACTGACCGGGCCTTTCTGTCAGATAGATCGATGTCTGGAAGGTAAAATGACCTGTGGACGAAAACTGCAGGCAGATATGACGCCAGAGGATATTTTAGAAAAAGACTATCCTGCTCTTTGGGAAGGAGGCTGCCGATGAAAATAAAACTGATTGACTTTGGCGTACCGGAGCACCAGCGTCCTTACCGTCCGCATGGCAATGATGCCGGGGCAGATGTTTATCTGCCCTATGACTGCACCTTACAGCCCGGAGAAATCGCCAAAATTCCTCTTGGTTTTGGACTGGAAATACCGGATGGGTATGCAGGATATATCTTTCCCCGTACCAGTATGGCGGTAAAAGGTCTGGTCTGTGAACTGCCACCTGTGGATTCCGGCTACCGTGGAGAGATCCATGCGATCATCAGCAATGTAAGCAATCAGGCGCAGTCTCTTTTTAAGGGAGCCCGTATCGGGCAGCTTGTGATCACGCCGATCGTCATTGCGGATTTTGTAACCGATCTGGGAACAGAACGAGGAACCGGCAGCTTTGGCAGTACCGGCGAATAGAAAAAGGCTGTTTGGAGAACAGTTTTTGAATACTTATCGGTATAGGGAGCGGACATTTCGAGAACATTATAAAATATAATAAAGAAAGTCACGAAAAAAGCGGCCATTACCGTGACCGCTTACTTTCTGCTATTGAGTTCTTTCATAATACCGAGGATATATTGCATGGATTGAGGATCAAGCTGTCTTGCCTCTGCAATGAATTCCTTCAAGGTTTCCGGGTAAGTATTTCCTTCATCAAAGAATTCCTGCGGAGTCACACCCAGATATTCGCAGATGTAGAAAAAAGACTGCATAGCGGGAAGTGACTTTTTATTCTCAATATTATTGATGTAGTTGTTTGCCTGACCTAACGATAAAGACATATCGCGTGCGGAAACTCCTTTTTGTGTCCGCAGCTTCGCTAATCGTTCCGGGACAAAATCTTCATACATCGCCTTCACCTCCCATTCTGTAATAGATTGTACCTTACACCCCTTTATTATCCGCAAAGAGAAAAAGGGTATTATCGTTGACTTGCTAAATAAAATCTATTACTATGTGAAAAGTGAAGAATTTTACCTATCAGATGGAGGGATGACCGATGAAAGGAAAGACTTGCTGTGTTACCGGACACAGGGATTTGCCGCAGAATGAGATTAACAAAATAAAAGCCGCTTTGGAACATGAGATCGATGCTGCCGTTACAGATGGATTCACCTGTTTTATGAGTGGCTTTGCAGATGGCGTGGATCAGTATTTTGCAGAGCTGGTGTTGGAAAGAAAGCAGACCAATCCGGCGCTGGAGCTGATCGCAGTGATCCCTTACCGCAAGCGTCTGGACAGCCTGAATAAGAAAACAAGAACCCGTGAACTGCTGGAGGCTTGTGCGGATGTTGTTGTCATACAGGAAAAATATCTCCCAAGCGTCTACTCCCACAGAAACCGCTATATGGTGGAGCACTCCGACCGAGTGATCGCTGTATATGACGGACGGGAAACCGGCGGTACGGCAAAGACGATCCGCTTCACCCATCGGATGAAGAAGGAACTGCGGGAAATCCCGGTTGGAGAGATCGTCCTGCCGGATCACTTGAAACCAAAAACAAAATAGATACCTATTGATGCGCTCACTTTGAAGTGGGCGTTTTTCTTTACCCATTTTTAGGAGGAATGCTTATGTGGAACCTGATTTCATATTTCCTTACCTTTGCCGGAGGAATGGCTTCCGGCGTTATGCTGATGTGTCTTATGCAAACCGGAAAACTTGCGGATAAAGAATTTGAAACTATGAAGGAGGAATAAAAATTGAAACTTGTGATTGCAGAAAAGCCCTCTGTTGCTATGTCACTGGCAGCAGTATTAGGCGCAACGAAAAGAAAAGATGGTTATCTCGAAGGTTCCGGCTATCTGGTGAGCTGGTGCGTGGGACATCTTTTGGAACTGGCACAGCCGGAGGCTTACAAAGAACAGTACGCCAAATGGCGGTATGAGGACCTTCCGATCCTGCCGGAAAACTGGAAATATGAAGTTCCAAAGGATAAGAAAACGCAGCTTGCTCTTTTGTGCCGGCTGATGAAGGACAAACGGGTTGATTCCGTGGTATGCGCTACGGATGCCGGGCGTGAAGGAGAACTGATCTTCCGTCTGGTCTATGAATATGCCGGATGTAATAAGCCTATGGAACGGCTTTGGATTTCCAGTATGGAGGATGCGGCGATCCGTGAGGGCTTTGACCATCTCCACCCCGGCAGTGATTACGATAAGCTCTATGATGCGGCGGTCTGCCGGGCAGGAGCCGACTGGCTGATCGGGATCAATGCCACCCGGCTTTTTTCTGTCCTGTATGGTGTCACCCTAAATGTCGGCCGTGTTATGTCACCGACACTGGCACTTTTGGTACAGCGTGAGTCGGATATTGAATCCTTCATCAGTAAGCCTTTTTATGTGCCGGAAATCGCCTGCGGAGGTTTTACTGCTTCCGGCGTAAAAATGACGGAACGATCCGAGGCTGAAAAAATCCGTATGGACTGTGACCACAACTCCGCTTTTGTGCGTTCTGTGGAAAAGCAGGTAAAAACTATACAGCCTCCCCGCCTTTATGACCTTACAACTCTGCAAAGGGAATGTAACCGTATTTATGGCTATACGGCTCAACAGACCCTTGATTATGTGCAATCTCTCTATGAAAAGAAGCTGGCAACCTATCCGAGAACGGACAGCCAGTATTTGACGAAGGACATGCAGGCAACCGCCGCTTCCCTGATCCTGTGGCTGCGTGACAATATGCCCTTTGGAAAAGGCTACGCCGGAGAGCCGGACATTGACCGGGTAACAGATGACAGCAAAGTGACTGACCACCATGCCATTATCCCAACTGTGGAAATCGCACGGACAGACCTGTCAGAGCTTCCTTCCGGGGAGCGGGATGTGCTTACCCTGCTTGCCGTCAGACTGCTTTGTGCCACAACGCAGGTACACCGATTTGAAGCGGTCACCGCTATATTGGACTGCCAGGGATATACTTTTACGGCAAAAGGAAAGACTATTTTACAGTCCGGCTGGAAAGAGGTGGAACGGATTCACCGTATGAGTATCAGGCAGAGTGAAACGGAACACAAAGAAAATGAAGCTGTCGCTCTCCCTGTGCTGCAGGAAGGACAGACTTTTGAAGCTGTATCAGCAAGTCTCCGTGAAGGGAAAACTTCACCGCCGAAACACTATACGGAGGACACACTGCTGTCCGCTATGGAGACTGCCGGTGCGGAAGATATGCCGGAAGATGCCGAGCGTAAAGGATTGGGTACTCCGGCTACCCGTGCGGCAACACTGGAAAAGCTGGTTTCTGCCGGATTTGTACAGCGAAAGAAAAAGCAGCTCATTCCTACGGAAAAAGGAAAGAACCTGATCGCAGTCCTGCCGGACAATATCAAATCTCCCATCTTAACTGCAGAATGGGAATCCATGCTGAAACAAGTGGAACATGGCGAACTGTCGGCAACATCTTTTATGGATCAGATTGCAGATATGAGCCGGACGCTGGTAAAAGAACATACTACCCCGGAAGAACGTTTTGCGGATCTGTTTCCTTCTTCCAGAGGAACTGCACATGAAGCCGTAGGGGTATGTCCTCGCTGTGGCGCCCCGGTATATGAAGGAAAGAAAGGGTTTTTCTGCGACAACAGGGAATGTTCTTTTGCTCTTTGGAAAGATAACCGTTTCTTTTCCAGCAAGAAAAAGTCCATCACAAAGTCTGTGGCAGCGGCTCTTTTGAAAGAGGGCCGCATTTCTATGTCCGGGCTTTACAGTGAAAAAACAGGAAGGACCTATGATGCGGAAGTGATCCTGGATGATACCGGCGGTAAATATGTGAATTTCAAGCTGGAATTTCCCATAAAGAAAGGCAGGCGTAAATGAGTGATCGAAAAACCTTTGAATATGGCGGTTATCACTTCACGCCCATACGAAAATTTCACAAAAAAGAAGGCGACTTTTTCGCCATATCGAAACGGCTGGCAAGTGACCCCAACTTAGGGCTGTGTACCTATCAGGAGCGGCAAAAAGCACCTTATGATTACAAAGGCTTTTATACCGTCGCAACCGACAAAGAATGTGATGTTTTCCGCTGCGAAGAAAATGGCTTATTGTATGTGCCTGGAAAAAACGAACTTTTTATTTACCATGAACCGAAACAGAAAAAGCGGAACTCTATCGCCGATGCCCTTTCACAGCCCAGGAATGTTACTGATACAACCGGAATTTCCAGCGGCCGGCAAAGCAGTGCCCCGGAAAGGTAGGCGTTATGGCAGAGAGAGAATTGAACCGCTCGGAGCGGACTGCAATCCGAAAGCTGGTTACGGAGCTTTGCGCCAACTATGACTCTCAGGATAAGATCTGCCTTCCTTTGGACAGTCCTTGCTATATGCTGAATAAATGGTGGACCGGCGCTTATTGCAGGTACTTTGAAAAAGCGGTGCTGCCGGTGGATGCAGCACTGGAATCAGCCATTACCGGCGAGGACACCTCCATGAGACAGAAAATATGCCCTGTGTGCGGAAAAGCATATCTTCCTACGACCAGCCAGGCATATTGTTCTGATGCCTGCCGGATCTATGCAAGACGGAAATCCGAGCGGGAACGCAAACGCCGGAAGCGGCAAAACCAACCATGATATGTCCGCAACTTAGCCTTAAAAGTCCTTGATTTTCAAGGGCTTTTTGCACCTGTTTTCAAGGGAGCTGTATAAGAATACTCCGGTGCTTTGAAATGAGGTTAAGTTGCGGACAAAACATATATTTTAACAAAAACGATAGGAGGCGATTTTTTGAATATCAACACGATTACCGCGGAGGACCTTCGCCGCATGCCGGATAAGGAAGGACTGATTTTACAGGGCTGTGGCGGGGATCTGACAGAGTGGGTGGACGGGATCAATGAAATGCTGACAAAAGCAGGCATATTGAAAGATGGCTGTCAGTTTGAGAATGTGGCTGCTTTTCAGCACGGCGAACTGACCTGTCTGCTTTACCCGTTTGATGATGTGAAACTGGATATAGGAAAACTTGCCCTGTGGCGTTTACAGACCCATGAAGTCTATGGCGGCACATGGCTGTCGGACTTTGTGCCGAATTATTTAGGCGGATTTATAGAAACACCGGAAGCGTTGGCAGATAAACCGGATTGTCCGCTGATCGGAGCAGATGGGAACATTTTTAATCTGCTGGGTATTGCTTCCCGTACTTTGCGGGAGCATGGTTTGAAAGAACAGGCAAAAGAAATGTCTGATCGGGTATTTGTTTCCGGCAGTTATGGAGAAGCGCTCTGTATCATTGGCGAATATGTCAACATCACAGATTCCGAACCAGAGCATAAGAATTCTCTCCGTCAGCAGCTAAAAGCAACAAAACCGGCAGACCCGGTAAAAAAGCAACAAACTTCCAAACAGCAGGAACGATAAGGAGGGATGCGGAATGGAAAAGAAACGGGCCTATGGTGTATGGGCAGTACGAAGCAGCACTTCTATTTTCGGACCGGCACAAAGCTGGTGCAAGGAAAATGGAAAACCGTTGGAGTTTGATACCAAAGCTGCTGCTGAAAACTATGCAAAGGAAGCCAACGAACATACGACAGCAAATGTCCGATACTATGTGAAAGAAAAAGAACCGGAGCCCGGTGCTGTTCGGAAAGGAACATCTCAACCGGAGCTGGATGCACGCAGCCATGAAGAAGTGATACCAAGAAATGATGCAGCGGAAAAACAAAATGAGATTCCGGGCAGACAGATTCCTTCTCAAACAGATCCGCTGGTAGAAATCCGCTCTGCGGTCCATAGTAATTACGCGGGTATGGTCGCTATGCTGGGTGCGGACAACCGTGTGTATTTTGGGCGTGAGGAACGCTGCCATTACCAGAATATGCAGCCATCTTACTATGACAATCAGGACGGTTCCCTGTGTTTTGTCTGTGATCAGCCCGACATGTACTATTTTCTCTATGGAGAAGGCTGGGCGCATACCCAGGCGGAAATGCTGGAACGAGGGCTTACCCTGCGCCAGTATGAAGAATTTGCAAGACTGCAAAATGGGGTCCTTGCACAGTTTACCACCCAAAGAGAAATTCTGTTTGCCGGACAGCCATTTCAGGCGCCGGAGAGTTATCTGCGCAATGCAGAACTTTATGAGGAAGGTCAGACCGGCAACTACAATATGCTGGATGGCAGGCTGAACAACGAACCTCCTGTGCGCCCGGATCTGACAGACGGACAGACGGATGAAGAAATCCGGGAGCTGGTGCCGGAAGCAAAGCCGTCTTTGATGGACCGTTTGAAAGCAGACAAACCGGAGCATGAAGCAAGGCAGATGATCCCTCCGGTGCCGGAAAGGGAACGCTGATGGCCGGGGTAAGATTTGAGGATGTAGATCTTTTGGGTGCTCTTTCCCGTATCGTAGATCTTCATACCCAACATTATAAAGAGGACTTTGACCTGGATAAGGAACTGATTTCAAAACTGGCTGTGTCAGACCGTTCAGAGGATAAACAGCTTCTTTGGATGTCACGCCCTTGCGGAACCTATACCCTGCGCGAACGGGAAGTTTATCTGGATGGAAGCCATGAAAATAAAGTGTGGCGGTTTTACCAGGAACAGACAAATGATCCCGTTTTGGCTTATGCCATCTCTTTGAAAGAAGTCAGGGACGGAAAAATATTTGGCAATCTCTATCCGCTAAATTATAGAGAACATGTGGAACGGATGAAAAAGCTGACCTGTCCAATCGGAAATGTAGCCGTTGCATTTGCGGATGGAAATGTTATCACGATTCCCTATCAGGAACGGAGACAGCTTATGAACCGGTTTATGCCAGAGCATGGAGCCCCTAAAACAATGACTTATCTGCCGGAAAATGAGCCGGAGCTGATGATGATTCTAAAACGGGAACGCTTCAAACGCAGCTATCATGCGACAGCCGGAAATCTGGAGGAATATCTTGATAAGCTGGAAAAGACCACCCTGCGGGAAAAACTCAAAAGAGCAAAGACGGTGGTTTCAACACAGGAGGTCTCATCTCATAAAAGAGGGTTGGAACGATGAAGGGCGGGCATAACAAAAAATCCGTCCGCGTCGAATTTGTCATGTCCGAACCGGAGGCCGAACTGGTAAAAGAACGCATGGCGGAACTTGGCATTACCAACCTGTCGGCATATCTGCGAAAGATGGCCGTAGACGGTTACATCATTCACCTTGATATGGGAGATATTCAGGAAATGATCCGGCTTCTCCGCATTTGTTCCAATAACTTAAACCAATATACCAGACGAGCCAATGAGACCGGCAATATTTATGCCGCAGATATAGATGACATCCGCACCCGTCTGGACAGCCTTTGGGATGGCATGGACAAACTGATCCGGGGATTTGCAAATCTTTCATAATATTAAACTAATTTTGAAATGGCATCTTGATATGGGTTCATTTATTCTTAACAGTTTTTTATCGACGATATTATTATGTGGATAACGATAAGTTCCTATGATAAAATAATTTGGCATGGAGGTAAATAAAAATGTGTAAAATTGTTATTATTGAAGATGATATAGATATTTGCAATATGATTAAAAAATTCTTGGAAAATAATAAATATAGTGTTCAATATGCTTTAAATGGTATAGAAGGAATAAATTTGTGCAAATCTTTTGTTCCGGACTTGATAATACTTGACATTATGTTGCCAGGGCTGAATGGGGATGATGTATTACAGAAATTGCGAAAATTTACAAACGCTCCTGTTATTGTTGTATCAGCAAAAACAATGGTTCAGACCAAAATAGAATTATTAAAAATAGGGGCAGATGACTACATGACAAAACCATTTGATTTGTATGAGCTTCTTGCACGTATTGAGGCAAATTTAAAACGGACTGTCGATAATCCTTATCAAAATAATAATACTTTGATATACAAAAATATAAAGATCAATAACTCTTTGGTTTATATAAACGGAGTATTAGTACCATTTACATCAACAGAATTGAGCATTTTAGAATTGCTATTGCAATACCCACAGAAAATATTTTCAAAACAAAATTTATATGAATCCATTTGGAATGAACCTTATGCGTATGATGACGATACAATCAATACTCATATTAGTCATATTCGTAAGAAAATTAAATCAATTACAAATGAAGATTATATACAAACTATTTGGGGGATTGGATATAAAATGAAATAATCTTTAGATTTTCTTTAGAGTTATCATATATAGTGGCATGGAAAGGAGTTGTTTAGGATGACAAAATTTATATGCGAAACAAAAAACCTGAGCAAAAAATATAAAGATTTCTATGCTTTAAAAAATGTAAACTTAACTATTCCAAAAGGCGAAATATATGGACTTGTGGGCGAAAATGGAGCAGGAAAAACAACGCTAATCAGATTATTGACAGGTCTTAATTTTAAAAGTGAAGGAGAAATTATTCTATTTGGGCATAATGATAATCTGCAATATGAACGATCAAAAATCGGGTGTACGATTGAAATGCCGGCACTATATAAAGATATGACTGCTTCACAAAATCTGGAAGTGCAAAGAATACAGAGAGGTATTCCGAATAAAAGCTGCATTGCTGATACTTTAGAATTGATTGGCTTATCGAACGCAGGTAAAAAAAGAGTAGCGAATTTTTCATTAGGGATGAAACAGCGGCTTGCACTGGGCGTTGCATTATTAGGTGAGCCAGAATTTTTAATATTGGATGAACCTGTCAATGGACTTGATCCTACGGGAATTATCGAATTACGGGAACTTCTTAAAAAATTAGTGAAAGAACGGGAAACCACCATTTTAATATCCAGCCATATATTAAGCGAATTGCACCAGCTCGCCACTTGTTATGGCTTTCTTCATAAGGGAGAACTTTTAAAACAAATTTCTGCTGAAAAATTGAATGAAGAATGTAAACGGCATATTTGTTTGAAAACAGATAATATACAGAAAACCACTCTCATATTAGAACAAAAAGCTAATATTAAAAACTATTCCGTTTATCCAGACAATTCTATTCGGATTTATGATTGTTTAGATAATGTAAGAATGATTTCCAAATTACTAACTGACAATGAAATCATCATTGATGAAATCTCTGTTCAGGGAGAAGATTTGGAAACATACTTTGAAAATCTAATAGGGGGTAGAAAAAATGTATAATCAAATACGGGCAGAATTTTATAAATTATTTCATACAAAGGCGTTATATCTAACATTTGCATTGATTTTAGCTGTTTTTGGTATCTTTTCCATAGGAGGTCAGCAACAATTTGTAGTATCTAGTTCCAGCGTAGATGAAACATGGAAGATAGGAGAAACCGTAGGATTTCTTGCTCGTGCATATAGTGATCAGGTACATCCAATGATTGAAGAAATTATAAGGACTGCCACGTCTTATACGGTATTTTTCTGGCTGATTGTTCTTATATTTTCTGTTGTTTTCTTTTCCAGAGAATATACAGATTCAACGATTAAAATTGCGATTGCAAGTGGACAAAGCCGACTAAAATTCTTTATTGCAAAGTATATCGTGATTACTGTTACCAGCATCATTTTATATTTTTCATTTATTATGGTTGCATTTATAATTGAATGTACAAAATACAATGTGCCGATACAATTACTTCCAATGTTGAAAATTGCAGGGCTAAATTGCATGGTTATGGGAGCCTTTATCGGTATTACACTCATGCTGTGTGTGATATTTAAGCATACAGCTATTGTGGTAGGAACTATGTCATTATTTACTTTTAGCGGACCTCTTATTTATATGATGACATGGGATAATATGTCTGCTCAATCGTGGCGAGTTCTAACGTACTTAAAAATCAATCCGATGTATTATTGGATGAATACGTGTTCTTATAATATGGTAAATCATTTGGAAATCAATATCTTACTTTATTTTGTAGGAACTGTAATTATTACATTCCTGGTGTCAGCATTGATATTGAGAAAACAAGAAATACACTAATTACAACAGAAAGGGGAAATGCGGATATGTTCTATTTTTTATTGATATGTTCTATATTCATATTAGCATGTTCCCTTTTTTCTATTACTAGAACAATTCGCAATATAAATAAGCAGATAAAGGAAAAACGAAAAATAAGAGTATCTTTATCAAATAGAGATATTGAAGAGTTAGCTTATGCGATCAATCAAAAAGATACCCTGCATAAGAAACTGCAAGTTCAAATTAAGCAAGAAGAAGATCAGTTAAAGCAATCTATATCTAATATAAGCCATGATCTAAGAACCCCATTAACATCTATACAGGGTTATCTAACACTTTTACAAGAATGTGAAGATAAACAGGAGCAAGACCAATATATTGAAATCATTAAAGCAAAAACAGATTATCTCACAGATCTGGTGCAAGAATTTTATGATTTATCTGTGGTGGAAAATGAGCAGTTTGATGTTGAATGTGAGAAGGTTGATATAAATAGAATTGTTACAGATTGCTTAATTGAAAAGTATTATGAATTTGGGGAAATCCAGCCGATTATTCAAACAGAAAAATCTCCGGTGTGGATATATGGCAATAACCTTATTTGTAAACGTATTATTGAAAATCTAATTACAAATGCAATCCGTTATTCTGATAACTATATTGAAGTGTCCATTAACCAGGAAGGCGTGTTCATGATTAAAAATTCAACGCAATCCCTTGATGAGATGGATATAAATTTATTATTCAGCAAGTTTTACACCGTTGATAAATCACGCACCAAAGGTGGTTCCGGTTTGGGATTGTATATTGTAAAAGAATTACTAAAGAAAATAGATGGAAAAATCGGAAATATAGAATATAATAAGCCAATTTTATCTATAACACTTTTTTTTCGATTGTTTAAATAGCCTTTAAGATGGCATGGATAAACTGATCCGGGGATTTGCAAACATTTCATAAACAGCCGGAAAGCCGTTGCTTTCTTTTTGCCGTCACGGTAAAATTTTTATAAGGGCAGATGCCCTTCTGAAAGGAGGCAAAGCGTATGCGTTTGATAGGTAAATTACTGGCACTTCCCTTTATGCTGGTTACGGGGATTCTTTATCTGGTATGTAAATTTTTAGTGGTTCTTTCCGGTGCGGTACTTGGGATTCTTTCTGGGATCATCTTTCTGGCGGCATTGGTGCTGTTCTTTGTCGCAGGATTTTTGCCGGGTCTTGCATGGCTTATGATCGCCTTTCTTATCAGTCCATACGGTCTGCCTCTGGCGGCTGCATGGCTGGTAGGGATCATTGGCGGGGCAAACAGTGCCTTAAAGGATTTTATATTTGGTTAAGCAGATTTGGCGGGGCGCATAGGCAGCCCCGCTCTTTTTCTGCAATTATAACTTCTCTGATTGGAATTAAGTTAAGGAGGTGACGAAAATAGCGACCACAAGACTGATGCCTCTGCATGTAGGAAAAGGTCGGAATATCTCTACTGCGATCTCAGATATTATTGATTATGTAGAAAATCCGCAGAAAACCGATTTTGGAAAATTCATTTATGGCTATGAGTGTGATACCCGGCTTGCTGATGCAGAGTTTCTTCTTTCCAAACGACAGTATGCAAATCTGACCGGCAGAAATCAGGGTGCAGATGATGTGATCGCCTACCATCTCCGTCAGGCATTTAAGCCCGGCGAAGTTACGCCAGAAGAAGCTAATCAGATCGGCAGGGAGCTGGCACTGAAGCTCACAAAAGGAAACCATGCCTTTGTTGTCTGCACCCATGTGGATAAGCACCATGTCCATAATCACATCATTATCAACTCTACTACACTGGACTGTCAGAAAAAATTTCGCAACTTCTGGGGTTCTACCTGGGCAATCCGGCGAATGAATGACAAGCTGTGTTTGGAGCATGGACTTTCGATTGTAGAAAATCCGAAACCCAGCCGGGAGCATTATGGCACATGGCTGGGAAATAAAAAGCAGCCTTCCTTTCAGGAGCAGATACGCATTGCTATTGATGCTGCATTAGAGGAAAAGCCAAAAGATTTTGAGGAACTTCTAAAGAAGCTGGAGGCTGCCGGGATTGAAGTTAACCGTGAAAGAAAACATCTTCGGTTCCGAGTTCCGGGACAAGAAAATTATACCCGATGCGATACGCTCAAAGGCGATTATACAGAACAGGCCATCAAAGAACGAATTGCCGGTACACGGACAGTAAAATCCCACCATACTTTTTCAAAAAAACCGGTTTCCAAAGTTGGATTGCTGGTAGATATAGAGGCTGCAATCCGTTCCGGCAAAGGTCCCGGTTATGAGCGTTGGGCAAAAGTGTTCAACTTAAAACAGCTTTCCCAGGCAGTGCTCTACTTAAAAGAACATGGCGATATGGGTTATGAGGATCTTCTGGAAAAAGCCAACGCCGCTACCACTAATTTCAATACCTTATCCGTTCAAATTAAAGATTTAGAGTCAAGAATGAACGCCAATGCCGAGCTACAAAAGCAGATCGTAAACTATGCGAAAACGCGGGCTGTCTATGTAGAATATCGCAAAGCCGGGTACAGCAAAAAATACCGAATAGTACATGAGGCTGAAATTCTGCTACACCAGGCGGCAAAGAATCATTTTGACGAGCTAGGAATCCAAAAGCTCCCCTCTGTTAAATCTCTCCGGGAGGAATACACCGATCTTCTGGAACAAAAACGGAAAGCCTATTCTGCCTATAAGCAGGCCAAAAATGATATGAAAGAACTTCATAATGTTCGGGCTAATGTGGAATATCTATTAGAGATTTCTTCCCCACCGCTACCGCAGCGCAGCACAGAAAAATCACGTCAATAAGGTTTGTCAGCTTTTCGTTTTCAGCGTTCCAACGGAACGCGCAGCCATTGCCACCGGCAATGATCTCAGGGGTTTGGGGATATGTCACCAACAAGCATTTAGCAGGAATTCCGGGAACGGGATTTCTGCTAAATACGCAATCTTACGTAAGATTGCATTGCTTGCCAGTAGTTTTAAGAGTCTTTGGCAGAGAGTTTGTTTACAGTTGCCACATTGATAAACCTTTGATAACTGCCTATAATAGAATTGTTATTTTGAGTTGTTACAATAGAAAAATAAAAAAATAAAATTTTTGTCCGTTGTAACATTTCGCGGACATTTGCCTGTTATACTATCTGCAAAAAGCAAAGGAAGTGAGGATATGAAGCAGATTTTAATTGTCGAGGACGACAGTTTTTTGAATAAGATGGTGGCCTATAACCTGACCGCAGACGGCTACGGCGTGACTTCTGCCCTAAACGCCAGAACCGCAGCCGAAGCCATACGCCAGCGGGAATTTGACTTAGTGCTGCTGGACATCAACCTGCCGGACGGCAACGGTTTTGAGCTGTGCAAACTGATAAAGCCCCAGCACCCGGACACCATTGTGATTTTCCTGACCGCTAACGATCAGGAGAGCGACCAGATACGGGGCTATGAGGTGGGCGCGGTGGACTACATCACAAAGCCCTTTGTGATCGGGGCCTTGCAGCGAAAAATCAAAGCCATGTTCGCCATGCTGGAACACCACAAACCGGCCAAGGACATTTACGACGACGGGCGGCTGTTTCTGGACTTCTCGGAGCAGACGGCTTCCTTAAACGGCAAGCCCCTGACCCTATCCCCGATGGAGTACAAAATGCTGAACCTGTTCCGTAAAAATCCCCGGCAAGTGCTGACCCGTGGGCAGCTTTTGGAAAAGCTGTGGGATATAGACGAGAAGTTTGTGGACGAACACACCCTGACAACCTCCATCAGCCGGATTCGGAGTAAGATCGAATCCGACGGCGGCGCGCCCTACATCAAAACTGTTTACGGCATGGGCTATCAATGGACGGGAGGCGAGGCAAAATGAAGTTGCAAAACCTCTCGGTAAAGCGGCTGTTTGGCCGGGTAGCAATGGGGCTTGTCCTTTCCATGTCCGGGATTACCATAGTCCTGTTTTTTGTGACAAAACAGACGGCGGTGCTGCTGACAGGCGGGGCGCTGCTGCTGTGCGCTCTTGTGGGGATTTTTGTACTGACGCAGGCGTTTGGAAAGCGGCTGTCGCAGTTTACCGCTGACCTGTGCCAGACCTTAGACCACATGATCGCCGGGAATGAAGCGCCTCAGCGCCCGGAGGACAGCGAAACCCAGCTTGCCAGAATTGGACACCGGCTGGCAAGGCTTTATCAGATCATGCAGGAGAACCGCCGCCGGGTGGACGAGGAACGACAGGAGTTACAGACCCTTGTATCAGATATTTCCCATCAGGTAAAAACGCCGGTAAGCAATCTGAAAATGGCGACGGACACCCTGCTGGAAAAGCCTATGACCGAGGCGGAGCGCACCGACTTTATCCGGGGAATCCGCAGCCAGACGGATAAGCTGGACTTTCTCTTTCAGGCTCTTGTGAAAACCTCCCGGCTGGAAACGGGCGTAATCCAGTTGGATAAGAAACCGGGCCGCCTTTTTGATACCGTGGCACAGGCCATGAGTGGAATCGTGTATGCAGCGGAGAAAAAGGAAATCGCCGTGTCCGTGGACTGCCCGGAGGATTTGACTGTTTCCCATGACAGCAAGTGGACATCCGAAGCCCTCTTTAACCTGCTGGACAATGCGGTGAAGTACACCCCGGCGGGCGGGAAAATCGCTGTGTCGGTGGTGCTGTGGGAAATGTATGTGGAGATCAAAGTGACCGACACTGGCAAGGGCATTTCCGAAAGCAATCAGGCCGCCATCTTCCGGCGCTTCTATCGTGAGGAAGAAGTACACGAACAGCAAGGTGTGGGTATTGGACTGTATCTGGCCCGCGAGATCGTAACGCGGCAGGGCGGCTATATCAAAGTGGTTTCGGAGCCGGGCAAGGGTTCGGAATTTTCCATTATGCTGCCTACAAAATAGAACGCGGCGGACGGCCATTTCCGGCTGCCCGCCGTAAATTTTTTTGAAATGTCCGAGCATTGTAACATTTTACCCCGATTTTCAATGAAATTTTTTGGCCGCTGTAACATTTCGCGGACATTTGGGTTTTACAATACCCTTATCAAATATGGAGGTGATACAACTATGACATGGCCTTTTGAGAACGATACAAGTGCCATTACAAAAAAGTTGGCAAAACGAAACTTAAAAGCAGATAAAAGTAGAAACATCCTCATTATCATTACGATTGCCTTAGCTACCTGCTTGATAATGACAACGACCTTGTATTTTTTTGCTTCGCAGCGAAAATCATTAAATGATGCGGCTGGGCGTTATCAAGCAATTATCAATGAAGTCGATAATGATACCATTACGAAATTAGTAAATGACGATAGGGTTCAAGTAGGTGTAAGTCATTTATTGGGTTTAGTATCTTATGGGGACTACAAATTAACCGTTCGTTCAATGGATGAAACACTAATGAAATTAGCAAAATATCCTGATTTAGAGGGAGAATTGCCCAAATCTACAAATGAAATTGCTATCACAAAGGCGTTTCTTGATAGAGCTGGATTGTCCAAATCCATAGGCGATACTATATCGTTAAATCTGGGAGATGGAGAAAAAGATTATACCTTATGTGGTATTTTGCCTGTCGAAAATTCAAATTATTCCGTATTCGTGTCGCAGTCTTATATTGAAAACAAGATCAGCGAACCGGCATCCTCCGCTTATATCCGTTTGAATGAATCTGATGGTTGGTCTAAGGCTGCTATACAAGCTGAATTATCAACATTGTGCAGAGAATTGGAAATACAGCCGGAGCAAATGCAGTTTTCAACATATTATTTTTCTCTCATTGAACAGAGAAGCAGTCAATATATCACTGTAATAGCATTTATCAGTCTTATTATCGCTTTGGCTTGTACTCTTGTTATTTACAGCCTGTTTTATGTGTCCATAGCCAGAAAAACAAAAGAATATGGAAAACTGCGGACAATAGGGGCAACTGGAAAACAAATGAAAAGAATCGTTTTTAGAGAGGGATTTCATCTTTCCAGAATTGGTATTCCGATTGGAATATTAGCCGGTGCAATAGCGGGATATGTCCTTGTCCCGCAAGGCTGGAACACTTTAATGGTATTTGTAATTGCCGCTGTCACAGCTCTGTTTGTGTATCTATGTGTTATGATTGCTGTAATTAAGCCAGCCAAAATTGCTGCTCATGTTACGCCTATTGAAGCAGTCCGTTATATGGCGGGCAATAATGATGTAATGTCCAACAGTACAAAAGTGTTACATCGTTCTCTATCCGCGAAAAATTTAGCATTCCTTAATTTTGCGAGGAACAGAAAGAAAACCGCTTTAACGATCCTGTCGTTAGGGGTATGTGGAATTTTGCTGATGGCAAGCTCTGCATATTTTAATTCCATTGATCCTTTAGCGATGGCGCGTAGGAGTTTTCCTTACGGAGAAATTCGCCTTGAATTAGGCGATTACGGGCCGCAGGCACATAACAGCGAACAATATTCAGAACTCCAAAAATCGAATCTGCTTACAGAAGATTTTAGAGAATCCATTTTGGACATAGATGGTGTGGAAGAAATAAAAGAATACCAAGGCACCGTTTTGAATGTTCGTATGCCAACGGGGGATATTGAACCGATTGTTTCAGACGCATATACGCCAAGCTCTCAAAAATTGCTTGAAGAATACTTGATTGATGGTACAGCAGATTTACAGGAACTAATCAATAATAATGGCATTATTATTGAAAATGGCCCACAGTGGAAAGAAACTTTTGGGTGGGATGCAGCGATTGGGGACGAACTTCTGATTGAAGTTGGCGGACAAACATTGGAAGTAAAAGTAATGGGAATTGTGGACACTAATATTCCGTATGGCGGATATGATACGCTATTTATTCCTTTAGAAATGCTGTCAAAGATCGTTCCTATTGAAAACCTCAATTATCAATTTATTGTAGATACAGATGACAGTAAATGGGCAGCCGCAAAGGATGAAATCCAAAAGATAATTCCACCGACTTCCAGCCTCTATGTTAGTACCTTGAATGATTGGGTAGAGGCATACAACGAAAAACTATTGAACTATCGTATGCCAGTCTACATTTTTGTGATGTTTATCGGGGTTTTTGGCATTATCAATCTGCTAAATACACTGATAACAAACATCTTGACACGGAAGCGAGAATTGGGTGTTTTGCAAGCGGTTGGTTTGAGCAGTAAACAGCTTTCAAAAATGTTATTGATAGAGGGCTTGTTCTATACATTAGGGGTGCTGCTTCTTTCCATATCATGCGGAACTCTTATCGGGTATCTTCTCTGCACTGTCTTTAGTGCAATGAGTATTTTTGGAAAAGTAAGCTATCATTTTCCGACAGTTGAAATGTTCAGTTATTTTATACTGATGCTTGCCATCCAAATGCTTTTCTCGTATTTGGCAATTCGGCAGATAAAAAAACAATCTCTGGTAGATCAAATACGGGAATCGTCATAAAAATTTTTGAAATGTCCGAGCGTTGTAACATTTCACCCCGATTTTCAATGAAATTTTTTGGCCGCTGTAACATTTCGCGGACATTTGGGTTTTACAATGACCTTATCAACAAAAGTGAGGAGGCGACGCAATGGAACTGACCCCGACATTGATTTTGAATCTGGCGCTGCTGATCGTCCTACCCGTTGCCCTTGTGCTGGTGTTCCGGCAATGGCTGGCTCGGCACATCCGCTGGGCGGTTGCCTTGACTGCTCTCTATGATGTTCTCCTATTTTGGGATGAACTGTTCTACTATGAGAGCTTCGGCCTGTTCGCTGTGCTGATTCTGGTGCAGTTGGCGGCCACCGGCGCAGCAGCGTTCCACATTTACAACAAACAAAGAAAGGATTGAATTTTATGAGCATTTTACAGACTATCGACCTGAAAAAGTATTACGGCACAGAGCCGAACATCACCCGCGCCCTTGATGGCGTGAACTTCTCCGTGGAGGACGGCGAATTTGTGGCCGTTGTGGGAACCTCCGGCAGCGGCAAGTCTACCCTGCTTCACATGATGGGCGGGCTGGACACCCCTACTTCCGGCAATGTGATTGTCCGGGACAAAGAGCTGTCAAAAATGAACGACGAACAGCTTACCATCTTTCGCCGCCGCAACATCGGCTTTATCTTCCAGAACTATAACCTTGTTCCCATCCTGAATGTGTATGAGAACATCGTCCTGCCGGTGGAGCTGGACGGGGACACGGTGGATCAGAAGTTTTTGGACGAGATCGTTCGCCTGCTGGGGCTGGAAGATAAACTGAAAAATATGCCGAACAATCTTTCCGGCGGCCAGCAGCAGCGTGTGGCGATTGCCCGCGCCCTGATTACCAAACCGGCTATTGTGCTGGCCGACGAGCCGACCGGCAACCTTGACAGCAAGACCAGCGCCGAGGTGCTGGGGCTTATCAAGCGCACCAGTGCGGAGTTCCGGCAAACTGTCGTGATGATTACCCACAACAACGACATTGCCCGCCTTGCAGATCGGATTGTCCGCATTGAGGACGGAAAGATTGTGGAGTAAGGAGGTGGCAAGCTATGACATGGCCTTTTGAAAATGATACCAGCGCCATTACAAAGAAGCTGGCAAAGAAAAGTTTACAAAGTGAAAAGCGCCGGAATCTGATGGTGGTGATCGCCGTTGCGCTGGCGGCGTTTCTAATCTGCTTTACGGGAATTGTATCTACTTCCCTGACACAAATGCAGCGCAATCAGGTTGTCGATACTTATGAGGCGGTCTGGCTGGGCGTAGAGGAAAACGACATTGAAACCCTGAAAGGGGTGCCGGAGTTTGAGCGCGTAGGCGGCTACTATATGCTCGGTGAGGAACTTTCGGAACAGGGCTATCATGCGTCTTATGTGTATTGCGACGCGCAAATGATGGAGATTACCAAGGCGCAAATGAATCTGTTAGAGGGCCGGGTTCCTGAAAAAGCAAATGAAGTTGTCGTAAGCGAATACTTTCTTTCCACCTATGGAAACAATGCCAAGATCGGGGACACTGTGACCTTAGATACCGAGAGCTTTCATGGTGATTATGTTGTTACCGGCATTATGGACAGCGTAAATGAAAAAGAAGCGAATACCTGCGCGATCATCCTTTCCAAAGCTGCCCTGACAGAATGGAATGGGTTTGACCCGGCTGGCTATCGCGCCTATGTCCATTTCAAAAACAGCGACCAGTTGGGTGAAGAACTGATAACCTCTTATTGCAGGGAGATTGCAGAGGAATATGAACTTCCTACCCCCAGCATGAACAACAGGTATTTCACTTATGCCTCCAAACAACCCTTTGACGACTTTACCTTGATGGCAGGTGTGATTGCCCTTGTTCTGATCGGCGGCTATATCGTAATTCAAAGTATTTTCCGTATCTCCATCAATGACAAAATCAGGAGCTACGGGCAGCTTCGGACGATTGGCGCGACCCCAAAGCAAATCAAGCGGATTGTAAAGAACGAGGGACGCAAACTCGGCAGTATCGGGATTCTGATTGGCACAGTGCTGGGCATATGCGGCGGTTTTCTTCTGTTTTCCAAGGGCTTTAACGCTGTTTCCTATGTGGCAACGGTTATTTTGACGCTTATAAGCAGTTGGCTCATGGTATCTATTTCCATCCGTAAGCCGGTGAAGATTGCGGCAGGGATTTCCCCCATTGAAGCCGTCCGTTTTACCCCGGCGCAAAAGGCCATCCGCAGCCGGAAAAAGAACATCAAACTCAATCCTGTTTCAATGGGAATTGCGAATTTTAAGCGTGACCGAAAAAAGACAATTAGTATAGTTGCATCTTTGAGTATCGGCGGAATTTTGCTGATGGTGGTATCCTCCATTGTTTTAGTACGCTCACCAGAACAAATTGCAAGACTATATTTTCCAGACAGTGATTACAAAATCTATCTCCAAGATCTATCGGAAGAAATGTTGGTAAAAGGTAATCCGCTGAATGAGGAACTAAAACAGGAAGTTTTATCTATTGATGGTGTCACGGATATAATCGTAGCTAGACAGTCTCTCTATACCAGCATTAAAACAGATGCTAACCAAAATTCGGGAATATGTGATACGCTGACCGACCAGAATTATGCTATGGTTGAGGCTGCATTGACAGCGGGAACGATGCCGACAGATTCTCATAGTATTGTAATTCACGACAAGATTGCAGCTCATTTTGAAGATATGGGCGTCGGTTCCACCGTTGAATTTTCTTCTGTGGATGGTAAGCAATCCATTCCTGTTACAATATCGGGAATGTTTTCCGCTTCAAAAATGCCTGTGATTTTCGGACATGGACGCTCTCATACAGATGGTTCGGTTTTCTTTGCTCCAAAAGATTTATTCTGCGAACTGCACCCAGAAATTACTACTTTTGATTACTCATGGAGCATTGTAAGCGATCCGAAAAAAGACGAAACTGTAAAAGCTGAACTGAAAAATATTGTAGCCGAACATAGTAACCTTGCTTTAGACGAAATAGATACAGCGATTGCGGCTGAAAAATCACAAAATTCTGTGGCGTTTGGTAGTATGCAGGTTCTTTCATGGCTGGTATTCCTCTTTGGTGTTATCAACCTGATTAACACGACCCTCTCTAATCAGATGTCCAGAAAACAGGAAAACAGTGTTTTGCGTTCCATTGGCCTGACCCAAAAACAGCTATGCAAAATGAATATCTGCGAGGGCCTATGCTATGCGTTCTTTGCAACATTGGCAATCCTGATTGTCGGACTTCCTATTTCTGTCGTCGTAAGCAGAGAAATGGGCAGCGCTACCCTACACGGAAAAGTAGTGCCATATCAATTCCCGGTTTTGGAAATGGGGCTGTTCATTCTGGTATTGTTCGGAATGGAACTGATCTTGTCTGTTTGGACAATCCGCAGACAGAAAAAACAATCCCTGATTGAACAAATGCGGGCGATGGAATAACCGTATGGGATCGGCGGGGCGGCGTGTGCTGCCCCGCTTTTTTCGCCATTTCTCAAAAAATTTTGAAATGTCCGAGCGTTGTAACAATTCAGCCTGTTTTTTTGTCGAAATCGAAGGCACCTCGGACATTTGTGTAACATTTGTAGTTTATGCTTGTGGTAAATCAATATTGGGGGTGAGGACACATGAAAAAGATACTGCTGATTGACGACAGCGACACCTATACATGGTGTCTGCAAAAATACTTACAGCACCGGGGCTACCCTGTGAAAACGGCTTCCACTCTGAAAGAAGCGCGGGCCGCCATCCAAGAGGAAATGCTGCTGGTGGTCTGCTGTGATCTCGACCTGCCGGATGGTTCCGGCATGGAGCTGTTGGACGAGGTGCGGGCCGCAGACAAGAAACTGCCTTTTATTCTGGTGTCCTGCCATGACAAGGAGGAC
This sequence comes from Butyricicoccus sp. AM78-15b2TA, assembly GCF_027665985.1. Classification (NCBI taxonomy): domain Bacteria; kingdom Bacillati; phylum Bacillota; class Clostridia; order Eubacteriales; family Butyricicoccaceae; genus Butyricicoccus; species Butyricicoccus sp. AM78-15b2TA. The sequence goes on from NZ_JAQEHY010000006.1 coordinate 187,218, forward strand.
TACGAACAGGAGGCCAAGCGCCGGGGCGCGACGCTGTGCATGGACAAAATGAAAGGACTGTTGCTGCAAGATAAGCTGGTGGAATATGCCTACCGGCAGTTATCCGGCGAAAAGGCCCCGACTTTTCACAAGCTGCTCTTTGTCCATGCGGAAGATACCAGTGCCGAAGTGCTGCGGGCTGCTATGCTGCAAAAGGGCTTTGACCTGATTTTGATTCCCTCGATTGGGGAGGCCAAGCGCCGGATTTTTGAGGATAAGGAAATAGAACTGATCTTGTGTGATCTGGAACTGCCGGACGGCACAGCAATGGAGCTGTTTCATACGCTGCGGCGGGTGGCGGGGATGTTCCAAATGAAGAATCCCCCTGTCCGGCTTCTGCCGTTCTTTATCCTCACCGAGAACAACGACCTTGCCACGGAATATGAATACCAGCATGAGGGCGTGAACGACTATATCACCGCCCCGGTAAATATCCCGGAGCTGATCCGGCGGGTTTTGTTCTTTGTGGAATGAAAATTTTACGGAGGTGATGATATAATGGGACATTAGCTGTTTTTGATATAGAAGAATCCGGAAAGCAGATCGGAGAAAAGTTATTTCTGCTTCTTAACGAGGAACAAAAAAATGCTCTAATGCAATATATTTTGGAACAAGGAGTCTGTCATGGAACGGTATTCAATTCCTGTCACACTTCCTCCGCAGCAAAGAAGAATCCTCTAACAGAAATACAGGAAGGCGAGCTTTATCTATGCCTGGAGCACCGCACTGTCAGGGTTCGCGAACGGATTATCAACCTGACAAGTAAGGAGTTTGATATACTGGCATTACTCATTGCCAATCCCAAACGTGTTTTTACTTACGAACTGATTACCGATTTGGTTTGGAAAGAGGATTGTGATTTCTATTCGAGAAAAGCCATTCATAATCATATAAGTAAGTTGCGTAAGAAATTGCGCTTTGAACCAGATCTTCCAAACTATATTGAGAGTGTCGCCGGAATCGGCTATAAATTTGAACATTTGTAAGCTAAAGCCACGAGATTTTCTTGTGGCTTTAATTAACATCCACTTCCAAACGCTTAATATTGAAGGTTGTATTGTTCGAGCTAAAGAACTATAATAGATTCTATGGAGGTGCGATATGGAATATATGACACTAAAAGAGGCCGCCGAAAAATGGGGTGTGACGCCTCGTAGGGTAAATTATTATTGTGCTGGTGAACGTATCTCTGGAGCAGTAAAGATGGCCGGTATTTGGCTGATTCCCAAAACTGCAGAAAAGCCGATTGATGGTCGGACAAAACAAGGGAGAGAATTGCGCCATGAATAAAATTTTGATTATAGATGATGACAGAGAACTATGCGCTTTGATTAAACGCAGCGTACAATCGGAACATATAGAAGCCGATTTTTGTAATACCGGAAAAGAGGGATTGCAGAAATTAAAAGAACAGGAATACCAGCTTGTAGTGCTGGATGTAATGATGCCTGGTATGGATGGCTTTGAAACGCTGGAAGAAATCCGCAAAGAGAACAGCCTGCCGATTTTGATGTTCACATCCAAAAATGACAGTGCTTCTAAAGTGCGGGGGTTACGGGCCGGAGCGGACGATTATCTGACAAAGCCGTTTGACATGGACGAACTGATTGCCCGTATTGCGTCCCTCATTCGCCGCTACACTCGCTTTAATCAGCAAGCTGGAACTATGCAAAAGCTGGATTTTGACGGATTGCAGATTGACCTTGAAAATCGTTCCATTACTACGGGAAACGGCACTTTTGAGCTTCCTCCAAAGGAATTTGATCTGCTCTTGTACTGTGCAAAACATCAAGGGAAAATTTTGACAAAACAGCAAATTTATGAGGAAGTATGGGGCGAAGAATATTTCTACGATGACAGTAACATTATGGCGATTATCAGTCGGCTTCGTAAAAAATTAGAAGTCAATCCTTCCAGTCCAAAGTATATCCAAACGGTTAAAGGGATTGGCTACCGCTTTAATAAGGAGGTGTAGCCGGTATGGAGATTATCGTTTTCTTGTCCATTGTGATTGCTGTTGTGGCTGTACTGACATCCATTGTTCTCGTTCGGCGCGTAAAAAAGCAAATAGCAGAAATGACCGACGCTCTGGTTGATGTGAAAAATGGAAATGGCAATCGGCGTATTTTGTCTGCAACAAATGAACTGGTATCCCCTCTTGCCTATGAAATCAATGAGATTGTTGTGTCCTATGAAAGCAGACTTTCGATTGTCCGGCAGACAGAGGAAATCAACCGCCAGCTTATGACGAGCCTTTCCCACGATGTTCGGACACCCCTTACAACCCTCATCGGGTATCTTGACGCTGCATATAAAGGGCTTGTTACAGGGAAAGACCGGGATGATTATATCGAAATTGCCCGCCGGAAAGCTCATGATTTGAAAGAATATATTGATGTACTCTTTGACTGGTTCAAGTTAAATTCCGACGAGTTTGCTTTGGAAATCCAGAGCGTTGAAGCCGCAGAGTTGACAAGAAATATCCTGATCGACTGGATACCGATTTTTGAAGATAAGCAAGTCGATTATGACATTGATATTCCCGAACAGCCTGTCCGGGTAAGATTGGATACGGACAGCTATATGAGGATTATCAATAATCTCATTCAAAATGTAATCGCTCACAGCCATGCGGACAAAATTAAAATTTCCCTGTCAAAGCAGGGAAATAACTTGAGGCTGCTGTTGGCAGATAATGGTGTAGGAATTGAGAAAGAAGATTTGAAACACATTTTTGAACGGCTTTATAAGTGTGATAAAGGTCGGTCTGAAAAAGGAAGCGGTCTTGGTCTTTCTATTGTCCATCAGCTTGTAGAAAAGATGGGTGGAAACATAACAGTTGAAAGTTTGCTGGGAAAAGGAACGGAATTTATGTTGCTTTTTCCTTTGGAGATTTAAGCGGGTTCCCGTCTTTATGGCGGGAACCTTTGTCATTTTGCCAGATTTCAAATTGCAAGGTTAATGCAAGGTTGCGGCAAGGTTAATGCAAGGTTGGCATGATAGAATACCTTACAGAACAGGAGGTTTTGAATATGGACACAAATTACATCATTGAAACGAAAAATCTGACGAAGCAATACGGTTCACAAAAGAGTGTGGCTGACTTAAATATCCATGTGAAGCGTGGGAGAATTTATGGTCTGCTGGGCAGAAACGGAGCCGGAAAAACTACTACCATGAAGATGCTGTTGGGCTTAACGAAGCCGACTTCCGGGGAGGTCAAAATCTGGGGAAAGCCCTTGCAGGGGAATGAAAAGAAATTGCTGCCCCGTATCGGAAGCCTGATTGAATCCCCCGGTTTTTATCCAAATCTGACCGGCACAGAGAACTTGCGTATCTTTGCTACTCTGCGGGGCGTACCAAACAATCATGCCATCAAAGACGCTCTGGATTTGGTAGGACTGCCCTACAAAGATAAAAAGCTCTTTTCACAGTATTCTCTTGGTATGAAGCAGCGGCTTGCCATCGCCCTTGCCGTTATGCACGACCCAGAGCTTTTGATTTTGGATGAGCCGATCAACGGGCTTGATCCCATCGGCATTGCAGAAGTACGCTCCTTTATTCGGGAGCTTTGCGACGCAAGAGGAAAAACCATTTTGATTTCCAGTCACATTCTTTCGGAGATTTCCTTGCTGGCTGACGATATTGGAATTATCGACCACGGAGCATTGCTGGAAGAAGAAAGCCTTGCTGAGCTGGAGCAAAAAAGCAGTAAGCATATCCGATTTACACTCTCTGATACTGCACAGGCGGCAAGAATTTTGGAACGCAATTTCCATGAAAATCATTTCTCTATACAGGACGACCACAATCTGCGTCTGCACAACCTTGATCTGCCTGTGGGGAAAATTGTAACTGCCTTTGTAGAAAACGGATTGGAGGTATCGGAGGCGCATACCTGTGAAGAAAGTCTTGAAGATTACTTCAAGCGTGTGACGGGAGGCGAGGGAATTGCTTAAACTGATTAAATGCGAATTTTGGAAATTAAAGCGGAAAAGATTATTATACGCACTGATGTCATTATCGTTATTTTTTCCGTTGATTTTGGCATATATGGCAAAGGCGGGAACAGGTGCAGATACAACGGAACATTATCTTCAAACCCGATTTGATTATGTTTATACAATGATGTTGGGATATGGATTGGTTTTTTTGCTTCCATGTCTAATTGGTATCATTGCCGCTATTTTGTTTTTTATAGAAAGAGATTGCGATACTTCCAAAAACCTTAGAACAATTCCTGTTACAAATACACAACTCATTATGGCAAAAATTTCTATGCTCTTTATTTTTAGCATTGCGTTTTGTCTGACAAGCACATTATCTGTTGCGTTGTTTTGTAAACTGTTTCATGTAGGAATGGTTTATGGTATGACTTATAAGATATTTATGAGCCTTATTTTTGGAGTTCTTATCGTAGCAGCTTCTTTGCCGATTGTATTTTTAATTATTTGTTTTAACAAAAGTTTTTTGCTTTCTATCCTGCTTGCGTTTTTTTATTCTATTTTTAACTGGGGCATACTAGGGACAGTTGGAACATCTATAAGTGCTGCAAAAATTGCTTTCTTAAATTCTTTCCCAGTTATATGTGTTATGAACTGGACAAGCGGCTTAATGATGGATCATTTGCAAAAAGACAATCTTTTGCCGGAAGCCTATGCGATTGTACCAACCACTTGCCATACAATTTTTATTCTGGCAATTACTGTTACACTTTCATTGTGGTTGATCATTCGCTTTTATAAAAAATGGACGAGGTAAAAGATATGGGAAATATAATAAAAACTGAATTTTTAAAACTAAAACGCTATTCCGTAATAAAAGCCGGAATTATTATGACAGTGCTTTCGCCGCTGCTGTCACTGTTTTATTCCACAGCCAACAGTGGACAGACATGGACATTTGACTATTTTATGCAGCAAGTTATGATTAGTAACTGTACCTTGTTTTTTCCGATTATCATTGCACTGATAGCAGGTTATATTATAACAAGGGAATATACAGACGATACGATGAAGAATATATCAACAATTCCTATCCCATATAAACAGTTGCTTTCTGGAAAACTACTTGTTCTATTGTTGTTGACAATCATCTTTAGCCTTATAGGTTGTGTGATAGCATTAGTAATTAACATTATTGCCGGATTTCCGGGAGCGCATTTTGGCAATCTGTTTAATATGTTTATTCGTGTTACTGGGGCGAATATAGGGATCTATATTTCAGTCTTGCCGATTATTTTGCTATTTTGTTGTTCGGCAAATAATTTTTTGGGTGGGGTTGCACTAGCTTTTGTGTATGGATATTTCGGAACTTTTGAAGGAACACTGTTAAATTATTATCCGATTAAAGCAAGCATGATTTTAGTAGACCCTACTTGTGGTGCGGAATATGGTTATACTTATCACATTTTTCCTGCCCTGATCACAATAGCTTTGACTTTTTTAATTTCTATCATTATTCTTGCAAACAAAAAGAAAGCACCCGGTACATTGACTGTCACTAAAAAGAAAAAAGTAGTTAGAAAAAAGGGATGGTGACGTGATGGGACATTAGCTGTTTTTGATATAGAAGAATCCGGCAAACAGATTGGCGAAAAGTTATTTCTGCTTCTTAACGAGGAACAAAAGAATGCTCTAATGCAATATATTTTGGAGCAAGGAGTCTGTCATGGAACAGTATTCAATTCCTGTCACACTTTCTCCGCAGCAGAGAAGAATCCTCTTACAGAAATACAAGAAGGCGAGCTTTATCTATGTCTGGAACACCGCACTGTCAGGGTTAGGGAACGGATGATCAACTTGACAAGTAAGGAGTTTGATATACTGGCATTGCTCATTGCCAATCCCAAACGTGTTTTTACTTACGAACTGATTACCGATTTGGTTTGGAAAGAGGATTGTGATTTCTATTCGAGAAAAGCGATTCATAATCATATAAGTAAGTTGCGTAAGAAATTGCGTTTTGAACCGGATCTTCCAAACTACATTGAGAGTGTCGCCGGGATCGGCTATAAATTTGAACAACTATAATATGAGCCCACAAGGTGTCGTTTCCCCTTGTGGGTTTGCTTTTTGTAGCATATATTCTAAGAGCAGAATATGTAGAAAATTGCGAATATAAAGAGTAAAAAGCGAATGTCTGCGGACTGATACAGGAAACATAGCCGATATAATTTTCTCCCAAGGAGGTATCAAGCAGCCAATTCAGGTTCCTCCTTGATGGGAGGAAATGCCTATGCGTCTATGCAACACAGATCTGCAGATAAACTGCTTTACATTCAGTCACCTATACGTCGTAGTCCAGCTCGTATGGATTGCGGCGTTTTTGGTTTCGACAAAGTTTGAGCATTTCCGCTGTCAACCTCCCGGAAAAATTTCATACTTTTGCTTTGGCGCGCCTGTTCTTTGTACGGGCGCGCTTTTTTGTACCCTTTTTTTAATCAGAAAGAGACTTAGACCTTATCGCTGCCGCAGCCCACCCTCTGATTTCGATTTTTGCCATCAACTCAAACATCGAAATTGGAGGAAATTACTATGAAGAAAATCAATCTTCGGGATTATTACCCGTATTATACACAGGACATGATCGTTGAGGTGCCGGATGAAGTTGCTTTGTTGCTTCGGGAATATATGTTGTTGGAAGAAGCCTATCGGATTCGTACATACCGCTATAAAGCATTTTACTCTCTGGATCGAGACGAAGGTATTGAGCGTGAGATATTGCAAAAGCCTCTTAACCCGGCAGAAATTTGGGAACAGCGTCAAATGACGGAGTTGATTTATAAAGGTCTTTCCAAACTTCCGGTAAAGCAGCGCCAACGGATCTATGCACATTTTTTTCTTGGCATGAGCAAAGCAGATATTGCCAAAGCGGAAGGAACACACAAAAGCCGGATCACCCGTTCTATCGAAGCCGGATTGCGTAGTCTGGAAAAATATTTCAAAGAAATTTTATAACAGACGGCAACTTTGCCCCTAAAAATGTACTGAATAGTAGAGGGACATATTCGGCGGGACAAGCTGGACGGGTGTGGTAAGGAAGCATATACATCCTCCCACCCCAACTGCAATATCAATTTGTCTGCCATGCCCCTTGCTTGTTCCTTGACAACCGAATATACGCTGTTACAGGTACTTCATTCTGTGTTCCGAGCGGCAGATGGGGCGGCGCGGTGACAGGCAGCCTAAGGAGGTGATGAATCCAAGCTGTCCGAGCGATAAACGCAACCTACGAAACCGGCTGTGGCAAGCCGGACGCGATAACGACACAGATCATAATGGTACTTCTTCACAGCTTCCTAAAGACTTGGGGAGAGTTCCTGCGGCGTTTGCTTGCTCTGGCAAAGCGGCGGCGTATGTGGGACTATGATGCGGTGACGCTACCCGCAGCCTGTAACAGCCCCGTCCTTATAACAGAAGGACTTGCCGGGGTGCGTGGCAAATACGGCAGTAAAATCGAAATCAGATATAATGGGCCGGATTTATGTGTGTAATAACCATAGATCCGACCTATTCATGTGGTTTTGATAACACAGTTTTCAGAAGGGAGTTGATACTATGGAATTGAACACCATTGTCAGTGAAGTGGGTACGCTGGTAGACATTCGGGATGTCTCTGTCAACAAAGAACTTTCCCGTGATGAACGGATTGCAGAATTTGTTCAGCAGATAAAAAATCCATACCATTTTAAGTGTGGCCGTTTTACTGTACAGGCCAGCTTTTCTGCTGAAGGTGCTACCCTGGAAGAATGTATCAAGGGTATTTTGCGATAGGCGCAATTTTAAGAAAGGGGCTGACTTTTCCGTAAAAGCATGGTAGAATAAAAATCGGAAAAGGAATTGAATATGGCATAATCACACTTCTTGAATTGCGGGGATTTTTCTGTGCAACGAAAGGAGTGTTTTTTTATGCAGGTTTATAAAGCGATTAAGTACATCCGTCTTTCTTATACGGATGATAAAACAGTAGAAAGTGACAGCGTTGCTAACCAGCGGCGCCTGATTGATGACTACATAGCCCGACACCCGGAAATTGAGGTTGTGGCAGAAAAAATTGACGATGGTTATAGTGGCGTTTTGTTTGATCGCCCGGCATTTCAGGAAATGATGCGGATGATCGAACAAGGCGAAGCTAATTGCGTGATTGTCAAAGACCTCTCCCGCTTGGGTCGTGAGTACATAGAAACAGGCCGCTATATGCGCAGGGTGTTTCCAGCCTATGGAGTGCGTTTTATCGCAATTAACGATAATGTGGACACAGAAAATGACGCTGCCGATGATCTCACGGTTTCTGTCAAAAACATTATGAATGAGGCTTACTGTCGGGATATTTCCGTTAAGACACGGAGTGCCCTGGAAGTAAAACGGCGCAGCGGGGATTTTGTAGGTGCTTTTACCATCTATGGTTATGTGAAAGTCGGCGATAAACACAAGAGCCTGGAAGTAGACGAATATGCTGCCAATGTTGTGCGGGATATTTTCAGAAAACGGCTGGAAGGATTCAGCGCTTCCCATATAGCGGATGAACTGAACCGATTAGGAATTCTTTCACCTTTGGCGTATAAGCGCAATCACGGAATGCCTCATGCAAAAGGTGGCTATACAGACCGAAAGGATTGCAAATGGTCTGCAACTACAATCATCCGCATTTTACAGGATGAAACTTACACCGGAACACTGGTCCAGGGTAAGCAGACAACGCCCCATTTCAAATTAAAAGAGCGTGAGGACAAACCTTCTTCGGAATGGATTCGTGTGGAGGGAACCCATGAGGCAATCATACAAAAGCACGATTTTGATCTGGTGCAAAGGCTCCGCAGGATTGACACAAGGACTTCTCCTAAATCGGATAAGGTTTACTTGTTTTCTGGTATTTTGATCTGCGGCTGCTGTGGCTGCCGTATGACCCGCAAGACGAACCGCTATAAAGATAAAGAGTATCACTATTATTACTGCCCGACCGGCAAAAAGAATGGCTGCACATCGTCGGTCATGCTGAAAGAGTCGGATCTGATTGAATGTGTACAGGACAGTTTGAAAGGACATATTGAAAATGTTGCTTCTCTGGATGCCCTGCTGTCCAGTATCAGTCAAGAACGGATTAACCGGGAATTGGCGCAGGAATATGCCGCACAGATCAGAGTAAATGAAAAGCGTGTGGCACAGACCGAGGGCTTTAAGGCAAAACTCTATGAAAATCTGGTGAGTGGAATTCTGACAAAGGAAGAATTTCTCTCTTACAAGCGAAAATACAATGCAGATATTGAACTGTTCCAAAAAGCAATCGCTGAATGGAACGAAAAACTTACAGATGTATTAGAAAACCGAAGCGAACGAAACCGTTGGATCAACCATTTTATGAAATTTTCTACTATGGAGGGTATTGACCGTCGGGCAGTCATGCAGCTTATCCGAAGCATACGGGTAATGGGTAAAGATGAACTGCATATTGAATTTAATTACCAGGATGAGTATCAGAAAGCAATCTCTTTGGCGGAACAGATTGCTACAAAAAACGAAGAAAGGATGGTGGGCTAAATGGCAAGAAAAAGCAGAAAACAGACGGCAGCTCCCATGCCGGCACCATCTTTATATGTACATGTGGCTCTGTATATCCGTCTTTCTGTGGAAGATAACAAAAAGCGGGGCTGCTCAGTAGAAAATCAAAAGCTGGTACTGAATGACTTTCTTTCGGATAAACCGGACTTCGTTGTGTATGATACTTATATCGACAACGGAGCAACAGGGACAAATTTTCACCGCCCTGGATTTCAGCAAATGCTATCTGATATTGAAGCAGGCCACATTAACTGTGTGATTGTTAAGGATCTTTCCCGATTAGGGCGAAATTCTATTGACACAGGTTATTATATCGAACAATATTTTCATGCACATAATGTTCGGTTCATTGCTGTTACGGATCAGTTTGACACAGCAGATTCCGGAAATCTTCATGGTGGTATCATGCTGCCTTTGAAAAATATGATCAATGAAGCCTATGCTCTGGACATTGGACGAAAAATCAAAGCACAGGCGCGGCAGGCTATGAAAGATGGCGACTATATTGGTGCACGGGCACCTTACGGTTACAGGAAAGACCCGGATGATTGCCATAAACTTCTGATTGATGAAAATACTGCCCCTGTAGTAAAACAGATTTTTGAATGGGCACATGAGCATGTGGCACTGAACCGGATTGTCCGCAACCTAAATGAGATGGGGATTCCGGCACCGAGCCATTATAAAAAGACCACTGGCGAGATTACCAGTCCGGGACTGATTGGAAGCGGCAAATGGCAGACCCGTACAGTGATGAAAATCTTAGAAAGCGAAGTTTATACAGGCGATCTGGTGCAAGGAAAAACAAAGATTGTAGATCATCAGCAGGTCAAGGCTGGAGAAGATAATCTGATTATTGCAAAATGCACCCATGAACCGATCATCAGCCATGAGTTGTTTCATGCAGTTCAGGAATACAGAAAACAGATCTGTGAAGAAAGCAAAGCAACTCCAAAACGTCCCTACACACCAAACATTTTCAAAGGTAAAGTGTTCTGTGCTGATTGTGGCAGAAGCCTTCACAGGCAACGCGCCGAGCGCCGGAAAGGACCTGACACTTACTGGTTCCACTGCCTTACAAACAGCCGGGTAGAAAAAGATAGCTGCAAAGGTGCGATGATACAGGAGAAAGAACTGATTTCTACTGTTACGGCTATTCTTGAAAAAGAGCTGACAGTTGCGCTGGGAATGTCGCTGCCACTCTTTCAGTTGGAGGCAAGACAAAAACAGGAAAAAGATAAGCTGAAAATTCAGATGTCGGCCAAACGGCAGGAAATTGAAAAAACACGCCGGCTGATCCGTGGCCTATATGAAAATTTTGTGCAGGGTATTTTGACAAATGACGAATACTTTGAATTGAAAGCGGATTATGAACATGCTATCAATGCTCTGTCTGGTGAGATTGAAGTATTTGAAAAATCTATGGACTCTCTGGACAACCAGCTTGCCAGATACCGCGCAATGGAAAAGGATGCAAAAACACTGGCACAGGATCACGTACTGACTGCAGAACTGATTGAACGGCTCATTGAACGAATTGAGATAGACCACGAGCGGAATATTCATGTTACCTTCCGTTTCAAAAATGAATTTCAGGGAAAGGCGGTGGAATCGTGCGCAACTATGTGATTGCCCTTTATATCCGTCTTTCTGTGGAAGATTTCAAAACTGAAAGTTTGAGCATACCAAATCAAAAACTGATCCTTCGTGAAAAAGCTATGTCTCTGCCGGAATGGGATAACAGCGAGATTTTGGAATTTATTGACAATGGTCATACGGGGACAAACTTTGAGCGTCCGGCGGTGCAGGAACTTTTAACAATGGTTCAGGCCGGAAAAATCAACTGTATTATTGTAAAAGACCTTTCCCGATTTGGACGTAACAGCATTGAAACCGGCTATTTTATTGAGCGGGTATTTCCTCTTTACCACACCCGTTTTATTTCCGTCAGTGATGATTTTGACACAGCTAATTTCAAAGGTGATACCGGAGGGATTGATATTGCTTTCAAGTATCTTATCAGCGAGTGTTATAGCCGGGATATGTCCATGAAAACCAAAAGTGCAAAATACGCAAAGATGCGTCGTGGGGAATATCAGAGTGTCATCTGTCCTTACGGCTATCGCAAGAGTGCAGACGGACGTATGGAACCGGACGAGGATGTTGCCCCGAATGTGCAGATGATATTTCAATGGGCGTCTGAAGGCAACACCGCAGCCGAGATCACAAGAAGATTGTATGCTATGAATATCCCCACCCCTGGGGAATATCGCAAACTTAAAGGCAAGGACTATTACAATGTTTCCCGAACAAACGGCGTTTGGAGTACATCAACGGTCCTGCGTATTTTAGAAGATCAAAGATATATCGGTACCTATGTAATTGGCAAGAGAAAGGTAAAAGAGATTGGCAGCCGACATACACAGTTAAAGGATGAAAGTGAGTGGTTCAAAATACCGAACCATCATCCGGCTATTGTAAGTGTGGATCTATTTGAGAAAGCCAATGCTTCTATTAAGCGTTTCTCTCTGTTAAATAAAAAGCCGCGTGATTATCTGCTCCGTGGTAAGGTATTCTGTGGATGCTGCGATCATGCAATGTCTCTACGAAATGGTGCGTGGTTTTATTGCCGTCATTCCGAGGTGGCTGAAACGCTTCCTTGTCATGGTGTGCGCATAAAGATGGCAGATCTGGAGCAGGTTGTATTTGAAACAATTCGGGCTCAAATGTGTCCGGCATTGGGAATTGATAGCAATAAGGATAAATTGGATTTGCAGACAGTCCAGCAGGCCGAACATGAAGAAAAACTCCGTTCTATTCAAGACAGCAAGCGGCATCTTTATGAGCAGTATGCACTCGGAGAGATTGATTTGGAAACCTATCGAACACGAAAAGCGGTTTATGACACGGAACTGGTACAAGCCAAAAATGTTCATGCTGTCATCACTGCACAGACAAAGCAGATAAAAAGTGATTATGAGATTAAGCTGAAACAACAGGAAATTGTGCAGGAAGTCGGAAACGCCAACATGCTGACAAAAGCTCTGATTGACCGGCTTATCAACAAAGTTTACGTCTTTCCAGGAGATCGGATTGAGATTGAATATGCAACACAGGATTTCTTAGAAACTAAGGAATCCGAAAAGGTATAACCGTGAACACCCATTTGAAACAGCTATGGGCAGCTATGAAGCTGCCCGAAAAACTTCAAAAAAAGTTATAAATTTTTTGTCGTGGGCTTGACATACGGGTGCCGAATGTCGTGAAAACGAACGTGCGGCAGGCCAAGACCGTCCAGTACATCGCCCCAGTAGCTGCTCAGATGGTCCGGATCCATTACACCACCGACTGTATTATAGATGATGAAATCATCAGCATTCGGCGTGCGCTTAAAAAGAGATTCGAACCGCTGATACTGTACGGTAAGCAAACCATGCAGTACTTCCGGCAGATACAGATCTCGCTCAGAAGCATCGCTTTTCGCAGAGCTGAAGATAAGTTCCGTCCGCTTGCCGTACTCTGCCTCAGGATCAACCATCACCCGGCGTACGGTCTGTGTAATGTGCAGTGTGCCGCTCATCGTATCGTAATTACCCCAACGTGCAGCACAGACTTCACCCAAGCGCATACCGCTGTACAGTGCTAAGATAATACCTGCATTATTAAGCGACAGATCAGAAAACAGCCACTTTTCGAGCACTTTTTGATCGCTGTCACTCATAATATTGTGCTTCTTCGAGCGGCAATGCGTATATACGGTCGCAGCAACCGGATTTGCAGCCATAAGGCCGTCCGCAACAGCACGCTTACAGCAAACATCCAGCACAACGCGCATATTTTTGATGCTTTTTGCGCTCAGCGCGCCGCCAGTCCGCAGATTGCCATGCAGGGATTCCTCGTTGAGAAAGTGCTGTACCACGGCAGTAGTCAGACTTTTCAAGGGCATATCACCTAATTTCGGCAGGATATGCTTGTACATGTTGTCATAGTAGTGTTCATAGCCGCTCGGCTTGGCTACCGGCTTAACGTAAACCTCCAGCCACTGCTGCGACCATTCCCGCAAAGTTACACCCATGACCTCGCCTCCTTGCTCGGGAAAATAAAATCTCCCATGCGCGGTGCGTGATGATGTTGATCGATATACTGTGTGTACTGCGTCTGTACCTGCCTGCTCTGGCTGTCCATCAAACGGATTTGTCTACCGTTCGGAAAGGTCAGCCGCTGACACTCGAACTCGTAGTCTTTCCAGTGCAGCCTTTGCATATCTGCGAAGGAATACTTCTTCATCGTAATTTCGCCTCTTTCTATATGTGATTTTGAGCGAAAATAAAACCGTGCAGGCAATATAGAGCCTACACGGTGTCAAAATCATACAGCAGAAAGAAGTATAAATATAGCACGAACAAAGGTCTTGTGCAACCCTAAAAAAAAGGGTATACTAATACTGCGGTGCGGAGTTTTCCGTTGTGTAGGTGGTCGAGTCACCTGCGCAGGTGCAAAAGGATTGCCGTCCTTTTGCACTGCCGTTTTTTATTTTCTGATAGAATAATAGCATATATAGCGCACCTATTCAATTGGCATTCCCCACAAATATAGGTGCACTATATGTTGCAGTTTTACTATATTTTTCAAAAGTGGTCTTTGATATGATATCGGGGGTGAGAAAATGTCAGTCAGTGAAGCACAAAAGCGAGCCACCTTAAAATGGCAAAAAGAAAAAACAGATGAAGTACGTTTTCGCGTCCCAAAGGGTGAACGTGCCCGCATTCAAGCACACGCTGAACAACATGGCGAGTCCGCTACTGCTTTTATCAAGCGCGCCATTCGAGAGGCTATGGAGCGGGATAATGCTGCAAAGTGAATAAACCTTTAAAAACGCTGATACCGTACACGCTCTCCACGAAAACTGTACAGTATCAGCGTTTTTCAACGCAAACTATCTTTTATATTGCTAGCTTACACATGTCATCGTCCCTTATTAACTATTAAATCAAGGCGCTACAAGCATTCAAATTCTCACTCTTTACAACGATTCTTACATCTCCGTCGTTAATAATCTGTCGAGCTTCTAATTTGATGCTTTTTTATTCATAGTTCATTATACTGATAGCGAGTCCTAAAATTTTTTCTTAAAACTTTTAACTTCTGCATTTCCCGTTATACATTCTTTCTATTTATGTTTAATTTTGGTATATTTTTCTTTCGCTTATTTTCCGCATAAAGTTATAAAGACTCTATATTTTTAAATTTTTATTGTCATTTTTCATGATGTAAGTTTTTTCACCTGCAATCTCAAAAAGGTTCTCGCACTGGTGCTGGCGTTTGCTTGTGCATTCACCATGTTCGCTGGTGCGGCGTCTTACAGCGACAAGGCTGACATCAAGGCAACCACCGCTGTAGACATGCTCTCTTCTCTGGGCGTAATCCAGGGCTACGATGACGGCTCTTTCAAGCCGAACACCACCGTTACCCGTGCTCAGATGGCAAAGATGATCTTTACGATCATGAATGGCGGCAACGACAACGCCAATGCTTACGCCTCCCTGCCGACCAAGTTTACCGATCTGCCGACCGCAGCTTGGGCACAGGGCTACGTACGTTACCTGCAGAACACTGGCATCATCGCTGGTAAGTCTGTAACCAAGTTTGCTCCGAACGATACCGTAACCGGTCTCGAGGCTGCAAAGATGGTACTGGTAGCTGCTGGCTACAATGCTCAGAAGGCTGGCCTGACCGGCGCAGCTTGGGCTCAGAACACCATGAAGTACGGTCAGCTGAACAACCTGTTCGAGGATGTTGACGCTGATCTGAACGCTGCTCTGCCGCGTCAGTACGCTGCACAGATTCTGTACAACGCACTGGACATGAAGCGCGTTGTATGGTCTAACGACATCAACGACTTCAAGAACGCTACCGACGTTTCCGGTGAGAAGACCATCGGCGAGAAGTACATGGATCTGTACAAGACCTCTGCTGAAGTTCTGACTTCTGTTAAGAAGACCTCTGGTAAGGACACCTACGAGATCAAGCTTGCTGATAAGGTTAAGTATGCTGATGACAAGAAGGAGCAGGAGTTCACCAAGGTTCCGACCGACGTTTCCGATCTGCTTGGCCTGAAGGTTAAGGTTCTGGTTCGCGTTAAGACCAATGGCGATCAGGACGTTTACGGCGTATACGCTGATGACGATTCCAAGGTAATCGCTACCGGTACTGTTGGTCAGCTCGAGTCTGTTGGCGCGGCTTCTGACAAGAAGACCAAGCTGGCTGGCACTGAGTACAAGATGGATGATACCCGCAACGGTCTGAAGGTTATCTACGCTAACCAGGGTCAGTCCACCGACAAGCTGTCTAAGATTGAAGGTCAGAAGGACATCTCCGAGGTTGCTGGTACTGTTAAGCTGGTTGACACCAACGGCAACAACAAGGTTGATACCGTAGTTGTTACCCCGGCTGTTGTAGGCCAGGTTACCTATGCAGGTTCCAAGTCTGTTACCATCTCCAACAAGGTTGGTTCCAAGGACATCGATGACCTCGATATCTACGAAGGCTACGCAAAGGACGACTGGACCGTAGTTACTTCCGACACCTACACCGCTTCCGGCGACACCGCTGTTGCTAAGATCGACGTAACCACCGCTAAGGTAACTTCTACCAAGAAGAACAACAGCACTGTTACTGAGGTTAAGGTAAACGACGAGTGGTACAAGATTGCCGACAACGCAGAGGTTGATACTCTGAAGGCTGGCAACACCTACGATTTCGCAATTGTTGGCAACTATGTTGTAAACGCTGACGAGACTGAGGCTGACTCTTCCGATGTTCTGGTTGTAACTGACTTTGAGGATGCTAAGAACGGTATGCAGAGCAGCACCACCCAGAAGGTAAAGGCTTACTTCCTGGATGGCTCTTCTAAGACCATCACTGTTGAAAAGCTTGACCTGACCGCTGGCGATGGCAAGGATGAAGAAGACGTAAGCGCAGTTAACTCCATTGATGCAAATGATGTTAACAAGCTGTACAGCTATTCTACTCGCAGCAATGGCAACTACACGCTGAAGGCTCTGGGTAAGGATAATAAGGCTGGTTATGAGTCTATCTCCAATACTTCTACCACTGGCGTTAACTCTAAGAACCGCGTTGATGGCAAGCTGATCAGCGATAACGCAGTTGTACTGAATGTTTACAACGAAATCAAGGATGCGCACAATAAGGGCACTGGCGTCTACAAGGACGTTAAGGTTCTGTCTGGTAAGACTGTAAACGATTGGGATATCAAGACCAATACCACTAAGGGCACCTCTGTTGCTTACGCAACCAAGAAGTCCAGCGGTGTTGAATCCATCCGTGTTCTGGTGCTGACTTCTGATAAGAAGCTGGAAGCTTCTGGTTCTGACTACAAGTACGCTTACATGACCAGCGATACGCAGGAGAGCACCGAGGGTGAAGACAACGACAAGACTCTGGTATACGAGGCTTGGACTGGTTCTGAGAACGTAACCCTGAAGTATGACGGCACCGACGCTAAGAAGCTGGGCGAAGGCGATCTGCTGATCTATACCAACGATGGCGACAAGTTCATCAATGTTGAGAACAACGACGCTGATGTAACTGTTTACAAGGTAGCTATCACTGGTAACGAGGGCAAGAACCTGATCGTTCAGGGCAGCAAGGTATTCTCCAATGCTGATAAGAACTACACAATCAGCAATACGCTGGCTGCTAAGACCGTTTACACTGTAGATGACGATGTTGTATACATTGCTGTAAACGACGACAAGCATGAAGCTATGAATGGTACTGTTCAGAACGCTGAAGAGACCGCTAAGAATTCCGGCGTTTACTATGCAAACGCTTACATCGTAGTTGAGAACGATGATGACCAGCACGTTGTAGCAGTTGTATTCGACGCTGATAACAACCATCTGGATGGCGATGTTAAGGTTAAGGCAGACGGCACTCTGCATTAATCTGTATGTAACTATCGCTTAATTCATTAAGTGAAGACGGAAATTCCCCCCGAGAAATCGGGGGGTCTTTCCCTCTTTATATAAAAATAGGAGGGAAAAGAATGCCTCGGTGTGCCCATGTGGAAAAAACGATTTATGAAATAGAACAATTCAAAGTTACTATTTGTAATGCTGATGGTTCCAATATACGTGGCGACAAGAAGTTGCACCATCGCTATCCATATACCAAAAAAGCACACGACAGTTTTACTGTAAACGAATGGATTGAAAAGCGTTTCAATAAACATTTTGAGGGCTATACAGTGCTCGTTAAAATGAAAGACGGTAGCGTGGCTTCTGGTCAGACCAAGCTGAAAACCGTTCGTGATTCTTATTACGTTTAAAATTGAAATTTTTGCCGTTATGCTCAGCATAGCGGCTTTTTATGATGCATATTCCCCCCGATTCCTCGGGGGTTTTCTTTTTCCCAAAAAATCCGAAAATTTTTCTTGCCAAAACGTGATTTATCGGCTATTCTATACCTCAAACAAACGGCGATCCGCCGAACAGGAGGTATTTTTATGGGATTTGAAGCGTATCGACAGGGCACATTCACCAAGCGGCTGGCAGATCTGGCTGACCAGCCTAACATGCAGGCGCACGAGCTGAAAGCCTACTTTGACTCCTCGCCGGAGGAGCTGCGGCAGTCATTCAACCGACTGTGCAATGCGCTGGGTGAATTCACCGCTGCCGCGAAAATGGGCTATACTGCCAGCGCAAGTGTGCCCGCCAATACAGTTCAGGCGGCAATCGAAAACGTGCAGAAGCAGGTGCAGAATGCTGTGATGGGCAATATTCCGTCCGGCAGTGTGGACGGCGACAAGCTGGCGCAGGATGTGCGCGACCGCTTTTCTACTATCGAACGTGCGATGGCTACTGAAACCAATGCGCGCAGCAGCACGGATGCCAATCTGCAGCAAAATGTAGCCTCTATCCAGACTACGCTGGCCGGTAAAACCGAAAGTGCGTTTGGATTTTACACCGGTGACGGCGAGGAGCACCGCACGATTTACCTTGGTTATCGCCCGAAAGCCGTAATCGTGTTCCAGTCCGGTTCGTATGTTGGCGATGGCAATGCCATTTACGGTGGTTTTGCTTCCGACGGAAATGATATCATGTATGGCGATCAAGTTGGCCTGGGTATTACCGATACCGGTTTTCAGGTGCTCAATTACCGTAACTGCGCGCTTAATATCAGCAATTATAAGTATTCTTACGCAGTTTTCCGGTAAATAGGGAAAACCCCGAGGATTTCCTCGGGGTTTTCAGTTATAACAAGTTATATTAACTTATTACAATTAGAACAGCAGGTTGCCATCCAGACGGTTGTTATCAGCGTCATAGATGATAGCCATAATGTTCTTATCGCCAGTCTTCTCAACTACGATCCAAGCGTTAGCGTAGTACTTGCCAGAGGTGTGCTCCTCAGCCAGAGAAATCTGATCCAGAGAAGAACCTTCCATGCCTTCCTGCTTGTCGTCGTTAACTGCGATGTATACGCAATCCTCGTCCATAGAGTAGGTCTTAGAGGTGCCGTTTGCAAAGCGAACTGCAACGTCGCCTTCCTTAACCTTCTCGATACCAGTGATTGCAACCTTTACAACATCAACATCAGAAGCAGTCTCAACATTGATGAACTTGTCACCGTCGTTGGTGTAGATCAGAACGTCGCCAGCGTGCTTGGTGGTACCGTTAGCACCATCATACTTCAGGGTTACGTTCTCAGAACCAGTCCAAGCCTCGTATACGGTGGTCTTGTCGTTGTCCTCGCCGTTGGTGCCCTCGTAAGAATCGGAGGTCATGTAAGCGTACTTGTAGTCGGAACCAGCGCCGGAGTACTTGTTGGAGTCAACAACTACTGCAACGCGAACGGTCTCGATACCGTTGGACTTCTTGGTAGCATACTGAACAGAAGTGCCGTATGCGGTCTTCCAATCGTTAACGGTCTTACCGGTCAGAACCTTAACGTCCTTCTTAACCTTAGTGCCGCTAATGTCGGTGTACAGAGCGAATACTACTGCCTCATCGCTGATGGAGTAGCCGTCGATCTTGTTGTTGGAAGTGATAACACCAGTGCCAGTCTTGTCAGCAACATGCTTATAACCAGCCATATTGCCGGAACCCAGAGCCTTCAGGGTGTAGGTGCCGTTGCTGCGAGTAGAATAGGTGTACAGCTTGTTAACGTAAGAATCATTGATGTTGTTGGAAGCATCAACGTCCTTCTCGTCTGCACCAGCGGTGCGAGCCAGCTTGGAAACCTCAATGGTCTTGGAGGAACCGTCCAGGAAGTAAGCCTTTACCTTCTGAGTGGTGGTGCCTGCCATGCCGTTGCTGGTCTTCTCAAAGTCGGTTACAACCAGAACGTCGGTAGAAGCAGCCTCGGTCTCCTTAGCGTTTACAACGTAGTTGCCAACGATAGCGAAATCGTAGGTGCTGCCAGACTTAACGGAAGCGGTGTCATCAGCAACAGAGCCGGTAGCAATCTTGTACCAGGAGTCGTTGATCTTAACTTCCTTCGGAGTAGAAGACTTAACAGAAGCAACCTTGGAGGTAACTACATCGATCTTAGCAACAGCAATGTCGTTAGAAGCGGTGTAGGTCTTATCGGTAACTACAGTCCAGTCGTCCTTAGCGTAGCCTTCGTAAATGTCATAATCGTCAACATCGTTGGAGCCAATGCCATTGGAGATGGTGATGGACTTGGAGCCAGCATAGGTGATCTTGCCAACCTTAGCCGGGGTATAAACAACGGTATCAGCCTTGTTGTTGCCGTCGGTATCAACCAGCTTTACAGTGCCAGCAACCTTGTCGATTGCAGTAGCTGCTTCCAGAGTGCTCAGCTTAACGGAAGTATTCGTGTTCGGCTCGATAACATTCAGATTTTCCGGCTCGGAGTCCAGCTTGTACTCGGTGCCGTTCAGCTTGGTCTTCTTGGAGTTGGTTACGTCCTCCAGCTGACCAACAGTGCCGGTAGCGATTACCTTGGAGTCATCATCAGCGTAAACGCCGTAAACATCGGTATTACCATTAGCCTTTTCACGGAGCAGAACCTTAACCTTCAGGCCAATCAGAGCAGAAACGTCGGTCGGAACCTTGTCATACTTATTGCCACCGACTACGATTTCATAGGTGTCCTTGCCAGAAGTTTTCTCAACCTTGGTCAGCTGAGCTGCATCGGTCTTAACGAGATCCATGTACTTGCCGCCGATGGTCTTGTCGTCCTTAACGTCGGTAGCCGGCTTGAAGTCCTCGATGTCGTTGGACCAAACTACACGCTCCATGTCCAGTGCGTTATACAGAATCTGTGCAGCGTACTGACGCGGCAGAGCAGCGTT
>NZ_JAQEHY010000060.1:0-841 GCF_027665985.1 Butyricicoccus sp. AM78-15b2TA
TCGTTTCGCTGGTATATACTGCCTTCTCCATACTTTCTTTTTGGTTTCTGTATTGCTGTAATCATCGTTTACTCCTTGTGTTTGTAACGGTGATGGCACAGCCAACAACGCTATTATTATATCATAACAATCATAAATTTGTAAGCGGCATATTTACACTCCATGCTGTCGTGAACAGTTTATTCACGCTCGTATTCTTACACTTGCCGATTGACTTACGACACCTCTCACCCGAATCCTGTTCTGCTGGTGGGGAGTATCCTTTTCCGCTGTTCTCGCCTCGCCGGTTGCTGACCGGCTGTTTTATCAAAGCGGCTTATCGGTTACCCGATACGGAAAATTCGTTACAGATGGAGCTTTATTCAGTTGTCAAAGTCCAATTAACCTCCTGTTTTTTTGCTGTTCGGCCTGTCTGTGCATTGCGTTACTATGCATATTTGCTGACAAGCCATGTATCACCGAAACCAAAATTAAAGAAAGCTAAGATAAGTATGGAGTTTAGGCTTTCATCTTTGATTGGGATTCTATCATACCGTATATATGAAACAAAGTCAATCGGGGTAGGAATTGTTCACATTTGATTCATAATTAAACTTTGGCACACAGAAAAGTTACGAAAACACAGTATTCTTGTTGTCGCAACACATTGTCATCGAACATTTGTTGCATAGTTTCTAAACAGAAGTTTCGGCAAAGCAAAAGTGGTCAATAAATTGACCACTTTCCGTAAAAATATTTTGGTTTTCTCAACAATTCGGACAAATAAATTCCGAAACGCACCTGTACAGAACAGATGTACAACGGCGCGTTAAGGGGGAGAGGAACGAAATCCGCGCCGCCC
>NZ_JAQEHY010000061.1:0-214 GCF_027665985.1 Butyricicoccus sp. AM78-15b2TA
TTTTAAGAAACAGCGCAATACTGTGTGGACTACTATCCATGCGGTACTGCGCCCTTTTTTAACTGTTTGGGCGCAAAAGAAAGGGAGCGATCGAAAAATGAAACGCACACGAATCAGCGTATTGCTTGTAATAGCCTTGCTGTTGCAGCTATACGCACCACTCACGGCAGGCGCAGCGGACTTTACGCCAAACCCACAGACGGAATATGCCAAA
>NZ_JAQEHY010000061.1:224-658 GCF_027665985.1 Butyricicoccus sp. AM78-15b2TA
GAATATGCCAAACGGTTTATTGCCGCCTGTGATGGACAGACATGGTTCATCAATGAGATTGAGCGTCTTCTGAACGCACAGCAACGCACACTGGATACCATCACCGGAGCGGAAGACCTTGTAGAAATCAAGAGCATTGGTCTGAAAGGCCGAAACATCACCGGACATATACCGGCTGCAATCGGGGAACTTAGTGAATTGCGGTATCTGTTCCTCTCGGATAATCATTTGAGCGGAGATATTCCATCTGCGCTCTATACGCTCCCGAAATTGCAGAATGTGGATTTAGGCGGTAATGATTATGCAGGTGCGATTCCTTCCGAATTTGGCACAATGCCCGCATTGAAAACGCTGGTTCTCAAAGACAATCAGTACACCGGTACGATACCGGATACGATTTTGAGCAATACCCAGATTGAGGTGCTGAACCTCAT
>NZ_JAQEHY010000062.1:0-203 GCF_027665985.1 Butyricicoccus sp. AM78-15b2TA
AGCGCGTCTACGGTTTTCAGCAGCTTGCCCGCCTTGGAGTAGGTATGCTTGGTCGTTGCGGTAGCCGTATCACTCACCTTGGTATGCTCTGCAACGATGCGGCCTACGGCATCGTATTCAAAGCTGGTAACGCCGCCTTCTGCGTCAGTGACAGAAAGCTGCCGTCCCTTATCGTCATACGCATAGGTAGTCTGATTGCCGAG
>NZ_JAQEHY010000062.1:213-547 GCF_027665985.1 Butyricicoccus sp. AM78-15b2TA
TGCCGAGTGCGTCCGTAACCGTAATCGGCAGACCGAGTGCATTATAGGTGTACGAAGTGGTATGTCCGTTCTTATCGCGGAACTCGGTCAAGCTGTGTCCGGAGTAGGTATAGGTTTCCGTATTGCCGAGCGCGTCCGTGATAGACGCAATATCGCCGCCTACCGTATAAGTCAGCGTCATAGCGGTATTGTCCGCATAGCGAACTTTCGTCACATTGCCATTGCTGTCATACTCGTATGCGGTTGCACCGTTCAGACGGTCGCTTGCAGAGTTGGCGCGATAATCGCCGTCATAGGTGTTGGCGGTGGTGTATTCCGTGCCGTCGATAACTGT
>NZ_JAQEHY010000063.1:0-542 GCF_027665985.1 Butyricicoccus sp. AM78-15b2TA
ATTCCGTCCGATTGGGTATACGAAAGTTTGCAGCAGGCACTCTCCAATCACGAACAGAACCGCATGAAATGGGGCGCACAGCTTCGCAAAACGCGCCGCACTTACGGTGTCGAACAGGAGTGGTTCGCGCTTCAACTCGGCATGACAACAAAGCAGCTTCGCGCTTTGGAAACCGGCAAGACCGAGTTACCTTATGAGAAGCGTTTTGAAATCATGTCTGCAATCGAGCGATTCAATCCCGAGAACGAACCGTTGTCCATCATGTTTGACTATATGCGAATCCGTTTCAAGACAACGGACGCACGATATGTGCTTGAAAAAATTCTGCGGCTCAACATGAAATATGTAATCTCCGAGGACGGTGGCGTGTACGGCTATTCATACCGCTTCATGCATGGCAACATTCTCGTTCTGTCCTCACCCGATGAAGAAAAGGGCGTGCTGCTGGAACTGCGCGGGCGTGGCTGCCGTGAGTTTGAGTGCTACCTGCGCGGACAGAAACGGTCGTGGTATGAGTTTATGCGCGACTGTGCCGCCGAGGG
>NZ_JAQEHY010000064.1:0-203 GCF_027665985.1 Butyricicoccus sp. AM78-15b2TA
AGCGCGTCTACGGTTTTCAGCAGCTTGCCCGCCTTGGAGTAAGTATGCCTGGTCGTTGCGGTTGCTGAATCACTCACCTTGGTATGCTCTGCAACAATGCGGCCTACGGCATCGTATTCAAAGCTGGTAACGCCGCCTTCTGCGTCAGTGACAGAAAGCTGCCGTCCCTTATCGTCATACGCATAGGTAGTCTGATTGCCGAG
>NZ_JAQEHY010000064.1:213-541 GCF_027665985.1 Butyricicoccus sp. AM78-15b2TA
GCGCATCTGTAACCGTAACCGGCAGACCGAGTGCGTTATAGGTGTACGATGTGGTATGTCCGTTCTTGTCGCGGAACTCGGTCAGGCTGTGACCGGAATAGGTATAGGTTTCCGTATTGCCGAGCGCGTCCGTGATAGACGCAATATCGCCGCCCGCTGTATAAGTCAGCGTCATAGCGGTATTGTCCGCATAGCGAACTTTCGTCACATTGCCATTGCTGTCATACTCGTATGCGGTTGCACCATTCAGACGATCGCTTGCAGAGTTGGCGCGATAATTGCCGTCGTAGGTGTTGGCGGTGGTGTATTCCGTGCCGTCGATAACTGT
>NZ_JAQEHY010000065.1:0-268 GCF_027665985.1 Butyricicoccus sp. AM78-15b2TA
CGCAAGAAAAAATAATGAAAAAGGAGGACAGCCGGAATCATACCCTCGGAAACCGGGCGGCAGATTGTTCCGGCTTTTGTATGCTTATGAAACATGACAAACCTATTTTTTAATCAGATTCCGGCTAACAAACTATATGGCATTTTTTGAACAGGCAATCACCGTTCTTCAGACCCTCGTTATCGCGCTCGGTGCCGGTCTCGGTATCTGGGGCGTTATCAACCTGCTGGAAGGTTACGGCAACGACAACCCCGGCGCCAAGAGCCAG
>NZ_JAQEHY010000065.1:278-538 GCF_027665985.1 Butyricicoccus sp. AM78-15b2TA
AAGAGCCAGGGCATGAAGCAGCTCATGGCCGGTGCTGGTGTAGCCGTAGTCGGCATGGTCCTTGTACCTCTGCTCTCCGGGCTTTTCTCTGTCTAAGCGTCTCCGTATGAAATCCTTGCCGCTCCCGCAGCTCTGCGGGGGCGGCGGAAAGGAGGTTGACACCGTATGGATTTCTTACTTGAAGCCCTGACGAATTGGCTGAAAGAAATGCTGGTGGGCGGTATTATGAGCAACCTTTCGGGGATGTTTGACAGTGTAAA
>NZ_JAQEHY010000066.1:0-524 GCF_027665985.1 Butyricicoccus sp. AM78-15b2TA
ACCATCTGCTCGAAGGTCAGCTCGCCGCCGAGCTGCGGCATATCGTCATTCGTCCAGCCGATCGGCGCAATGCCGAGTTTTACGTTATTGAACATGATTTGCTACCTCCCTCAGCATTTTTCCCAAGTGCCCGACTTAACGGACTTGAGCACTGCGTTGATAATGCCGTCAACCTTAGCGCCCATCTCGAAGTTGCAGATGTACTCGCCGCCGTGCATTGCCTGCATGAGTGCGTGAGCCTGCAGCGTCTTCATATCGTCGAATGCGATCGCGATGCCGCCTGCC
Source organism: Butyricicoccus sp. AM78-15b2TA (assembly GCF_027665985.1). NCBI lineage: Bacteria > Bacillati > Bacillota > Clostridia > Eubacteriales > Butyricicoccaceae > Butyricicoccus > Butyricicoccus sp. AM78-15b2TA. The sequence goes on from NZ_JAQEHY010000066.1 coordinate 286, forward strand.
GGCTGGAAGTACTTGAAGCCCTCGTGCTGCGGGTTGAGCAGTACGGTGCGGAAGCCGCAGTCACGGCCGTTGTCCTTGTCAGCGTCAGCCTTGAAGTAAACCTGAACCTCGCACATGCGCTCCAGATCGTATACTACCGAGCCCTCGGTGCCCTGAATCTCGTAATAGAAGTAGTTCTTGCGGCCGGTTGCAACACGAGAGGACGAGAAGTCACCAATTGCACCGTTTTCATACTTAAC
>NZ_JAQEHY010000067.1:0-522 GCF_027665985.1 Butyricicoccus sp. AM78-15b2TA
TGGCTTTTATGAAAGTCAAGCAGGCCCTCATCCCGCATTTTGCCAAGTTCCATGGACAGTCCGCTGCGCTCCACGCCGAGATAATCCGCAAGTTGCTGACGAGAGAACGGAATGTCGAACTCATAGCTGTCTCGGCGCTGTGACTCTGCGGAAAAATAGGACATCAGCTTTGCCCGCGTTGTGCGCTGGCCCATGTGGGTGAGCTTTTCGTTGAGCCGCAGGTTCTTCTCCGCCAGCTCGCTCAGCAGGTTGCGGATGATCCGGCTATGGTGGGAGCAGGCGGAGGGGCACATGCTCAAAACGCGCTTTATATGCAAAAACATCACCGTCACCGCGCTCTCCGCTTCTACGCTCACATTGAGAACCGCTCCCGGCGCGCAGGCGAACACCTCCGCGAAGGTCTGCCCCGGCCCGGTCTTGGAGAGAATGTTGCGGTTTCCCCAGATATCCTCCTGCACGATGAGGGCGCTGCCTGCCAGCACAAGACCCACCTCCTCCACCGCGTCTCCGGCGCGGAGCAGG
>NZ_JAQEHY010000007.1:0-132903 GCF_027665985.1 Butyricicoccus sp. AM78-15b2TA
CCAGGGGATGCCTGCCGACCAGATCGCTTTTATCCATGAAGCTAACACCGAAGTGCGGAAAAAGGAGCTGTTCTCTAAAGTCCGTACCGGTCAGGTGCGTGTGCTTATGGGCAGCACCGCCAAGATGGGCGCAGGCACCAATGTGCAGGACCGTCTGGTGGCACTTCATGACCTGGACTGTCCGTGGAGACCGGGAGACCTTGCCCAGAGAAAGGGCCGTATCGAGCGCCAAGGCAACCAGAATCCCCTTGTCCATGTGTACCGCTATGTGACCGAAGGAACCTTTGACGCATATCTCTGGCAGACGGTCGAGAATAAGCAGAAATTCATCAGCCAGATCATGACTTCTAAATCGCCGGTGCGCTCCTGCGATGATGTGGATGAAACCGCCCTCAGTTTTGCCGAGATCAAGGCTCTGTGCGCCGGAGACCCCCGTATCAAAGAGCGTATGGATTTGGATGTGGAAGTATCCCGCCTGAAGCTGATGAAAGCCGACCACCAGAGCAAGCAGTATCGTCTGGAGGACCAGCTGCTCAAATACTTCCCGGAGGAGATTGAAAAGCACAAGGGCTTTATCAAGGGCTTTGAATCTGATCTGGAGGTTTTGGCAGCTCACCCGCACCCGGAGGACGGCTTTGCCGGTATGGAGATCCGTGGAGATCTGCTGACCGATAAGGAGAACGCCGGTGCAGCCCTTTTGGATGCCTGCAAGGAGGTCAAAACCTCCGATCCGGTGCAGATCGGCAGCTACCGGGGCTATGCCATATCCGTGGAATTTTCCGCTTGGAAACAGGAGTATACGCTCCTGCTGAAAGGACAGATGACCCACCGGGCAACCCTTGGTACAGACCCTCGCGGAAATCTTACCCGTATCGACAATGCCCTCGCCCAGATGCCCCAGCGTCTGGAGGCGGCAAAGGCCCAGCTGGATAACCTCTATCAGCAGCAGGCTGCCGCAAAGGAGGAAGTTGGAAAGCCATTCCTTTATGAAGAAGAACTGAGAAGCAAAAACGCCCGTCTGGTGGAGCTGGATACCCTGCTCAACATCGACGGAAAGGGACCGGCACACGATGAAGCTGTCGTTGCCAAAAGCACACGGCCTTCGGTATTGGATCATCTGAAACGCCCGGTGCCGCCCCGCAGTACTGACAAGAAACCAAAACAACATGAGGAGGTGCGATAACATGAATACCAACGATTTGAATACGGCCCTTTATGAAAAGATGGCCACTGAGCAGGAAAAATACAGGGACTGGTTGAAAAGCCAGCCCCCGGAAGAAATCCTGCACCACACCTATGAATATACTGTCCGTGAGGATATTGTGATGGCAATGGAGGAGCTGGAGCTGACCGACGCCCAGGCCCAGGCGCTTTTGGAATCTCCCTCTCCGTTGGCGGATGTGTACCGCTATTTTGAAAAGCTGGAGACCGGCTATATGGGTGTGATCCGGGACAGCATTGAAAGCCGTGCCGACGATGTGTGCAGAGCCAAAAAGGAACTGCTAACAACACCGGTCTATCCATATTCTGCTGCCTATGCGTCCGAGCATGGGGAAATGGCACAGTACAACCTCTCATATCAGGCGAACAGCGCCTGCAAAGAAGCCATTGAGCAGACCATCAGCGCCCACTATGCAGAGAATCGGCTGGATACGGAGGCTGCGGTCAAAGATGTGCTGGAAAAGTTCGGGACGGAACGGGTACAGTTTATTCTTGCCAACACCATCCAGCGCAAGAACTATGACGGGCGTATCTCTCAGGACAATAAAGCATGGGCAAAAAGCATTCCTACGCTGGAGGACAGCGGCGCTTCCCGCCACTGTGCCTATCTGGTGGTAGATCAGGTCAATCCCGGTTTGACCGACCTGTTCACCAGACAGTTCCGAAAAGTTGCTCAAGAACAGCAGAAAAGTTCTGTCCTGCAAAAGCTCAAACAGGAGCTGCCCGCCCATAAGTCTGCCGCCCCGAAAAAACGGGAGCCGGAGAGATAACCATGGCAAAGCGCAAGCGGGATGTTCCGGTTTTGTTTTGGGTGTCCGCAGAAGAACTGGAGCTGATCCATCAAAAGATGCAGCAATACGGGACAGAGAATTTGAGCGCTTATCTGCGGAAAATGGCACTGGATGGGTATGTGGTCAAACTGGATCTACCGGAGCTGAAGGAGTTGGTTTCCCTGATGCGCCGAAGCAGCAACAACTTGAATCAGCTGACCCGCAAAGTACATGAGACCGGGCGGGTTTATAATGCTGACTTGGAGGATATATCCCAGCGGCAGGAACAACTGTGGGAGGGTGTGAAGGAAATCCTTACCCAACTCTCCAAACTTTCATAACAGGGATAGATACTCCATTTGCGGAGGGAGGAACGGCGTTTCTTCGCCGCGCCTTCCTCCGCTTTTTCTTTTTGCCCGTATCCTTGCCTTTTGGCTGTGAGACAGGGATAATGGAATCAGGAACAGGAACTGTGATTTTGGGAGGAGGCATAACAATGAGGGCATTGGTATTTTTGTTGAAACTGCTGTTGAAGATCGTGATGGTTCCGGTGATTCTGGCGCTGACCCTGTTCGTTTGGATTTGTGTGGGGATCGTCTATGTCTCCGGTCTGGTGCTGGGGCTTATCAGCATGGTGATCGCCCTGCTGGGTGTGGCGGTTCTGCTGACCTGTTCCCTGCAAAACGGCATTATCCTGCTGGTGATGGCATTCCTTATTAGTCCCTATGGTCTGCCAATGGCTGCCATCTGGCTGCTGGGCAAGGTGCAGGACTTGAAGTTTGCCATTCAGGATTTGGTTTATGGATAAAATGCGCGGTCACAAAAATGCCAGACAGTGTCTGTTAAATTGCTATATTTACTTCTGTGCTACATTCGTGTATAATAGTAGCACGAAAGGAAGTGATGGATGTGACCAAATCAGAACGGTTTGAGCAATTAGACAGACTTCTGACCGAGCATGATGGGATGCTGCAAACCGCACAGGTAATCGCCAGCGGAATTGTAAAACCCATTTTTTATGAATATGTCAAAGAGAAAAATCTTCAGCAGGTTGCTCACGGAATTTATGTCTCCGAGGACACCTGGATTGATGCGATGTTTCTGTTACATCTGCGATGTGGTCAGGCAGTATTTTCCCATGAATCAGCGCTATTTTTCCATGACCTGACAGACCGGGAACCATCTCCATACGCTATCACGGTGCGCAGAGGGTACAGCACCACTCGCTTAAAGGCAGAGGGCCTTTCTGTTTACACCATCAAACCAGAACTATATGAGGTAGGGCTGACAACTGGCCAAACACCTTTTGGGCATACGGTTCCTGTCTATGATATGGAGCGCACCATCTGCGATCTGCTCCGCAGCCGAAGCAGCATGGAAATACAGACTTTTCAAGGTGCGCTGAAGATGTATGCCAGAAGAAAGGACAAGGATCTGCGGACTTTGATGCGGTATGCCGGTATGTTCCGGGTTGAAAAAATTTTACGGCAGTATTTGGAGGTGCTTTTATGATAAAGACAGCAAGGCAGCTAAAAGATTTGATTCGCAATCTTTCCAGAGAAAAATCTGCGGATGCACAGCTTTTAATGCGAAACTATATGATGGAGCGTTTTCTGGAGCGTATTTCCCTTTCTGAATATCGTGATAAATTTATTCTGAAAGGCGGGATGCTGGTAGCGGCAATGGTTGGACTGGATGCCCGTTCCACGATGGACTTGGACGCTACTGTAAAAGGAGCCAATGTTAATGTAGAGGAGATCGAGAACCTGATTTCTGCTATTGTGAGTGTGCCGATTGATGATGGCGTCAAATTTCAGCTGAAAAGCATTTCAGAGATTATGGATGAAGCGGAGTATCCTGGGATTCGGGTCAGCATGACTACAACCTTTGACGGTGTGGTGACACCTTTGAAGATTGACATTTCCACAGGGGATGCCATTACCCCCAGGGAGGTACGCTACTCTTTCAAGCTGATGCTGGAAGATCGCTCCATTGACATTTGGGCATACAATCTGGAAACCGTTCTGGCTGAAAAGCTGGAAACAATCATCACCAGAACCACCACCAACACCCGCATGAGAGATTTCTATGACATTTATATTCTGGATCAGCTCCACGGGAACACATTGAACCGGCAGACGCTCTATGATGCACTGTTGGCAACTGCCAAAAAACGCGGAACCGAACGGCATCTTGCAGAAGCTGTGGATGTTTTGAATGAAGTGGAAAGCAGTCCTGTGATGCAGAAACTTTGGGAATCTTACCGCAGGAAGTTTTCCTATGCGGCAGATCTGGAGTGGAACATCATCATGGGGGCGGTTCGCAGTTTATATGCGCTCAGTGAAAAGGAATCGAGCCTATGAAGAAGCATGGACATTATTGTAAAGTCTGCGGAGAATATAAGGCTAACGAAAAATTTTCCGGCAAAGGTCATGCGGCGCACATCTGTAAATCCTGTGCTTCTTTATCGCCGGAGAAACAAGCGGAGCAAATGACAGTAAACCGCTTACTGAATCTCCCTTGGCGGTTATCAAAGGAGCAGATTTCCTGGCTGAAAAACCGAATGAAAGATAAGCGCCCGGAAGTTCGTGCACTGGCAAAAGAACAATACGAGATGAGGTTTCCTCCGAAGCGGTTAGAGGACATCGAGGACGATTTTATAGAATAGCAAAAGCGGTCTGCACCATGCAGGCCGTTTCTTTTTTAGAAAGGAGGCCCTTCTATGGCAACCACACGCATCATGCCCCTGCATATCGGAAAGGGGCGCACTGAGAGCCGAGCAATCAGCGATATTATTGATTATGTGGCAAATCCGCAAAAGACTGACAACGGAAAACTAATTACCGGCTATGGCTGTGACAGCCGGACCGCCGATGCAGAGTTTCTGCTGGCGAAGCGGCAGTATATCGCCGCCACCGGGCGGGTGCGCGGGGCGGACGATGTGATCGCTTACCATGTGCGCCAGTCATTCAAACCCGGTGAAATCACGCCGGAAGAAGCCAACCGCCTGGGCGTGGAATTTGCCAAGCGGTTCACAAAGGGCAATCACGCCTTTGTGGTCTGCACCCACATAGACAAATCGCACGTTCATAATCACATCATCTGGTCGGCGGTCAATGCAGATTGTGACCGAAAGTTCCGCAACTTTTGGGGCAGCACCAAGGCGGTTCGCCGGTTAAGTGATACCATCTGCATTGAAAACGGACTGTCCATTGTAGAGAATCCGAAACTTCACGGAAAAAGCTATAACAAGTGGCTGGGAGATCAGGCAAAGCCCTCCCATCGGGAGCAGCTGCGGATGATGATTGACCGTGTGTTGGAGCAAAAGCCCGCTGACTTTGACGCATTGTTGAAACTGCTTACAGAAATGGGCTGTGAAGTATCCCGGCGCGGGAAAGCAATCCGGCTCAAAGCACCCGGCTGGAAGAATGTAGCCCGCATGGATGACAAGCTGGGGGCCGGGTACAGTGAAGCAGAAATCCGTGCGGTGCTGGCCGGTGAAAAACAGCATATGCCCCGTAAAAATTCCGTCGTGCAGCCGGAGCCGACCAAGGTCAATCTGCTGGTGGACATTCAGGCAAAATTGCAGGCTGGAAAAGGTGCTGGCTATGCTCGATGGGCTAAAGTTTTTAATCTGAAACAAATGGCGCAGACCATGAATTACCTGTCAGAGAACAATCTGCTGGAGTATGCGGTTTTGGAAGAAAAGGCTGCGGCTGCCACGGCACATCACAATGCTCTTTCGGCGCAGATCAAAGCGGCTGAAAAGCGCATGGCAGAGATCGCTGTTCTGCGTACTCACATCGTAAATTATGCCAAGACCCGCGAGACCTATGTGGCATACCGCAAGGCGGGTTATTCTCGAAAATTTCGGGAGGAACATGAGGAAGAAATCCTGCTCCATCAGGCGGCAAAAAATGCCTTTGACGAGATGGGTGTGAAGAAGCTGCCCAAGGTTAAGGACTTGCAAGCTGAGTATTCCAAACTGCTGGAGGAAAAGAAGAAAACCTATGCCGAGTACCGGCGCTCCCGTGAAGAAATGCGGGAGCTTTTAACGGCAAAGGCAAATGTAGATCGAGTGCTGAAAATGGAGGTAGAACAGGATGTTGAAAAAGAAAAAGACCACGGCCAGCGGTAAGCTGGTTCTGGTCAAAAGCGTTCGCAGAACGCGCAGCCACAGAATGAAATTCTGTGTTCAAAGGGGCTTGGGGCGCTGCCCTCAACAAGCAAGCGGAGAGGAAAATCACGGAGGGATTTTCTCCTCTGCGGGCCTGTGTGTATTAACACAGGCATTGCTTGCCAGTTTTGTTTGAGGTGCTACCCATACGGGAAGTGTCTACCCTAAAAGTGCGTTCTTGTTAAGCCCGCCGTGAAATGCTACCCTTAACATGAATACACTGAAAGGATAACCACCATGAAAGATATAGAAATCGGGCCTATTCGTCCACCTTCTGAAAGTAACAGCCTGCTAATCCGGGTCACAAGGGGATGCCATTGGAACAAGTGCTATTTCTGCGGGCTTTATAAATCCATGCGCTTCTCCATGCGCCCCATCGATGAAACCATCGAAGATATTAGGCGGCAGGCCCAGCTTAACCGGGGGAAAAAGATTACTTCCTGCTTCTTGCAGGACGGGGATGCCCTGGTGCTGAAAACAGATTATCTGCTCCGTATCTTGGAAGCGATCAATCAGAGCTTTCCTGATATGCAGTACATCACTTCTTATGCCCGCGCTGATAGTATCACCCGGAAAAGTCCGGCAGAGCTAAAGGCGCTCCGGCAAGCGGGCCTAAACCATCTTTACAGCGGAATGGAAACCGGCTCGGATCAGATACTGAAACTTATCAACAAAGGTTTTGACGCGGATATTGTTGTCCGAAGCGGCTGCATGGCAAAAGAAGCGGACATGATCTTGTCGGAGTTCATATTGCTGGGGATCGGCGGCAAGGAGCTGTCTGAAGAAAATGCTGCTCAAACAGCAAAGGCGCTGAATATCATCCAGCCAGATTTTATCCGTGTCCATGCCACGGGTATTAAGCCGGAGTCCAAGCTGGGCGAGTTTGTCAGGAATGGCTCTTTTGCTCTGCAATCGGAGGAAGAAATCGTTGTAGAGCAAAAGCTATTCTTACAACAGCTACATGAGATGGACAGTTACTATGTGAATGAACACATCGTCAATCTGCTTCTGGAGATCAGAGGAAATCTGCGGACGGAGAAACAGGAAATGCTCTCTACGATTGACCGCTTTCTGACCCTGCCACCGGATGAAAGGCTTTTGTTTGCTGTCGGCAGGCGGCTCAATATCTTCTTCCGCTTGGACGATCTGAAAAAGCCGAAGCTGCATCAAAAGGCCGGGGAAAGCCTGCAACAGATTTTAAGTAAGAATCCCCATGTGGACTTTGCCGCGCTGTGCAATTACGTCCGGCAGTCACAAATTTAGAGCAGAAAATATACGCTGGGCATAGCCGCTTTTCGTCAGCTATGCCCAGCATTTTATTTGCGGCTTTGACAGCATGGCGGCTGCACATCCAGGCCGTCCAGATAGCTGTTTCCCCATTGGCACATCGCGTCCAGAATGGGGACGATGCTCTGTCCAAATGGGGTAAGAGAATATACCGTCTTAGGCGGCTTTTCTGGAATTACTTCACGATGAATCATGCCGTTGTTTTCCAGATCGTGAAGCTGCTGCGAAAGCATCTTCGGCGTGGCGTTTGGAATCAGCCGCTGTAACTCCATATAGTGTAATGGATGGTCAATCAGATGCCAGAGGATCAACGGCTTATACTTGCCGCCGATCAAAGAAAGGGTTGCCTCCACGGGGCAGTTAAACTGATTGGTTTGACATTTCATAGAATGGTTCTCCTTTCCCGCAAGGTGCTATCTTTTTGGGAAGTATCTTCCGAAAAAGTGCATTCTTGCGGTTTTGTGTTCAAGTGCTACAATTAGGTCAATGGTTGATTTGATATGCTCAAAATAAAAATACTGAAAGGACTATATATTATGGATTTTATCACGATTGCAAAGCAGCGTATGTCGGTACGCGATTACAAGGAAACGAAGGTAGAGCCTGAGAAGCTGGAGCAGATTCTGGAGGCTGCTCATGTGGCCCCGACCGCTGCCAACCTTCAGCCGATTCGCCTGATTGCCGTTCAGAGCGAGGAAGGTCTTGCGAAGATCAGTAAAGCGGCCAATATCTACGGTGCGCCCCTGGCTATTATTGTTTGCGCCGATCACGATAAGGCGTGGGTACGGCCTTTCGATCAGAAGCAGACCGGTGACATTGACGCCTCCATCCTGACCGACCACATGATGCTCCAGGCCACAGAGCTGGGCCTTGGGACGGTGTGGGTATGCTACTTCGATCCCGCTGTTCTGCGTAAGGAATTTGACCTCCCGGCCAACCTGGAGCCGGTCAACATCCTGGTTATCGGCTACTCCAACGAAGGAACCGGCGATCCCAATCGCTTCAATAAGCAGCGCATCCCGATGAGCCAGCTGGTTTCCTACGAAACGCTGTAATTGAATACCCGCGCAGCCCCTGCAAAACAGCACAGGGGCTGCGTTTTTATCTTTCTGAAATATGAGCGTAGGTTTCTTCAAGAATCCACCGGATATGTTCGTCCTGCAAGGAATAAATCACGTTTTTCCCGGCCTTGCGTGATTGCACTAACCGGACAATCCAAAGCGCACGAAGCTGGTGGGATATGGCCGATTCTGTGACCTCCATCTTTTGTGCCAGTTCGCTGACGCAAGAATCTTTCTGCATCAGATACCAAAGTATCCGCATCCGTGTGTAATCGCCCATCGCTTTGTGAAGCTCGGTTAATTGTTCCAATTCGCCAGGGCTTGGAGCGGAAAAAGTTTTTTTCTCTGTTTCGTTCATGTATTTTTCTCCAATCTATAATGAAGCTGTTTGACAGACAAGAATTATGTCAGTATCATAGTCACAGGAAGGAGCTGATTTTTATGCCGCATTACAATCTACCCCATAACCACGGACAGAATATTGAAAAAGTCTTAAATAAGATGCCCTCTGCGGAAGGGTTTAAGGATATATCATTTTTATTTCAGCAGCTTGGCGATCCGACCCGGCTGCGGATTCTGTGGCTGCTGTGCCATTGTGAAGAATGTGTATGCAATCTCGCGGCGGCTGTGGATATGAGCGCCCCTGCTGTGTCACATCATCTGCGGATATTAAAAAAGAGCGGGATCATTTCAAGCCGCAGGGACGGAAAAGAAGTCTATTATTCGCTGTCGGACACGCCGCAGGCAAAGCTCCTGCATCATGCCATAGATGCGTTGTTTGAAGTATCATGCCCGACTGAACAATAAGGAAATGCGCCGCAGCGTGTGAAAGTTGCGGCGCATTTCTATTGCGCTTAACCCTGATTTGTGCTGCCCGCTGGCATATCCGGCAGCTTGACCCGCATGGCGCGGATGGCATTGAGAATCGCAATAATGGAAACGCCTACATCCGCGAACACCGCCGCCCACATATTTGCATAGCCTAGCGCACCTAAAATCAGAACCAGGAATTTCACGCCCAGGGCAAACACAATATTCTGATTTGCGATGCGGATCGTCTTACGGGCGATCTTCATAACAGCGGCAATTTTGGACGGTTCATCCGTCATAAGAACCACGTCAGCAGCTTCAATGGCCGCATCGGAACCCAAGCCGCCCATAGCAATACCGACATCGGCCCGCGCCAGTACGGGAGCGTCATTGATACCATCCCCAACAAAGGCCAACATACCTTTTTCGCTTTTCTGCTTCAGCAGGCTTTCCACGCGGTCAACCTTATCAGCGGGCAGCAGTTCAGTATAAACCTGATCCAGATGAAGCTGCCCTGCGACTTTCTTTCCAACGGCATCTGCATCGCCGGTCAGCATGACCGTTTTGCGGATACCGGCAGATTTCAGCAGCTTGATTGCGGCTGGAGCATCGGCCTTGATCTCGTCCTCAATGATGATACATCCAGCGTATTTCCCGTCACAGGCCAGATAGACCACGGTGCCGACAGCTGAGGATGGCGTGTACTTAATATGCGCTTTCTCCATCAGCTTGGTGTTTCCGGCCAGAATCGTTTTCCCGTCAATCACGGCCTGCACGCCGTGACCGGCAATTTCCTGGACATCGGAAACTCGGCTGTTGTCGATTTTCTGTCCATAGGCGTTTTTAATAGAAAGAGAAATCGGGTGGTTGGAGTAGTCCTCAGCGTATGCGGCCAGCTCCAAAAGCTGCGCTTCCTTCATGCCGACAGGGTGGATCTCGCTGACCGCAAAGGAGCCTTTTGTCAGTGTGCCGGTCTTATCAAAGACCACGACCTCGGTATTTGCCAGAGCCTCCAGATAGTTGCTGCCCTTTACCAGAACGCCGATCTTGGACGCGCCGCCGATGCCTCCGAAGAAACTAAGCGGAATGGAGATGACCAGCGCACAGGGGCAGGAAATCACCAGGAAGGTCAAGGCCCGGTAAATCCAGGTGCTGAATGGCTGCTGGGTAATCAGCGGCGGCAGGATTGCCAGCGCCAGAGCAGCAAATACCACTACCGGGGTATAATACCTGGCAAAGCGTGTGATGAAATTCTCAATACGGCCCTTCTTATCGCTTGCGTTTTCCACAAGGTCAAGGATTTTGGCTACGGTGGATTCCCCAAATTCTTTTGTGGTCTGAATGTTCAGGATGCCGGTCTGGTTGATACAGCCGCTGATGACCTCCATTCCCGGCTCCACCTCGCGGGGCATGGATTCTCCGGTCAGGGCCGAAGTGTCCAGGGTGGAGAAGCCTTTGAGAATCGTACCGTCCAGCGGGATGCGCTCTCCCGGTTTCACAACAATGGTTTCTCCGATCTGAACCTCGTCCGGGTCAACCTGAACCAGTTTTCCGTCCCTTTCGATGTTAGCATAGTCCGGGCGAATGTCCATCAGGCTTGCGATAGATTTTCTGGACTTGGACACCGCATAGGACTGGAACCATTCGCCCACCTGGTAAAACAGCATAACGGCGACACCCTCGGAATGTTCGCCCAAAATGAGTGCGCCGATGGTGGCAATCGTCATCAGGAAATTTTCGTCAAACACCTGTCCATGCAGGATGTTCGTGATTGCCTTCCAGACAATATCCCAGCCGACAACCACATAGCAGACGAGAAAGACCGCCATCTCCGCCAATTCAGGGAGATGGAGCAAGCTGCCTGCAAGAAACAGCACCGCCGCCACGATAATGCGTGTGAGCAAGTGCCTTTGTTTTCGTGTCATAGTGTATTCTCCTTTCGTTGCAGCATAAAGCGTGTCACGCTTTTTCTGTCTATTGATGAAAAACACCGGCTACCTTGTGGCAGCCGGTGTCCAGCTTTTCATTACGCCTTAACAGTCACATCCGGCTCGATCTGCTTAATCAGCGTCTTTGCTTCGGCCAGAACAGCGTCAAACTGATCGTCCGGCGCTTCCAGAACCATCTTCTGACCCAGGAAGTTGACGGATACGCTGGTCACACCATCAATCTTCTTCACGGCGTTCTGGATTTTGTCAGCACAATGGCCGCAGTCCAGGTCAAGCAGTTTAATGGTCTTTTTCATTGAGAAAGCCCCCTTTCATTTTGGTATTTGGTTGGCTTGATATGGCTGAACAATTAAAAGATTGTTTAATCGTTCATGCTGCCAGTATATTCACGAAAACCCTCAAAGTCAATGGATTTGGGAGCGGTTCTGCCCTTTGGATTGGAGAACCTGCCGATTGGATTTGCAGCAAAAAACCTCATTTCTCTTTGGATAAAAAAAGCTCCACTTTGGAGCAGACAAAGGAGAAGCAGGATAAGTATAATGAAAAACGGTCAAAGACCTTGTGCGTAAACTTTATGTTCGGGGCTTTAGCATCTTTCCCCCAAGATGCCAAACGCCCCTTTTCATAACGGTATTTAGTTCCCTACGGGGGAGGGGTACTCGCACAAATCTTTATAAGAAAGAAGGGATGATTTTGCAAAAGGAGCAATTTGACATTACGGGTATGACTTGCTCGGCCTGCTCTACCAGAGTGGAAAAGAGCGTGGCAAAGCTACCTGGCATCAAAGAAGTGTCCGTCAACCTGTTAAAAAACAGCATGGTTGCTTCTTATGATGAATCCGTTTTGGATACGGCGGGAATCGTCCAGGCCGTTGAAAAGGCCGGTTATGGCGCGATTCCCAAAGCCTCCGCACAAAACAAGAGCCGCACGACCACACCGGCAGCAAAACCGGAGGTCAGTACGGCGCAGGTAGAATACAAGCAGATGAAACAGCGGCTGCTGCTTTCTGCCCTTTTTACGATCCCACTGTTTTATATTTCTATGGGTCACATGATGGGGTGGCCGCTCCCCAGCTCCTTGCTGGGGATGGAAAATGCAATCAGCTTTGCATTTACCCAATTCCTGCTGCTGATCCCGGTGGTGTTCATCAACTTCAAATATTACCGGATGGGCTTCAAGACCCTGTTCCACGGCTCGCCTAACATGGATTCGCTGATTGCGATAGGCTCCAGCGCCGCAATCGTTTATGGCATTTACGCCATTTACAAAATCGGCATCGGATTCGGTCATGGGGATATGGCTACGGTTCACAGCTTTATGATGGATTTGTATTTTGAATCCGCAGGCATGATTCTGACCCTTATCACCTTGGGCAAAACCCTGGAGGCCCGCGCAAAGGGTAAGACTTCGGATGCAATTACAAAGCTGATGAATCTGGCTCCCAAAACAGCTACCGTGGAGCGGGATGGAAAAGAGCTTCAGGTGCCTGTGGAAGAAGTGCAGTTGGGCGAAACCCTGATTGTCAAGGCCGGTGAGTCTGTGCCGGTGGATGGTATTGTCATCGAGGGCTTTTCCTCCGTTGATGAATCTGCCCTGACCGGCGAGAGCATCCCCGTGGAGAAGCATATTGGGGACAAAGTGATCGGCGCGACCACAAGTAAGTCCGGCTATTTCAAGATGCAGGCCACCAAGGTGGGCGATGATACCACGCTGGCACAGATCGTCCGTCTGGTGGATGAAGCGACCAGCTCCAAGGCCCCTATTGCGAAACTGGCTGATAAGGTCAGCGGCGTGTTTGTTCCGGTGGTTATCAGCATCGCGCTGATTGCAGTCATTGTCTGGCTGCTGTTGGGATATGGCTTTGAATTTGCCCTATCTATCGGCATTTCTGTCCTGGTCATTTCCTGTCCCTGTGCGCTGGGCCTTGCAACGCCTACGGCCATTATGGTCGGAACCGGCAAGGGCGCAAGCAACGGTATCCTGATTAAATCGGCGGAGGCCCTGGAAACGGCCCATAACATTGATACGGTTGTGCTGGATAAGACCGGCACGATTACCCAGGGTACGCCCGTGGTGACAAATATGCTCTGCAAAGAGGGTGTTCCACAAAAGGAGATGCTGCAAATCGCTGCTTCGCTGGAAAAGCTGTCCGAGCATCCGCTGGCGGACGCGATTGTGGCAGAGGCCGAAAAAGCACAACTTTCCTTCCTCCCGGTGGATGATTTCAAGCAGATTCCCGGTCAGGGCCTTGTGGGTCAGATCGGAAACGAAACGTGCCTTGCCGGAAACCGCCGACTGATGGTGGCAAATGGCATCAATGGCGGCGCACTCCTTCAGTTGGGCGAGGAAATGGCGGTTGACGGGAAAACACCTCTGTTCTTTGCCCGTGGCGGTCAGCTTATTGGTGTCATTGCCGTGGCGGATGTAGTTAAGCCCACCAGCAAGCAGGCCATAGCGGAATTGACCGGCATGGGCATTGAGGTGGTCATGCTGACCGGCGACAATGCAAAGACCGCAGAAGCGATTCGGCGTCAGGTCGGCGTGGATCGTGTTGTGGCAGAGGTATTCCCCCAGGACAAGGAGAAGGAAATCCGTCGTTTGCAGAGCGTCGGTAAGAAGGTGGCGATGGTCGGTGACGGTATCAACGATGCTCCGGCCCTTGCCAGAGCGGATGTTGGTATCGCTATCGGGGCCGGAACGGATGTGGCGATTGAGTCAGCGGACATTGTTTTGATGAAAAGCGATCTGCTGGATGTGTCCACGGCAATCCAGCTTAGTAAGGCGGTTATCCGCAACATCAAGCAAAATCTGTTCTGGGCGTTTATCTACAACATCATCGGTATTCCGGTGGCGGCAGGCGTATTCTATCTTCCCTTTGCATGGAAGCTGAACCCCATGATCGGCGCTTTTGCTATGAGTTTCAGTTCGGTATTCGTGGTGTCCAATGCCCTGCGTCTGCGGTGGTTCAAGGCGAGGCATCAGGCCAATACAGAACGGGATTCAGTCCCTATGTATGAACAAACAACGATTAAACAAGAACGAAAAGGAGCAATTCACATGGAAAAAGTATTGAACATCGAAGGAATGGTTTGCGGAATGTGTGTAAAACACGTTGATAAGGCGCTGCGGGACATCCAGGGCATCAAGGATGTGGATGTTTCCCTGGAGAGTAAGTCGGCCCAGGTGCAGCTTGACCAGGATGTGCCGGATGCTGTGCTGAAAGCTGCTATCGAGGACGCTGGCTATCAGCTCGTCAGTATCCAGTAACGGGCCGTTTATGAAGGCCAAGAAAGGCGATATTGTTCACAAGCTAAAAATCGCCAGAGGACAGTTAGACGGTATCCTGCAAATGGTTGAGGAAAATCGCTATTGCGTGGATATTTCCAATCAGCTTCTTGCTACGCAGGCGTTATTAAAAAGCGCCAATCAGCAGATTTTGCAAGCCCATATACGAAGCTGCGTCCGGGATGCCCTGCAAACGGACGCTGTAAATCCAAAACTGGAAGAAGCCCTGAAACTACTGGAAAAAATGATACAGTAACAACGGGAGCGGAAAGGGCCTTATGTCCTTTCCGCTCCTAAATTCGTTTCAGATTGGATTGTAAATCCTGCGGTTGGGAGCGTACAAAGAAGCCCGGATTTTATATACTTTAAGTGGTTAGTTAGATATGGCTAATCCAGCAAGGCACGTCACTGGCGCGCTTTGCTGGATACCTCGAAATTAAAATAGACCAGGAGGAATAGAGTGATGAAACAGGCACTTGACACAAGAACAAAGCTCTTAACAAAAAGCCCCTGGCCGCTGATGATTGAACTTAGCATCCCTGCGGTTCTTGGCATGGTGGTCGTTGGGCTTTATAACATGATGGATTCCATCTTTGTCGGCCAGATGGTCGGTGACGTGCAGATGGGAGCCATATCGGTATCCTATCCCTTGACGCTTATCAATGCCGGTTCAGCGGCCATGCTGGGCGTGGGTTCTGCATCGGTACTGTCCCGCGCTATCGGCAAGAAGGATGAAAACACAATTAAGAAGATCATGGGCAACCTGGTTGCTATGGTTCTTCTGCTGTCCGTTATCTATACAGTGGTAGGCATGGTGTTCACCCGCCAGCTTTTGTCCCTGACCGGAGCCAGCGACAACATTTTGAATTATGCGGAAAAATATCTACGGATTATCTTTGCCGGTTCCTTGTTTGTAAACTTTTTTCAAAGTGCAAACATGGTCATTCGCGGAGAAGGCCAGCTTAAAAAGGCAATGACGATTATTGCCAGCGGCGCTATTTTGAATATTATTCTTGACCCTATTTTTATCAGTATCCTGAATCCCTACGGTATGGGCATTGAGGCGGCTGCTTATGCAACGATTTTCTCCCAGTTTGTCCAGGCTGCAATTACGCTGTGGTATTTCAAGAAAAAAAGTCCTCATGTGAAGATTGGGCGCATCCGCATTGACGGAGAACTGCTTCCCCAGGTTCTTTCTGTCGGGGTATCTGCTCTGTTGATGCAGATTCTGACCTTGGTACAGCAGACAGTGATCTATCGTGTGGCATCGAACTATGGCGGGGAAACTTCACAGCTTCTTTTAGGTGCGGCGCTCCGCTTCTGGAATTTCTCTTTCGTTCCTCTGTGGGGGATCAGTCAGGGATTCCAGCCTGCCGCCGGTACAAACTATGGTGCAAAGGACTATGACCGGGTAAAGACGCTGACCAGGGTTTTTATTACTGCTGCAACGCTGCTGTCGCTGGTGTTCTATATTCCTGCCGAGCTGTTTCCAGAGAAGATTTTATCCATGTTCCTGACAACGCCGGGTATCGCGGCATCGGGTGCAACCAACTTCCGTATCATGTTCAGCACTTATGTCCTGCAAGGCAGCTTTATGATTGCCGTAACCCTGTTCCAGTCTTTGGGCAAGGCGAAAAAGGCAACTTGGCTGGTGCTGTTCCGCCAGATCATTCTGTTTATTCCTCTCTGCGTGGTTCTTCCGATGATCGGCGGCATGGGTATTCGTGGCGTATGGCTGGCGATTGCTCTGACAGATGCAATTCTGGTGGTTATTACCGTTTCTATGATGCTTTATGAGTTTGGCAAGCTGCCGGAGACTTCTTCCGTAAATCGGTGAGGAGGGAGCGTTCATGTATCTTTGCGATGGAAAAATAGGAAATGAATATAAAGTTGAGGATATTG
The DNA here is from genome assembly GCF_027665985.1 of Butyricicoccus sp. AM78-15b2TA. NCBI lineage: Bacteria > Bacillati > Bacillota > Clostridia > Eubacteriales > Butyricicoccaceae > Butyricicoccus > Butyricicoccus sp. AM78-15b2TA. The sequence continues at coordinate 16,463 of NZ_JAQEHY010000007.1, forward strand.
ATCTGCCTGTCAATATAGAAAAGCGTTTGGAGGCCCTTGGGATGACCCGTGGAACCTCTATCGCTGTTCTGAACAGCAAAAGTCGGGGTGTCCTGATTGTGAAAGTCAGGGGAACACGCTTTGCACTTGGGCGCAATATCACAAAGAATATTTTAGTGGGGTAAATTCCGATGAGAGAAAATTTGACTATCGGCTTCATCGGAAATCCGAACTGCGGAAAGACAACACTTTTCAATGCTTACACCGGTGCAAATCTGAAAGTGGCAAACTGGCCAGGTGTAACCGTTGAGAAAGTAGAGGGTGCCATTAAAGACCATGATCTGAATATTCGACTGGTCGATCTTCCTGGCACTTACAGCCTGACCTCCTACACAATGGAAGAACAGGTATCCAGACAGTTTATACTAAGCGATGAAGTCGATGTGATTATTGATGTTGCGGACGCTTCCGCTCTGGAGCGAAACCTATACTTAACTTTGCAGCTTTTGGAGCTGGGCAAGCCGGTTGTGCTGGCGCTGAACATGATGGACATTGTGGAAAAGCGCGGCATGGAGATTGACACACACAGACTGCCGGAAATGCTGGGCATCCCGGTCATTCCAGTTTCAGCCAGAAAACGGACAGGACTGGATGTGCTGCTTCATGCAGCCGCGCACCATAAAGACTGTAAAGATCCGGAGTGTCTGATTCATCATCATAAATATACTCCAAAACACCGGCACGACCACCATTCAGAATACGCAATGGTTTACAGTGATGCTATTGAGGACAAGATTGATCTTATCATGGCAGAGCTGAAGCGGAAATATCCGAACCTGTCCAATTACCGCTGGCACGCCATTAAGCTGCTGGAGCAGGATAAGGAAATCTCTGCACGTTATCCGGTCAATATGCCGGATGTGATCGACCGGAACTATGAATCCGACATTATCAATGAGAAGTATGATTTTATTGAGGAAATCATCAGGGAGGTTCTGGTCAATAAGGATCGTCAAGACGCTTTGACGGAAAAGGCAGACCGTGTATTGACGCATAAGTTTTGGAGCATCCCGATTTTCCTCGTTGTCATGGCGGCGGTGTTCTTCCTGACCTTTACCATTGGCGATTGGCTGAAAGGATTCCTAGAATTAGGAATTGAAAGCCTGTCGGCATTGATAAGCGATGGACTGATTGCTGTCGGGGTCAATGAAGTGCTGCGCTCCCTGTTGGTAGACGGCATCATCGCCGGTGTGGGCGGTATCCTGACTTTCCTGCCGAACATTTTCATTCTGTTTCTGGCATTGGCTTTTCTGGAGGACAGCGGATATATGGCCCGTGTTGCGTATGTCATGGAAGGGATTATGAGCAAGCTGGGACTTTCCGGACGGGCATTTATCCCCATGATTTTGGGATTTGGTTGCACTGTTCCGGCAATCATGGCTTCACGGTCTTTGGAAAACCGGCGTGACCGTTTTAAGGTCATGTTGATTACGCCCTTTATGAGTTGCAGCGCCCGTCTGCCAATCTACATCTTGTTTGCCGAGATGTTCTTTCAGGAACGCGCCATGCTCGTGGCCTATTCCATGTACCTGATCGGCCTGGTGGTCGCTATCCTGGTAGCGGCGATCATCCATTTGATTGACCGGAGAAAATCGGAAAATTATCTGCTGATTGAGCTGCCGGAATATAAGGCCCCCAGCGCCAGAACTGTGGCAATCTATGTATGGGAAAAGGTAAAGGACTACCTTACCAAAGCAGGTACTACCATCTTTGTAGCATCTATCCTCATGTGGGTGATCCTGAACTTTGGGCCGCATGGCTATACTACGGAAATGGCAGACAGCTTCGGGTCTATCCTGGGCCATTGGCTTGTACCGATCTTTGCACCGATTGGACTGGGATTCTGGCAGATAGCGGTTGCTCTGATTGCTGGCATCTCTGCAAAAGAGGTTGTGGTGTCCAGTTGTGCCGTTCTGTTTGGGATTCCCAATATCAACTCCGGCGCGGGAATGGATACATTGGTCGGCATCCTGGGTGCAGCCGGTTTTGGACAGCTCAATGCGTTTTGCCTGATGATTTTCTGCCTGCTTTACGTTCCCTGTGCAGCGGCCCTAGCTACAATTCGCAAGGAATCCGGCAGTACAAGGTGGATGCTGTTCTCGGCCCTGTTCCAGTTGGTTGTGGCCTGGGCTGTTACTTTTGTGGTTTATCGTGTTGGACTTTTGCTGTGAGGTATGAATATGACGTTTGGAAAAGTGCTTCGTTCAGCGGCCATTTTATCAGTGGTCGCATTTGGACTTTGGATTTTGAAAAGAGGATCGGAGACCCAAAGCTAATAAGTTGTGAGTTTCCAGTCAGAAAGGAGTTTTAGATGCTTGTTACTGGTATAATCCTTATCGGGATTGTTTTCTATGCAATATGGGCTGTGCGAAAAATCCATAAGAACCGCAAAAATGGTTCTTGTTGTAGCGGCAGTTGTTCCGGTTGTGTAGGAAAGGAATGTTGCAGCAAATAAAATCCCGCATATAGCCGATGTTTTCCGTTTTGGAGGGCATCGGCTTTTTCGTATATTTGCACATTCGGCAGGGCTGCACTATAATAGAATTTGCTTTCTGATTGGATTGCACATCCTGCCGATTGGAGCGGTATAAAATGAGAAAAAACTATATAATAAAAGACGCCAGGAGAATCCTGGCAGAACAAATACGAGATAACGGAATGAATACTATGAACAAAAACCCTATCACCAATGCTACGGGGTTATCTGCGATTATTCCAAAAGATAATGACGGATATTGCACCGTCTATAAAATGGACTGTGAGGATGGCCTGGGGCTTATGACAGTCTATCAGGTTTATCCCGGTATCCAGCTTATTTACAATGATTTTGAAGCAACGAGTTGTTATTGGGACGGAACCATTGATAAGAATGTGCTGGAGATCAATCATTGCCGGGAAGGGCGTGAAGGGAGCGTATTGCAAAGCGGTTCCTGCCTGTACCTCGGAGAAGGGGATCTTTCCATTCATACAATGGATAACTGTGCTTCTGAAATGGCCTTTCCTTTGAGACATTATCGCGGAATCTCAGTAGTGCTTGATCTGGAGCTGGTTTCTCAAAATCCGCCTGGAATCCTCGCCGAGAGCGGTATTGGTATTGCAGATTTCAAAAACAAATTTTGTGCCGATGGCGCATGCTTTGTCATGCGGGCCAAGGATGAGATTGAGCATATCTTTTCTGAACTGTATTCCGTACCGGATCGCCTGCAAAAGCCATACTTCATGCTGAAGGTGCAGGAGCTTCTCTTATTCTTGTGTATGGTGGATGTAAATAAAGAAAAGCAGCGAGAGTTATATACTTCTCCCCAGGTGGAGATTGTACGGGACATTCACAAGCGGCTTATCTCCAACTTGCAGGAACGGCCAACGATTGAGGAACTTTCCAAAGAGTATCTTATCAATACGGCAACCTTAAAGGATACGTTCAAGGGAGTTTATGGACAGCCCATTGGAACCTATATGAAAGTGTACCGCATGAAACAGGCCGCTGCTCTGCTTCGCCAGACACAGGCAACCATAGCAGAAATTGCCAGCCAGGTTGGATATGAGAATCAGAGTAAATTTGCAACAGCATTTCGAGATGTCATGAAGATTGCACCGGCTGAATACCGGAAACAAAATAGTGGCGATTGATTGGGCTAGGAAAATTTACGTCTACTGCCGGAGGCAAAATAAAACCAGCAGAAACAAATTGCATTTTGCCCTGCTGGTTTTATTCATAATTTTGCGGATCGGAGGATTTGTAACGTCGGCTGATAAACTGCTCCGCCATACAATCCAGTGTTTTCAAGATAATCTGCCGCTCATCCTCGGTACAGGCCAGAAACTTTCCCATGAAATGCTGTACTTGCTTTTCCTGTTCCGAAGCGTCAGGATAAAACAGCTCATTAGCAGAAATGCCTAATCGCTTGATAAAGGATGCCAGTACATCGTAAGACGGATTTTTCCTGCCCTTTTCAATGTCCTGGAGATGACGAAGCCCTCTGCCGGTTTGATCCGCAAGCTCCTGTTGGGTCAGTCCACATTCTTCTCTTGCATCTCTGAGGCACTGTCCCAAATACACAAATACATCTTCCGGCATGATTGTTCACCTCTATTACATTCTATCGTGCGTAAGAGGAAGTTACCATAACCCAATCACGCGTATTGATATGTGTTTATCATGCACCTTTGAAAGATAAAATATACATAAAAGCCCTGACGGGAGGCCAATAAAAAAAACGGCCTTTCACGGCAGGGCATATTTCCATTACCGCCCGTGACTGCCGTTTGAGGAGTCTACGATGGGCGGTTATTTATTTCAGCAGAATTATGGTTTTCAGGTAGGTGATTACCTAAAAAAATCAATGACCTACCAAAGAGAAATTATACACACGGACACGCGCAATCAAGCGTAAATAATCCGCACAATCGTACAACATATTATACAAAATGCGTCAGACAGCTATTAAGGCCGTCTGACGTTTTTCTTTGTCGATTTTACGGGAATTTTCCCGAACATCCCCGGTGTCGCTCTCCGCCATAGCCATTTCGGTTGCCCTTTGTCCCTAACAACTGAAATGGAGGAAATTATGACCAAGATCAATCTGCGGGAGCAGTATCCCGATTTTTATAAGACCGATTACATTATTGAGGTTCCTGATGAAGTAGCCGCTGTTATGAAAGAGCATGACCGCCTGGAGGCCGCATACCGCCGCCGTACATATTACCACAAGGCGCATTATTCTCTGGATCGCGGAGACGGAATTGAGTATGATGCCCTTTTCGTTTCCATGACCCCTTGTGAGCTGTATGAGCGCAAAGTGACGATGGAGCAGCTTCACGCTGCGATTGCCGCTCTGCCGGACAAGCAGGCCAAGCGCATCTATGCTTACTACTTCCTGGGACTGACAGAATCAGCGATTGCCAAGAGCGAAGGAGTCAGCGTTGCATCGGTCAGCGAATCTATCCAGCGCGGCCTTCGGAACATGGAGACTTTCCTTAAAAATCGTCTGTAACGCCCCTGAAAGAAAGGCTCAAAGCCTCACGGTTATTAGAAGGACACGCTATCCTCGTGACCTCAAGATCTTTGAAAACTGAATAGACAGCACAACAGGTACATAACTCATGTACGAGCGAATGTGAAACGCCGCGAAGATGGAGCAGTCAGGGAGGTGATGAAAGAACTGCTTCGGAGCGATCTACGATTTCATAAAACGGATTGTGGCAGATCCGGCGCGATGACTGCATGGGGGCTTAAAGATACTTCCTCACGGCCCGCCAAAGACTTGGGGGGAACCCTGTGGCACACGATACGAACGATGCTGCGGAGTTATGACAGCCGCGCCAGCGGAGACCTGTTGTGTTCCCATCGTCAGGGGGCGTGGCAAATATGACGAGTAATCCGAACAGAATAACAGTAGCCGCACCAGGTTTTTATCCGAAGATTTCTTTCAGACTGGTGCGGCTGTTTAAGTATTAAGATATTAAGGAGGCGAGAGTGATGTTTGAAAAATTCCATCGAGGTGACATATATTCGGCTGATTTAAGCCCTGGTATCGGCTCTGAACAAAGTGGCTCTCGTCCTGTACTTATTCTTCAAAACAATGTGGGAAATTGTTTCAGTCCTACGATTATTATTGCAGCAATTACCAGTGTAAGCAAAAAAAGCAGAAAGTTCCCCACGCATTACCACTTAAATGACAGATGCGGTTTGGTGAAACCATCTGTTGTTATGCTGGAACAGATCAGAACAATCGACAAGTCGAGGTTAAAAAACTATATTGGTCATCTAAACAAGGATGACATGGAAAACATAAACAAGACGCTCTTGTGCAGTCTGGGGATTACATAAAGGTGCCGAAAGGCCGTATCATTTTCAGGCTGTGCAAGTAGAGTTATAATTTCGTTAGGAATTGCGGAGGTGATTCTGAATGGAGAATATCCAGAATAAAAGCGCATTGATTCCTTCAGATGAAATCCGGTCAGAAGAACTTCTGGCGGAACAAAAATTTGAAGCGTTTATCACTTCGCTGGCACATATCATCGAGAAATATGGTATGAGAGTGCTGGGCGAGGTTGACGGAGCTGCGTGAGAATCGCAGCTTTACATAGGATATTTTCCAAAAGTAAATTTTGGAGGTATGAATTATGAACCGATATGGAAAACGCTGTGTTTTGTATCCGAGGGTCAGCACAGAGATGCAAGTGGACGGATACAGCCTGGAAGGTCAAAAAAATATGCTGACACGATTTGCGGATCGTGAGGAAATGATCGTTGTTGATACTTATGAAGATGCCGGTAAATCCGGTAAATCCATTGAGGGACGGCCTGCCTTTCAAAAAATGCTCAGAGATATTGAGGATGGCTTGGACATTGACTATATTTTAGTGTATAAGCTGTCACGGTTTGGCCGTAATGCAGCAGATATACTTAACTCTTTGGAGTTGGTTCAATCTTATGGTGTAAATCTGATTTGCATAGAAGAAGGGATTGATTCCTCTCAGACAAGCGGAAAACTTTTGATTTCTGTACTATCTGCTGTGGCTGAGATTGAGCGTGAGAATATTATCGAGCAGACGATGAACGGGCGGCGCGAAAAGGCACGGCAGGGTGGATGGAATGGTGGCTTTGCTCCCTACGGGTATACACTGGAAGATAACAAGCTGATGATTGAAGAAACAGAGGCTGTGGCAATACGGAAGATTTTTGAATTATATACTTCATCGGAAATCGGTTTGGGTGGTATTGCGAATCAGTTGAACTTACAAGGTATACGGAAAATTCCGAGGCAGAATGGCACATTAGAGGATTGGACAGGACATTTTATTAAACTGATATTGGATAACCCGGTTTATTGCGGTAAAATTGCCTATGGACGGAGAACGAAGGAAAAAGTCAAAGGCACAAAAAACGATTACCAGATGAAAAGAAATGACGATTACATTCTGACAGAGGGACAGCATAAAGGAATCGTTAGTGAGGAGGTATGGGAAAAGGCTCATGCCAAGCGTCTTAGAACCGGAGTAAAGCAACCGTCAAAAATTGGGCGGGATCGAGTTCATTTGTTATCAGGTCTGCTGAAATGCCCGGTTTGTGGAAGTCCCATGTATACGAATAAACACGCATGGACAAATAAAGATGGCACTTACAAAGAAATTTACTATTATGTATGTAGTCGGAATAGGATGGTCCGGGGTAAGCATTGTGAATATAAGGCGATGCTGAAAAAGACCGATATTGAACCGATGGTCATTGAGGCAATTCGTGAGATCGTAAGGAATGAGGAATATGCCCAAGCTATTAAAAAACGGATTGGCGTTCAGATTGACACGAAAGCAGTGGATAAAGAACTGAAGGGCTATCAGGCAAAGCTGAAGGAAGTTGATCTGAATAAAACAAGATTGGAACGGGAAATTGACAGTCTCCCTGCTGATGCAAAATATCGGGAACGAAAGCTCCATGATATGACCTTGCGGTTAGATTCCCTATATGATGTCATTGTTGAGCTGGAGGAAAAAATCGAAGATGCCAGACTTCGGCGAGATGCAATTAAGCAGCAGGCAATTACTCTTGAGAATATTTACAAAATCATGGTGAATTTCGACTGCGTTTATAATATAATAAATGACGAAGAAAAGAGAAATGTGGTCACAGCCTTGATTAAGGAAATTGAAATTTACAGGAATGACGAGTCTGAATATCCGCTAAAGCGGATTGGTCTGAATTTTCCGGTGTTCAAGGATGGCGGGGAAGTTACGGAGCTTTTGTGGGACAAAGGGAATACCGTTGAGACGGTTGTCTTGCTTTCCAAGGGTGAGGTCGACTCGAAAAAGATTCGGGTTGAGTTCTCTTTGGAAGATATGGATATGTCCGAATTTCAAGATGGGGCAACCTACACCCAGATTAAGGACTATGTGCTGGAGCATAGCGGGTTAAAGGTATCCAACCTGTATATCTCACAAATTAAGCGAAAATGTGGGATTGGGGTTGGTAAGAACTATAATTTGCCGAAGTCCGAGGATTCCAGACAGCCACAGTGCCCACTGGAAAAAGAGAAAGCAATCCGAGAAGCATTCAAATATTTTGGGATGATCTAACATCCCGCAGAATGGAGGAATATAAACCCTTAGATTAAATTTCAGCCCTCTGCCTTTTCATTGGCAGAGGGCCGTTTTTTGCTTAACAGTTATTGAGCATCCCTTAATTGCTCTACAACACTGCATTTTGCTGCGTTGTCATACATCATGCAAGGAATCAGCCACCCCAGCAGAAGAAATACCGGAATTGTCAGCAGGACAGGCAGAATGGTGAATCGATACTCAAAGAACCAGAACATACTGCCCAGCATTTTTCCCGCAAGAGGTCCCACCGCCAGCGACAGAATAAAGGCCGCCGCTACAGAAGACATTGCGTAGAACAACCCCTCGTAGATCAGCATGGTTTTGAGCTGCCGGTTTGTCATTCCTACAGCCTGAAGCACAGCAAATTCACGGCGGCGGGAAAGAATACCGGTCATCATGGCGTTGAAGAAATTTAAGAGTCCCACCAGCCCAATGATAGCACAGAGGATACCACCTATCAGAAGGAACATCTGCCGGAACTGAGCAAATTCAGAGCGAGCCGTGGCCTTGCTTTCATACATCAAGGGCGAAAACTCACCGGCAGTGAGCTTCGATAGATATTGCTCTGCTTCGGCCTCGTCCGCTTCGTCCGCTGTGTCGAACAGGTAGAGCAGCGGAATGGCCGCACCACCGCTGTCCCGCTGTGCGGTATCCACAGACAAAACTGTCTCATATCCAATACCACCATAACGATAACTCATGGAATACGGAAGCTCTACCAAGGCGCAGACCGTGTACGCTACATCTCTGGCTCCATACAGTTTTTCCTGAAGGTACTCCTCCGGTGTATCTTCGGTGCAGAGTTCCCCGGTGCGGCTGTCGATATATTTCACATCGTCCGCATAGGTAGCGGTGATCGTGTCTCCCACCTTGGGGTAGTATTCAAGATTGGGCAGATTACCGTAGTCATCTAAGGAAACCGCAATGGCAATGGCGTTATTGTCCGGCTCCAACATGGGAGAAATATCTCCGTCGAACACTTGCAGCTTGTCAAACAGACTGTTATCCAGAGCCTCAATTCTGGTCTTTCCCATCACCATATCGCCCCGGTGCTCCATGCGGCTCATATGGCTGTCCAACTGCTCAGCACTTTCGTACCTTGCATAGTCCTGCCGCAGAGCATCCTCCGTCATCCAAAGATATACGGGTTTTCGCACAGCATATCCCGTGCCGGAAAGACTGGACTTTGTGTTTGCTGCGATCTCTTCGATCTGTTCCGGCGTGATGAATTCATCTGCCGGGTTGTAACGGAAATAGTCGGGCGTGCTGACGATAAAATCGGCGCAGGTCATGAAGGATACATACTTCTCCATGCTGAAGCCGCCCACAAAGGCACACAGTGCATTGAACAGCGTCACCGACAGTGCCAGAGACACCACCACCAGCACCGTCTTTTTTTTGTTTCGTCCCAGATTGGCAAAGGCCATCTGATGGAGCTTCGCTCCCCGGGTGCTGCGCTGTTTTTTCTTGGTCTGCATCGCATCTGTATATTTGGTAGCCTCCACCGGAGAAACCCTGGCTGCCATTTTCCCGGGCTTGGAGCAGGACAAAAGCACCGTCAGCAGGGCAAACAGCACGGAGCCAACAAAGATCACAGGCGAAGTGCTGATGGTGGTGATGCCTGCATCCAACTGGGTGGAGCGCAAGACAACAGGCACCAGAACAGCGCCAATGCCATAGCCCAACAGCAGCCCCGCCGGAATGCCGATCAGACAAAGCAGAAGTGCCTGCTGGCGAATGATGCGTTTGAGCTGTCGGGGCGTTGTGCCAATGGTTTTCAGAAGCCCGTAAAACCGGATATCCCCCGCAACAGAGATCTGGAAAATGTTATAGATGATAAGATACCCGGTGAAAATCACCAGCAGCAAAAAAGCTGCTATGGCGATCACAAGTTCCGGATCGAGATGCGACTCCAGCTGGGATGAGGTATATCCCCAGTTGACGCCGATCCGGACGCTGTTGGGATCGGTATAGCTGTCCCATGTGTAGCCGAGATCGGTATCCACCTGCTCCATCTGCCCTTGAATGTTTGTACTGGAAGCCATCATGACATTCAAATCGGTGCGGAAAGGCTGTAAACCTGTTTTCACTGCCTGCGCTTCGATGTCATCTGCGTAATCACGGCTGATGTTGATGTAATGAACAGGCATTAGTTCATCATAGTCCCAATAGCCCACCAGCGTAAAGGTATCTGTTACAGTAAAGGCGGTTTGATCCTTGTCCGTAATGGAATAGGAAACCGTGACCTCGGCGCCCAGCTCCGGCGTTACGCCAAGCAGCTGCAACGCTGCCGTATCCATGGCTACCTCTTTGCCGCTTTCGGGCATCCGTCCGGTAGTAGGGGTTGCATAGCTCCATTTAGTGCAGTTGGCATCCATGTAGCTGATCTCTGCAGGGGTTTTGGAAAAGACACCCTCCGCAGTGATACCGATTACCTTCCGTACCCCCGCAGCCTTCACCTTTGGGTGGGCAGCGATACGTTCCGCCTGCTCGGGGGAAACATCCTTAAAGGTACCGTGTGCATAGCCACCTACCTGCCGAAACTGGTAGGTTTCATAACTGGCGTTCAACGACAAGACAATGGTGAACATGGACGTAAATAGCAGCGTTGTCAGTGCAATGGCAAAAATAGCGATCAGATTGCGGCGACGGTTCGCATAAAGAGATTTTAAGCTGAGCTTTCGAATACATTTTCTGTTTTTGACATTCATCGTAGCCACCTCCCGTTAGTTCTGGGAGACGATCCGACCATCTTCGATACGGATAATGCGGTCTGCCATCTGCGCAATTTCTTCGTTGTGAGTGATCATTACGATTGTCTGGGCGAACTTTTGACTGGTGACTTTCAAAAGGCTCAATACATCCTGGCTGGTTTTGGAATCCAGATTGCCGGTGGGTTCATCTGCCAGAATGATAGCGGGTGCTGCCGCCAGCGCACGGGCAATGGCTACTCGCTGCTGCTGACCGCCGGAGAGCTGATTGGGCAGGGCATCCAGACGATCATCCAGCCCAAGTGTCTGTACAATTTGCTGTACGAAATCCTTATTGACCTTGCCACCGTCCAGCTCAATGGGTAGAACAATATTTTCATACACATTCAGCACCGGAACAAGATTATATGCTTGGAACACAAAGCCGATTTTCCTGCGGCGGAAGATGGTCAGCGCTTCCTCCTTCAGGGAGAAAATATCCTGTCCGTCCACCATGACCGTGCCACTTGTAGGGCGATCCAGCCCGCCCAGCATGTGCAGCAGCGTGGATTTGCCGGAGCCGGATGTGCCGACAATTGCAACAAATTCGCCCTTCTTTACACTTAAATCAACTCCATCCAACGCATGAACTGCGTTATTGCCGGAGCCATAAATCTTTTTCAGGTTTTTTGCCTGTAAAACTTCCATAAATGAGTACCTCCATGAAAAAATCTGTATGTATGAAAGGAAATCATCCTTTGATACATACAGATTATCGCATAGGAATCTTTCCACATTCTTTCCGGCGGAAAATGAAATCTAACAGTTTTGATAGAATTGTTGTTATTTCGGCAGAAATATGGAAAACGTACTTCCTTTTCCCGGAACGGAAGCAATCTTGATATACCCCCCCTCGCCGGATATGATCTGTCGGGCAAGGTATAAGCCGATGCCGACCCCTTCCTGCTCCTGAACCGCCTTTGAGCGGTAAAAGCGAGCAAATATCTTCGCTTGCTCAGTTTCCGGTATGCCTGAACCGGTATCCGATATATCGATCCTTGCAAACATTTCGTAACTTACGGCAGAAATCCTGATTGTGCCATGCTCTGTATATTTGATGGCGTTGTCTACGATATTCGCCAGCGCTTCCGCTGTCCATTTGAAGTCGAATACAGCAAAAGCATCTGTATCCTGCATTTGCAAAGACAATCCTTTTTCAGAAGCCTTGGCAGTATATTGTTCTACCACACTTTCAAGCAGCGGCTGCAGCGCTGCCGGCTGGGGGGAGAGTGAAATGATCCCGTTTTCCAGTCTGGAAAGCTTTACGAGAGAATCGATCAGAAATCGCAGCTTTTCCGATTGTTTGTACAGCGCCTCCACATTTGCCTTCGCCGATGCAGGCAGAGTTTCCTCCATCAAAAGCTCGCTGTATAACAGCAGATTTGCAATCGGCGTTTTTGTCTGGTGGGAGATGTCCGCAATCAAGGTTTTGATTTTGTCTTTTTCCTGCGCTATGTTTTGAGAAGATGCTTCTGCGGCGGAAAGATAGTGCGCAAACTTCGTTTCCAATGCAGACAGCTGGCTTTCATCAAAATTGGTTTCAGAAAAGGAGCCGGTCATGGCAGCGTCCAGCATCCTTTCGATTTCTTCCATCGTTTTTCTGGTCTTTCTCCGCTCCCATAACACAACAGCTGCCGCCGCCAGAAAGCACAGCAGTATGATCACAATGCCGGTTTTATTCATCTTTTGTCACCCAGCTATAACCGATTCCATAGACGGTTTTAATATATTTCTGTGCGCCAAGCTTATCCCTCAGTCGCTTGATCGTAACAGACAAAGCATTTTCATCCACATATTCTGCGCCATCTGTCCAGATCCGGTCTACAAGGTCTCCACGGGTCATGGTTCGACCACGATTTTCAACAAGCAGACGCAGTAATTTTTGTTCTGTTTTACTCAATTCCACTTTTGAATCTCCCACATAAAAGGTCATAGCCTCAAAGTCAAAGTGAAATAGATCCATATGGAACGGCGCATTTTTATGGTTTGACGCTTGCTTTCGCAGTTGGGTATTCACCCTTGCCCGCAAAACTGAAAGAGAAAAGGGTTTGGTAATGTAATCATCAGCGCCCCGCTCCAGTCCGTCTACGATATCCAGATCGGTGTCATTGGCAGTCAGCAGAATAACAGGAACTCCGGGCATGTTTTCCTTGACCTCCCGAAGCAGCTCAAGCCCACTGCCATCCGGCAGATTGATATCCAGCAGGATCAGGGATACACTCCCGCAAAGCAATTGTTCTCTTGCCGCTTTTAGATCATGGCAGGATATAATCTGACGGTCATCTGCTTTCAGCGCTTTGCATAAGCCTTGATTCAAACCGATATCATCTTCAACAATCAGTAATTGCTCCATATATCTCACTCCCTCGTTATTCAAATGCCACCATCGTTTCCTTGGGCAATTTTTCGTTCTCACAGTTCAGAAGATAGGCTACGGCCTTGTTCGCAAAGCGGTTGGTTTTTATCGTATCCCAATCGGCAAGGCGAATGATCTCTGCCGTACCATTCTCAAAATCAAATGAAATCTCGCCCCATTCGCCGTCGCAGTCTGCTTGGTATTCGTAGATTGCGGCGGCGATTTTCTTTTTGCGCTTGGTTTTGGATTTCTGTTTCAGCCGGACAGCATGGAGCGCACCTTCGGCAACCAGCAGTTCTGTCAGTTTGTCCGCCGCTTTCCGGTAGGCTCGCTCTGCACCGCTGGCAGTGCTGCCCTCAAACATAATCGCCAATTCTTCAAAAGTGGGGCGGTTCTTCCATGAGCCAACTCGCCCACAGGTCATACAGATTGCTAACCGTTTTTCAAGTAAGGTCTGTTCCCGGTAATTCAGTTTCTCAAATGCCTGCTGCACCTTTTCTGCTTGTATGCCGTTCCAGAGGATATCGGTATAGTTCCAGCTATCGTCAAGGGCTACATCCTCGCCTGTTTCTTCGCCGTCCTCGTCTGTGACACAGAAAGGCTGCTGATTGCGGATTCCACGGACAACTTTCAGATATTCTTCCGCAAGGGCAAGATCGCAGTTGTATTTCTTGGAAAATTCGTTGACCGCATCCTTGGTATTGTGGTACAGCCAAGCCATTGACCGCACCATTTTGTAATTGGTCAGAGAGGACACCGACCATTTTTCTTCGCCCATGCGAAAACGGAGCATAGCATCCCGGATGAACGGGAAAATGTATGTAGCATACTCTGCACCCTTGGCAAGGTCATAGTCCATCAGCTTTTGGAGCATTTGCTCCCGGCAGGAGAGCTTTATATCTATAAATCGGTCTGTGTCGTACAAATCGCCGCCATCCACGCCAAGAAAGCTCTTGATGCGCTTATTAAGCTGCGGTTCGTAGTGGTGGAGAAAGAACGAGAAATATATCAAATTCTTCTCCTGTAAGGCAGACCGGATATATTCATTCAGACTGTCCACCGCTGGCGGTTCCGGTTCCAGTTGGAAGATGCGCTCTGCCGCATAAGGAATGATGCCGTCACCGTGCGGATTGACAGCGTGTTTTGGTATGTATCCGGTCATGTCCCATGAAAAATCACTCAGCATAGCGCACCTCCTTTCGGTTCTTTCTCTATCAATATCGACAGTAATTATGCATCGAACTTTTTGTTAGTAGTATTATTTTCGTCGTCCATCATATCACTTAGCACGGCAAAAGCTTGGCTCAGCGGCACAGCCTTAGAAGTCCAGTTTTTCAAACTAAACAAGTTGGAAGATTCATCAAACACATCAAATTCGTCTGTCCCATCAGTGATTTTCTTCAAGTACAACATTTCTATCAAATACAAAGCTCCCAAGATATTTAGTACATTCTCCTGCTTTGCTTGCTTCAACTGCTCATAGCGGTTGTGCTTGACATCTGTAAATGCTCCCCACCATTGCAACGACTGTGCGGGCTGGGTAATATCCCAATTCATAAACGGTTGTATTTCGATATCGTATTCCTGTACACTGATTTTTGATTTTTTATATCCGGTGTGTTGGTCAAAATATACTGTGCATAGTCTGCAACCGTTTTTCGATCCGTTGTATTGAAACCGCAAAACTCTTTGAATACAGTATCCAACTCTGCCCCTATGGCTTGAATTAAGAGGGCATATCCGTTAGAAAATGCATCAAAATTGTCCTCATGTAGTTCTACAAACTCTATTGATTCAACAAAACGCTTTTCGAGCATTAAGTAGTATTTCCAATGATTCTGACTAAGTTCTTTTCTATTCATGTTTGTCCCTTTCTTTGTATATTTTTGCACTTGCTTCCTTTTTCAAAGCCGCCTGGTCCATTTCTTTTTCATAAGCTCCCTTGGAATAGGCTACATTGCTCAATGCCCGGAGCATCTTATCTTTTGCCAGTTTCTTCATGACCTCCGCAAGGTCAGCGTCCAGAGTACCACGCTTCACATAGCGATTTATGGTGTTCAGCCTCTTTTCATATATCTGGATAATCGGATGATCGTCCGCAAGCTCCCGTTGTTCTCTGCCTTTCAGGTTGCCGATCTGCCGACAGGTGCGGTGCAGCTTGTCCCCCGGTGCATAGCCGCCACAGTATTTGGTGTGCCTTGCGTTGGTGGTGAGGAACCATTTGCCGCAGATTTTGCATTTCTTCGGTGCATGACCAACACACAGGCCCTCAAAGAGATCAGACCGGAACATCCCTACAAAGGATACATAGTGCATCCGCTTGACGAGCTTTGCAACTTTTTCGCCGGGATGGATGACCGATACATACTGAACGGAATTGTTCAGGGTAGACATCCAAGCATTGCACTCTGTGATAGAAAACTCCGGCGGGAAATAGCTGCCGAACATTTTTGCAAAGCCCTCTGCGGTGCGGTCTGCTTCGTTGCCGTCTGATTTTTCTGCAAAATCAAGCATGGCCGTTTGGTATTCCCCAAGGGAGTATGCCAGATGCCCAAACACAGCAGTATAACGTTGGAGTATGATTGCATCAGCATAGTTCGGAACTTCTTCGAACGGCAAGGAATTGGTTGCGGCTTTTATGGCAAACTCCACATATTTCAGCGCATTGTCCACAGTAAAGACTTTTTCAATCCGTTCTCTGTGCTTTGAGATATTCATATAGGAGAACGGCGGTGTTTGACTGAGAATATCGAGCATCGTCAGAGCAGCTTCCTTTGCAATAGGACAGAGTGCAGAAGCATCCTGTCCGGCGTTTAATATTCCAAGCAGCAGATTGATTTTCTCGCATTGCTCGTTTATTTTTGCAATGGTATTCACAGGAACATTCAGTGCATCACAGGCAAGCGTACCGACAGGAAATGTTTTGCTCTCATATATGACCGTATCCTGCCAGAAATCCAATGTCATCAATTCTTGATTCATGCTTGCCCTCCTGTCCTGTTTTTTCATTTTTCTAATTATATCATGTAAATGTGAAGAAATCTACGTTCTCAGATAAGTTGTCCTGTTTTTTGAAACAGGATTGTCCTGTCATTAGCCTGTTTTTTGAAAAATCCGTCATAACCATAATAGAAGGAGCGAAGCACCTGCCAATCACGGCGGGTGCTTCGTGCTTTCCAGAATATTATGAACGGAGGGTTTTCTATGACAATCTATGAAACCATCAAGGCGGCAATCAGCGTCAAGCAAGCCGCCGAACACTACGGGCTGAAAGTGAGCCACAACGGCATGGCTTGCTGCCCGTTCCACAACGACAGGCATCCGAGCTTGAAGCTGAATGAGGACTATTTTTTCTGCTTCGGCTGCGGAGCCAAGGGGGACGTAATCGACCTTGTGGCAAGGCTGTTCGATCTGAGCAGTTATGAAGCAGCGCAAAAGCTGGCTGCGGACTTTGGACTTGACCCAAAACCGCCCACTGCCGCAGCTATGGTCAAGCCGAAGCGTCCCTATATCCGTCAGTTCCGGGAGGACGAAATGCTTTGCTTCCGTGTGCTGACGGATTATCTGCATCTGCTGGAGGATTGGAAAGTACGATACGCACCCAAGATACCGGACAATCTCAGGGCTCCCGCCGAAACCCAACAAAGCGGTTTCGGTGGGAAAAGGACGAGCAGCGAAATGAGCAAACTCTCGCCGCAAGGCGGGAGTGAGGGATATGGAGCTTGTGAGGACGTGGATGACCGTTTTGTGGAAGCCTGCCAGATGCACTGCTATATCGAATATATGGCAGATGTGCTGACGGTGGGTGATCTGGAAGAACGGGTGGCATTGGTGGACAAGCTGATGCAGGACGGCAAAATTGCTTTTCTGCAAGAGTACATCACACGAAAGAAAAAGGAGGTGGCGCACCATGGCGAAGAACCGGAAAACGCCTGATATGAATTTGCCTGTCTGGTTTGACGGGCAGAACATCAACGAAGCTCTGTTTTGTGAAGAATTTCTGCAGGAGCGCAGAATCATCTTCGCAAACGGAGCTTTTTTCACACCCGATGGTCGAGTGACGGACGATCTTCCTCTGCGTGGGGAGATTTACGACAAGCTGAAATTCTGTGCCGTGAACAACATCCCCCGGAAGATCACCAACATTCTGGAAGTGCTGAAACTGGAAGCGCAAGTGCCTGACTTCCCACCGGAGCAGGATCGCATC
This sequence comes from Butyricicoccus sp. AM78-15b2TA, assembly GCF_027665985.1. NCBI lineage: Bacteria > Bacillati > Bacillota > Clostridia > Eubacteriales > Butyricicoccaceae > Butyricicoccus > Butyricicoccus sp. AM78-15b2TA. The sequence continues at coordinate 33,915 of NZ_JAQEHY010000007.1, forward strand.
CATGTGTTCAACGGTACGCTGCTATTGAACGGCACATTTACCGAGGGCAGACCGGCTATCGTGCGAAGCCGTCTGCCTGTTGTCTACAATCCCGATGCTCCTGCGCCCGTGATCTGGCTGAACTTTCTGGATGGGTTGCTTTACGCCGAGGACATTCCAACTTTGCAGGAGTTTATCGGCTATTGCCTGATTCCCTCCAACAAGGGGCAGCGCATGATGGTGATTAAAGGCAACGGCGGCGAGGGTAAATCTCAAATCGGTGCGGTACTGTCTACCATCTTCGGCACGAATATGAAAGACGGCAGCATCGGCAAGATTTCTGAAAACCGCTTCGCCCGTGCCGATTTGGAACACATTCTCCTGTGCGTGGATGATGATATGCGGATGGAAGCTCTGCGCCAGACCAACTATGTAAAATCCATTGTCACCGCACAGGGCAAGATGGATTTGGAACGCAAAGGCAAGCAGAGTTATCAGGGTTGGATGTTCGCCCGATTGCTGGCATTCAGCAACGGTGATCTGCAAGCCTTGTATGACCGCAGTGACGGATTTTATCGCAGGCAGCTTGTGCTGACCACCAAGGAAAAGCCGGTGGACAGAGCTGACGATCCTGATCTTGCAGAGAAGATGAAAGCTGAAGCCGAGGGTATCTTCCTGTGGGCATTTGAAGGCTTGCAGCGGCTTGTTGCCAACAACTTTAAGTTTACGGAGAGTGACCGTATCCGGGAAAACCGGGAAGCGGTCAAACGTGACAACAACAATATCTTTGATTTCATGGATTCCGAGGGATACATCCGGCGTAAAGCGGATGCGTCCATCAGCTCCAAGGATTTCTATGAAATCTATCGGATGTGGTGCGAGGAAAATTCTCTTGCTCCGCTGAAAGCCCGCAGCTTCAGCGACGCCATGATTGCCAATGCCAAGAAATTCAATCTGGAGCATTGCAACAACATCACCAACTCAGCCGGACGGCGGGTGTGGGGATTCATGGGAGTGGAAGCCATTGCACGACCTCATATAAATGGGCTTTACGGAGATTCGCCGTGTACGTACGTACCGGAGGACATTCCGGAGGAATGGCGGCAGGTCGAGTAAATCCCATTGCTGGTATGTATGTACGCAGCAAAAGAGCGTAAAACGCTTGTTATAGAAACAGCACATATCCTCTCGTTCGGGCTGTTTCATGTCCACAGGCTTTTGAAAAAGTGTCTGTGGACACCGGCTGCAAGAGGAAGTTGACACAGAACAGCTTCATGCAGACGGGCTGACCATGGGAAAAGGTGCAGACATTTTCGCCTTGGTCAGCAGAGGTCACCGCAGTGACCGCATTCCCCCTCGGGAGAGCCCTCGGAGAGCCCACGGCACTTTGCAGCCAGTATGGATGAAAGTGTCATAGTGGGTTATTACACTTTGAAAAAGTGCCGTTCTCCAGCCTTCCGCTGTCTGCAAATCTCAAAGAAAGGAAAAATCCAATGGCAAGAAATGATGGAATAGACCGTACCGTAGCCAGAAATCAGGACTTGGAAACACCGGCTGATGTGGCGAAGGTACAGGAACACAATGAGCGTGAAAAGGACAGCTACAGCAATCAGGACATCGTGCCGGAACGTACTGCGCTGAATGTTCACTTCAAGTCTCCCACTGACGATTATGTAAAAATGTTCGAGCAGATGGAACAGGATGGCGTGATCTCCACCAGAGGTCTGAAACCGGATGCCGTCAAATACGGTGAGTTGATCTTTGATGTGAACTCTGCTTACTTCTACAATCACGGCGGCTATGAATTTGCAAAACAGTTTTATGCCGATGCCTATAAAGCCGCCGTGGAGATCGTAGGCGGTGAGCAGTATATCCTATCCGCTGTGATGCACGCCGACGAGCGCAACCGGGCAATGTCCGAAGCTCTGGGCGAAGATGTGTACCACTACCACCTTCATGTGGTTTATATCCCGGTGGTAGAGAAGCAAATTCTGTGGTCGAAGCGATGTAAGGATGAATCCCTCCGGGGAACGGTAAAGGAAACGATCACGCAGGTCAGCCGCAGTAAAAAATGGGAGTCCAAGCCGGTGCTTGACAAGGATGGTAATCCAATGTTGAACGCAAAAGGAAAAAAGATTTTGAAGTCGTCCTACAGTGTGTTGCAGGATGACTTTTTTCATTTCATGCGAAATGCCGGATATACCGATGTGGAGCGTGGAGAGCGTGGCAGCACCGAGGAACATCTGACAGTGACACAGTTCAAGGTTCAGGCTGAACAGCAGCGTTTGGAAGCTATGACCGGACAGGTGGCACAGGCGGAGCGGGGGTTGGAGAATGCCAAAGCTGCCACGGAGAAACAGAAAAAGAAACTGGAAGCTCTGCAAAAGGAAACCAAAACAGCAAAGACCGTTGCTCTGACGGTGCAGGAGATTGAAACGATGGGAAAGAAAGCCACATTCGGAAATAATATCACGCTGACACCGGATGAATGCGACACGCTCAAACGCTATGCGGTCAACGGCATTATCGCCAATGCTGACAACAAGCGCTTGAAGGAGAAACTGGCTTCCGCTGAAAAGACGGTTTCCATCTGGAAACAGCGGTATGAAGCAGTAAACGAAAAATATATGGAACTGAAACAGAAAGCCCAGCCTTTTCTGGATGCACTGGAAATTGCATCCGAAAGGGTTCGGGCTTTTATCAATTCTATCCTCATCAGAGGAAAGGAAACGCAGGAACACAAACACCCTGCCCGGAAGCGTGGACAGGATATGGAACTTTGATGGAGGAATCGCCTATTGAAGAAATATTATGAAGAAGCGAAATATAATGCGGCATTTGACCGCTGTGTGGATGTTATGAGCCAGATGCTTCAGAAATATGGACATCAGGTTTTGGATAAATTGGAACAGGACGCTCCGCAGGAAGTGGAGTATTCCGAGGAAAGTAATCAAGCGCAGCTTCTGACGGATAAGGCTGCGTAAAATTTGCAATTTACACGTTGCGTATTCACTATGGCTATGCTATAATGATTACGCAACGTGTATTTTTTGCTTTTGTGGAGAAAAGACGGATGGATTGTAAAAACAGAATTATAAAGTTGCGGGAAAGCACAGGACTGAATCGGAAAGATTTTTGCAAGCTCGTCCATATTCCTTACCGGACTATGACTGAATGGGAATTGGACAACCGCCATGCACCGGATTATGTGCTGTGGCTTTTGGAGTATTATATCCGTAACGAGGGACTTATGGTAAAAGGAAGGAATGAGGGAGGTGGAGATTCTGAAAAAGAAACAACTTAAATGCTATCTTTATACAAGAGTGTCCACCTCGATGCAGGTTGACGGATACAGCTTGGATGCCCAGCGTGACAAGCTGCGGAAGTATGCGGCATACGAGGATATGATCGTTGCCGGGGAGTATTCTGACGAGGGCTTTTCTGGAAAGAACATCCAAGGGCGGCAGGAGTTTCAACGGATGCTGAATGACATCCAGGATGGCAAAGATGATGTTTCTTATGTGTTGGTCTTTAAGCTGTCCCGATTTGGCAGAAATGCAGCGGACGTTCTGAACTCTTTGCAACTCATGCAGGATTTCGGTGTCAATCTGATCTGCGTGGAGGATGGCATTGACAGCTCCAAGGATGCAGGAAAGCTGATGATCTCTGTGCTGTCTGCGGTGGCAGAAATCGAGCGAGAGAATATCCGCACACAAACAATGGCAGGACGGGAACAAAAGGCTCGTGAGGGCAAATGGAACGGCGGATTTGCACCTTATGGATATAAACTGGATAATGGTGAACTTGTTATTGCCGAAGATGAAGCAGAAGTTATCCGAGTAATCTATGATCGTTATATTCATACAAACGAGGGTGTTGCAGGAGTTGCAAAATATCTGAACCGCAATGGTTATACTAAGAAACTAAGACAGAATAATACCATTCCGGGATTTTCAAGAGATTTTGTGAAAAATGTATTGTACAATCCTGTTTATATGGGAAAGATTGCTTACGGCAGACGAAGAACAGAAAAGAAACAGGGTACAAGAAACGAGATGCACGTGGTTGAGCAGTCGGAGTTCCCGGTTTATGAAGGACAGCACGAAGCTATCATTTCCGAAGAAGATTGGTATCTGGCACAGGAAAAGCGCAAGGTCAATTCCTTTAAGCGGGAAAAGGTCAATAATCCAGACCACGCCCACATCCTGTCCGGTATCTTGAAATGCCCATGCTGCGGCAAGAGTATGTACGGCAATATCGCCAAGGCGCACAGTAAGGATAAGAAAACCCGGTATTATTACTACTGCAAAAATACGGTTACACCTACCGGGCATGAGTGCAGCTTCCGTCTGAATATTGAGCAGACGGAAATCAACAAATTTGTGGCGAAGGTTATCTCCGCTATGGTCAATAATCCACGGTTTGTAGAAGCGATTCAGGCGAAAATCGGAACAGCAGTTGATACAGAAGATATGGAAAAGCAGATTGCTGTCCTACAAGGGCGGCTAAAGCAAGCCTTTGGAACGAAAAGCCGCTTGGAGCGTCAGATGGATACCTTGGACCTCAATGATGCCCACTATGACAGAAAGATTTTGGACTTGCAGCGCCGCTATGATGAGCAGTATGATACCATAGAGGAAATCGAAGTTCAGATTGGCGAATTGCAAAGTCAGATCCGCAGCATCCAGCAGGAGAAGATTTCCGGAGACAATATCTATCGCTTGTTGCTGGCATTTGATGAAGTCTACCATTCCGCAACGGAAGCGGAGCAGAAGGAGTTTATGAAGGCCTTTATCGAGCGAATTGAGATGTTCCCGGAGAAAAGGAAAGACGGAAGCTGGATAAAGAAGATCGTATTCAATTTTCCTGTGCCTGTTGATGGTGAGGAAGTAAAAGAACTTCCCTTGGAAACTGAAACAACTGTTGAGACGGTCGCCCTCTTGTCGCGGGAAACAAATCCACTGACGGTTGAGGTCAGAATGGAAGTGGAAACCGGCGAGGTCAAGGAGCATCCGACCTATAAGCGTATTCAGGAGTATGTGCAGGAGAAGTACGGCTTCAAAGTCCATACGGCATATATTGCAGAGGTCAAGCGTATGGTCGGACTGGATATGCACAAAGCACCGAACGCAGTGGAGCAGAGAAAACATGAGTATCATCCCTGCCCGCCTGAAAAGGTTGAGGCAATCAAGGATGCGCTGCGGCATTTTGGCTTAATATCAGAGTGAGTTTACGGCTAAAAACCCAGCATCACGTCAAACGGCGTGGTGCTGGGTTTATTTTTGTCGTGCTTCGGGGCTTTTTTGAGGATAAAACCGCCTGTGTGCCGTTTGCTTTTCTTTGCCATATTGACACGCTGCCCTCTGTTCGTCGTGGCGACTGTGCGTTTTCGGGATAGAAAATGGACACTTATCTTTGTATAGGGAAAAAGCAAGAGAGGAAAAAGAGAGTGAGCGCAGGCTGTGGGAACGGTGCGTAAACCGCTTGCGGTTTTCCACGGTTTCCATAGCCGCAGCGAGGGAGAAAAGGGAGAGGTGGCTTTCTCGCTCAGGCGGTTTGCCGCCGCTCTTTTGCTCTCCCTTTTCTCCCTGAATATCAGGGATTATTCTGCGTCATTGCTCGGCGTAACAGGGCGAAAGTCCTCCTGGACCCCTTCATTGAGGTCAAAGCACATGGTTTTTGCGTCGGCAACCCAGAAACCGCGCACCTTGTAACGCTTGCCGGGAATCCAGTCCTCGCCGGTGACAGCGCGAAGCGGGTCAAGCAGATTCTTGTTGGAGATCGTAACAACACCTTTCTGTTCGCCTCTCGGCTTGGAGAACTTGAAGCCGAGAGGCTCGTTGCTCTTGCAGGAACGGATCGCAAATACCCTCGCTTTCGCATCCAGCAGACACAAAACAAAGGCGGGATAGCCCAAGTCCTCAAGCACCTTCTTGGTGATGGTCACGCCATTCTGATTCAGGAATATATCCGGGTAGGCGTTGATGTTGGAGTCGATGGTTTCAAAGTTCAAAGCGGAAAAATCAAAGTTCATAGTTAAAATCCGTTCATTTCATGGTGTTTTGCGCCTCATCCACGTTTTTCATAAACTCCTGACGCTCCATAAAAGACCACCGGGAATCCATAATCAGATAGCCCTTGAAAGGACCATCTTTCACGCGGTATGCGACGAAGTGATTGCTCAGACGGCGCAATGTAGCTCGTTTGGCTGTGCTGTGCCGCTCTGACAGCAACTTTTGTACCTTGATCCAATTCTCTTTTTTGATAATCGCTGTGTGGTGATTTTCCTTGAAATACATATTTAAATCCGTATTTTTGACGGATTTATGGGTGCGAAAATCCTTGGTATAGGTTTTCTGCATCAAAGCATCACCGCAGTATTTCTCATTTCGGAGGATGCTGCGGACAGTACTGGCAGACCAGAGATCGTTCCCCATTGGAGATTTGATACCCTGTTCCGTCAGCGCAGCGGCGATTTCTGCCGGGGTTGCGCCCTCCAAGCAGCTTTCATAGATGTACTCAACAATTCTTTCCTCGGTCGGCTCAATGACATGAAGGACTACGGCTACGCATGGGCTGGCGTTCTTCCCGCTGGACAGGAAGCGGCTGAGAAGGCTTTGGAGAAGGGCTGCGAGGTTTACCGGCTCTATTCGGATAACATCGAGGGCTTGTGCGTGGATGCAAAGGAGATTGCCGATCATGCGGCAAAGGGCGGAATGCTCGGTATCAGCAAGGAAAGCTGGATGGCGGCACTTGAGAAGGAAAACTACCTCAAGGCGGCGGAGATGTCGATGGAGGATGACTACGGCATGATTGATGGGATTATCAACAACGGTCCGAAGGAGGACAAGACCGCAGAGGTCAAAGCCCCCGAAACCGGTGAGAAGTCCTCCATCATGGACAGGCTCAAGTCTGCAAAGGCAGAAAAGCAGGAGGAATGCTGCTCTCCCAAAAAGAACAAAGGGGAGATTGAGCTGTGAGCAGAAGTCAGAAATGGCGGCAGGAGTGGTCGTTCTTCATAGGAGACAGCGGACGCCGGAAGTATAACCGCTTCTGCGTCCGCTGCGTCCATAGCTGCAAGCAGAGCTTCCGCGCGGATCTCATCGCCTGTCCGCACTTCTCCCGCAAGGCATCGAGGTGTAGACAGTTAGGGGTCGAAAAAGCCTGTGATTGCAAGCCTCAGAGCGGCGCAAATTGACCAGCCTAAGTGATTGTATTCCCTGCGTGGTTTTATCTTTAGCGCGGAAATAAGTGTCGATTTCGGCACTTGTTTGAATGTCCGGAAAACGAACCAAGAGCCTCTGTCGATGCCCGGTTTGGGTATCGGCAGAGGCTCTTTTTTTATGACATATTCAAAATTGCGGACAGCAGCTCTTGAACCTGTTGCCGGTATTCCGGCTTTATATCCGAAATACGTCTGGCAAGCGCAAGGGCTTCCGCTTCTGGCTCGTCAGTCCCAAAGATATTCGGTCCGCACTGACGCCGAGCAAACGGCAAAGGCGCTGCAAGGCTTCAAGAGAGATACCGGAAGCACCACGCTCAATAGCACTCAGGTGATTCGGCGTCATGCCAAGCATTTCTGAGAGCGTGTCCTGCGTATAGCCCGCCTGTTCTCTTGCCACTTGAATATTGCCGCCGATTTCAATATTGATGTCCTTCTTCTCGCGCATAGCCTCACCACCTTTGCATTTAGTGTACCTAACGGCGGTGTCATTATCCACGGTGCGCCGTCGTTGATTTTGCTAACGACATTGCGTTGACTGTCCGTGATGAGGGTGATAGAATGGAGCTACCTACCAAAAGCCGGTAGGTAGCCCGGTCGTCCTATATAGATAGGGTAAGTAACCTGCCCCTCCGGGTTGTCCATTCTTTGTTCAATCAATTTTAGGAGGGATTCTTATGGACAAAGTAAATGGAAAGCTGACAATATTTTTTGAGGAGCCGTTTTGGGTGGGGATCTTTGATCAGTTAGGGCTAAAAATAGCCGTTGACCTGTTCTTTGTAGGAAGAACGGACAAGGTTGAGACGATGGCGGGTCCTCGCAAAATTTGACTTTTATGTTTGAATCACTATAAAGGTAAGCTGCCGCCCATCTTGAGCGGCAGCTTGCTTTTTATAGAATCTACTATCCCTGATACCTTATTCTTTCTACCAGCGTTTCCTTTTTCAGATTACTGCTTAAAACACAGGAAAGCACAATTTGTAGAATACCAACCAGAAGAATCATAACAAGAATCGGGATAAGAGGAACGTGATAAACGTTCATTCCAAAAATCCCATTATGCTTCGCATAGGAAAACAGTGCATAGCCAAGGGGCAGACCGGCAGCAAGTGCGACGCAGATGGTGCCAACCGTAAAAATCAAGCCCTGTATTTGTAAGCTCAGATTCAACTGCTTATTGGTCATGCCTACCGCTTGCAGCACACCGTATTCCTGCTTCTTCGTGGTGATATTGATGATCATGGTGTTTGCCAGATTCATAAACCCGATGAGACCGACAATTGCCATGAACAGATAGCAGCCAAGCTTCATCATACGGCTTGCGTATTCTGCAGATTGTAACTGTGCATGATAGGTATCCATTTTTATATGCGAAGTATTTGAAATCAAAGTATTCAGACTCTGTTCCACAGATGCAACATCTTTTTTATCACAGTCCACCCACAGATAGCCATAGGCTGTTCCCCTCGGATTCATGGAACGGTATACACCTTCCGGAATGACCAGATAAGTGTCCGCGCTCACAAAGGAGCCTGCAATCTTTCCCTGATAGGTATAGGTTTCACTTCCATTCTCAAAGTTGAATGTAATCGGTGCACCCGCAGAATACCCGTCAGCTTCCATCCACATGGACCAGCCAAAGAAAACATTCCCGTTTTTGACAGCCTGTGCATAGTCCATGGAACCGATATCGCCATCCCCGCGCATCATTTCAAAATCCTCTTGATTTACGATTGCAACCGGAAATTTTGTTCCGTTCAAATCTGCAGAGACGATTTCTCTCGTCAGTACATCCGTTACACCGGGGATGGATTTGATTTCTTCAATCATTGAATCATTCAGTGGGTTGTTCTGTAGGATTGTGTCCAGATTATTCTCCGAATAGGCTTCATCATAATTCTGGGAATAATCCAGCTGCAGTTCAAATTGTCCATGATTAACGGAAAGACGTGCTTCATGCTCCGTGTCAATATTCCCAACATAATTAGCGATAATTACAAACAATACACAGGAAAGCCCCATGGTAAGAATCGTAGCAATGGTTCTTTTCGGATTGCCTGTTACATTTGCCATTGCCATGGAGAAAACGGTGACATCTTTTCTGCCTTTTCGTCTGCCCTGTTTTTGCGTTTTGGAGCCGCCAAGATACCGTGTCGCTTCGATGGGTGAAATCCGGGAAACAATTTTCATGGGTTTGCGCAGAGCCAAAACGACCGTAAGAAACGATACAAAAATGCAGATGAGCATAATTGTCAGTGAAAACAGAGGCACCTGATGGTTCTTCATTCCGGACGATACCAGATTTCCCTGCTCCACCAGCCAGTTGAAGCTGACTTTTGCAATCAGGAAACCAAACAGCAGCCCCAGCGGTATCGAAGGAACCGCCAGAAGAATGCCCTCACGAAAGATCAACTGCTTCATCTGCTTTCTGGTTGCACCCAGCGCCTTGATTTTTCCGTACTCCTGAACCTTCTGGGCGATCCCGACCTGGAAGATATTATAAATGACCACAACGGAAAACAGCACGATTCCGAGGATCAGGGTTCCGCAAACCACAATCATTTCATAGCTCGGCTGCAATACCCACTGCAGGTAGAGGTCATTGATAGTCACGTTTTTCTGGTCAATGCCGCAGGAATCCGCGATTTCTTTTATAACAGGCGCAACATTATTCATAGATACATTTGCAGAATCGCTCAAGGTAAAATAGATATTATATTGCCTGTCACCCTCCGCAACACGCTCATTATAAAAATCCTGCGAACCGAATACAACATAGGAAGCCTCGATGGTATATTCATCCCGGTCATATAAAATCCCGCTGACAGTAAATTCCACCGGTGCGTATTCCGACTGCATGCCGGAACGGTACTCCAATGTTACGGTGTCTCCGACCTTTACATCATGGTATCCCACTGCATCAAAGAAAGCGCGTCCTGCGGCAATTTCCTGCGCCTTTTCCGGATAGGTACCTTCCTTCAACACATATTCCTGATTATAGGGAAGCATTTTCCTGACCGTTTCATCCGCACTGACAAAGCCGCCATTTTCATTTCCTTTCAGGATGCCTTCCGTACACATGATGCCGATATCAGATATCTCAGCTCTGCGTTCCACTTCTTTTAATTGCGTACCATCTGCGGCGATAAACAGGCCGTAGTTGCTTCCGTATGAGCTTGCAGACTGATCCTTCTGTAAGAGGATCAGTCCATTTCCAATTGTACTGATAATGACCAGAAGCATGGTAGTCAGGCAAATCGCCGTCATAATGAGGACACTTCTTGTCCGATTTCTTTTGTCGTTGCTGAATGCGATTTTGCTGATCGTCCTCAATTAAAATCCACCACCTGTCCATCCTCGATGACTAAAATACGGTCAGCAACCTGCGCGATCTCATCATCATGGGTAATCATTACAATCGTCTGTCCATATTTTTTTGCGCTCATTTTCAGCAGCGCGATCACCTCGTCACTTGTCTTGGAATCAAGATTTCCGGTTGGCTCGTCCGCAAGCAAAATCTCCGGTCTGTTTACCAAGGCTCTTGCAATCGCAACGCGCTGCTGCTGTCCTCCGGAGAGGGTATTCGGAAGATTATGAATCCGGTGTTCAAGACCCAGTGTGGTGATAATATCATTGACATAAGCTTTATCCACTTTTTTCCCGTCAAGCCCCAACGGAAGAACGATATTTTCCCACACATTGATGGAGGATACCAGATTGAATGCCTGAAATACAAATCCAATCTTTCTTCTCCGGAAAACGGCAAGCTGATCCTCCTTCATGGAATACAGGTCCTTGTCAGACAAGATCACGCTGCCGCTGGTTGGTGTATCCAGCCCGCCCAGCATATGTAGCAGGGTACTTTTTCCGGAGCCGGATTTTCCGACAATGGCGACAAATTCTCCCTGCCCAATCTGGATATTCACATGATTGACGGCTTTGACCTGATTTTCCCCCGTCCCATAAAATTTGCAAAGCTGATTCGTTTCTAATATCACGCCCACTCCAATGGCCTCCTTTTCTTATTTACCAGCATTGTATCAAAGGAACCTTTCATTTCACTTTCAAAAAGAGAGCAGAAGTCTTACAGATTTGAAAGACTTCTGCTCATCATCTCTACGAAAGTCCATTCTCCGGCAGCTGAATCAAAAAGGTACTTCCTTTTCTGACTTTGCCGGAGGCTACCGTGATTGTCCCACCATGCTGCTCAATAATCTGTCTGGACAGATACAGACCGATGCCAGTTCCGCTCTTTTCGCGGACTTCCGGCGCAGTCCCTCTGTAAAACCGCTGGAATATTTTATGGTATTCACTCTGCGGGATTCCGATTCCCTGATCCTCGATCTCAATTCTCACAAAGCCGGTTCTTTTTTGTAGACGGATCGTGATTTTTGAATGTTCTGGGCTGTATTTGATGGCATTGTCCAAAACGTTAATGATTGCTTCTCCAAGCCAACGTTTATCCTGCATGAGTGCACAATGCTCCAGTGATTCGTTGCAGTCGAAAATAAGTTCTATCCCTTTCTCCGCTGCCTTTGGATACGTTCGGTTTACTGCGGAGATGATCGTATCCATAATGGGAAGTGTTTTCTGATCAAGCTGAATCAAACCTGTCTCCAGTTTGGATATTTCCAGCAGAGACTGCAACAATGTTTCCAATCCGTCCAATGCACTACGGCAGCGGATGCGAAATTCCTGTTGCTCCGTCTCACTCAGATTGTTCCGCAGCAATATGCTAAAGCAGGTATCCAAGGCTGCAACCGGGGTTTTCAGCTGATGGGAAATGTCGGATACCATTTCCTTTGTGCTTTCCTTCTCCGCTCTGGCTTCCTCTTGCAGCAGCTGGATATGATGTCCGATTGCTTCAAGCTGAAATTTCAGTCTTTCCTGCCCGACATGATCTTCTGTGTCCGGCACTACCTCAAAGTGATTTTCCCGAAATGCAATCAGGATTTGCTCTAGCTGCTCCAATCGTTTCCGACTTTCTTTCGCCTCAACTTTCTTCCGGTAAAACAGGAACGTTAGCAAAGACAGACATAGCACTGCACTTGTACAGCCGGTTATCATGATATTCTGCCGGAAGCGCACATAAAACGAAGTCCCTTTGTTTTCCCAGTACCCGTATTGCTCTAATAATTGCTTACCTTGTTCATTGGTTTGATGGTCGTTTCCTTTCAGCCATCCTGCGGCAACATCCATGCCGGTGGTCTCTGCGCCCGCCGCAACTTCTGTCAGGATATCCATTTTACATTGATAATCCTGATAATATAAATAGGTGGTAAGGCAGTTCAATACCGCAAAAAGGAGTAGAACCGGCAGCACCAGTGACAAGGCATCAACCCACTTTTTACGATGTCGTTTCGTCACTGACTTACCTCCTGATTCCATATATACCCAAGACCTCTGATATTCTTTATATAGACCGGTGCAGCCGGATTGTCTTCGATTTTCTCACGGAGCCTTCTGATATTGACAGCGATTGTATTTTCATCCACAAAATCCCCTTCCAGATCAAACACATTTTCTAATATTTGTGTTTTTGAAAGAATCTGTTTCGGATTCTGAAGAAAAAAAGTCAGCATTTTCAACTCCGTTTTTGTCAGACTGATTTCACGACTCTTTATCAGGACTTTCATTTCTCCTGCGATAAATACAATATCTCCCGAAATCATCTTTCCGGCTTCTGTTTTCTCCTGTCTGCGGCGGAAATGTGCTTCTATTTTCAAAAGAAGTACCGAAAGACTAAACGGCTTTGTAATATAATCATCTGCCCCTGCTTCATATCCCATGACCTGATCCGTCTCCTGATCTAGTGCTGTAAGACAAATAATGTATGTATGATAATTGCATCTCATCCACCTTACAAATTCCAGTCCATTCCCATCCGGAAGATTCACATCACAAATGGTAACATCCACATTATTATCACTTGCAATTCTTTTCGCTTTTTTCATTGATTCTGCTGAAAAAACCTCATATCCGGATTTTTTCAGTGAAAAAGTGATTCCACGATTCAAGTTTTCATCGTCCTCAACCACAAGGATATTTGGCATAATTCAAACCACCCTTCCGTCTTAGCTATATATGTTAAACGTTACATGGATTTCAGAAGGTATGCGTACTTTTTGTCCAAGGCTCTAAAACACAGTACATCGGCGTTACACCCGCCCGAAGTTGTTGCGAACCACATCTTTTTGAAATATGGACGGATGTTGCTAACAAGCACGTCCTCCGCTTGAAAATATGTCACTCGCTCTGAAGAATCAGTCGTGCCAAAGGAAGCAACACCTTGCTCGTCCGGCAGAATGTTTTCCGTTGAGACATGATGCGGCTCATTTTTCGTTTTCGGCGGGCTTCTTGATATACTTGCCGTTCTTGATTCTCGCGTCCGCTGGCTTCTCTGCGTCCTCTGGAATCCCCCAGACCGAGCCAATGCGGATAGCACCGGGGACGCGCCCCTCGCCGCATAAAATCTGAATACGGCGGGTGGAGATACCCCAGCGTTCGGCGGTTTGTGCGATAGATAAATACTTCATGGCGGTACTCCTGTTACAGTTCAGTTCTGCGTCTGCTTATAAAATCACAGTATAACTATAATCGTCAAAGCGAATAAAAGCAAGAGCTTTCCGGAAAAGCCCAGAAAGTATCTACAACTTAAAAATCAAGGGTTTGGGGCTTCCCCAAAAATCAAAATGGGCGTATCGGCTGCAAGGCTGAAACGTTCATTTTTCCGGTGTGTACGGACACCGGATGTGCTTGCTACTCTCTCAAATCTCATATCTGCAGATACACCGCGCTCCCGCTTTCGCAAAAGCAGGAGCGCAAATTTTTTGAAAATCTTTCGTTTCGATACCTGCGTTTCGACTTAAAAATGTCCGTTGTATTGTGAAAGGAGTGTTTCAATATGCCAGACCGCACGCGACCCATCCGCAAAGAAATCTGCCTGAATGAGCAGGAATTGAGCATGGTTCGCCACAAGATGAACCAGCTTGGCACCCGCAACTTCGGCGCGTATGTCCGGAAAATGCTGATTGACGGGTACATCATCAAGGTCGATTACACCGAGCAGAAAAAGTTAGCTGCCGCTGTGTCCACGATTGCAAGCAGAGTTTCCGGGCGGTTGTCGTTATTTGTCCGCATTATCACTCAAAGAGGGCAAAAAAGGGTGGCACAGCTGCGTACTCCCCTCGCGGACCTGACAGAAAACCGCCATAGCAGCCGTATCACACCAGACCAGAGAGGATGTGATGAAAAATCTATTTCAAACTGAACACCACATTGCCGCCGTTCATTCCCTTGCCGCGCTTCATGCTGGCGGGCGAATATTCCATCAACGCCAAGCTGCTATATGGGCTGCTGCTCAACTGCACTACGCTTTCCCAGAAAAGCGGCTGGGTGTCCGAGGATGGGAATGTGTATGTGATCTATACGATCAAACAGATGGCGGATGACCTTGACCGGAGTGAGCGGACGGTCAAAACCGCCCTGCGGGAGCTGGAAAATGCCGGGCTGATCACTCGCGTCCGTCAGGGCTGGAATCAGGCGAACCGCATCTTTCTGCAAATTCCAGACAGGGTGCAGGTTTCTTCCCCTTGCATGGGGCAGAAATTGCCCACAAGTAATACTGATACAGAATATAAAGAACATAGTAAGACCGAACCGATGACAGCCTTTTCAAAATGCTGTATCTGGCGATGATCGACATCACGAAAAAGTGGACCGGCCGCCGGCAGGACTGGAGCATGATTCATGCCCAGCCGGCAATCTACTTCGAGGATCGGATGCCTGATTAACAACCTGGCTCGAAGGGCAAGGGGCGCTACGCCGCCGGCGAGGCTCCAATGGACGAGGGTGCCACTTGACTTCCGCCCCCGTTGGCGTTATGTTCCTCGTAATTCTTGATGTCATCCGTGTGTTACGTGTGCACAATCGGCAGGATTGCTGTATAATAAACATTGACAACTCCCGCTCATAGGAGAATAATAGTACACGAGTATAAGAGCAAAACTGTCTACGGCATGAAGCCGCGAGGAGATATAGATATGACATTGGATAAACTGAAACCGCATGAAAGTGCGAAGATCACCGCAGTAGGCGGAAGCGGAGCCTTACGCCATCACCTGCTCGATATGGGACTGACGCCGCAGACCGAGGTTACGCTGCAGAAGGTCGCTCCGATGGGTGATCCGGTGCAGTTTGAGCTGCGCGGCTATGAATTGACCCTGCGCCTGGATGAAGCGCGGAAGATCGAAGTCGGCACGCCGTATCAGCGAACCCAAAAGCCTTCCGCCGGACAGGTACGCCACCGTCCTGCGGCGCACCCCGGCATGGGTGAGCTCAGGAAATCCAAGGACTACCACATTTATGAGCACGCCAAAGCCGCGGCTGCCGATAAAAAACTGACATTTGCGCTTGCCGGCAATCAGAACTGCGGCAAAACGACGCTGTTCAATCAGCTGACCGGTGCCAACCAGCATGTCGGCAATTTTCCCGGTGTTACGGTGGACCGCAAGGACGGCACGATCCGCAGCCATCCGGAGGCAACCGTTACCGACCTGCCCGGCATCTATTCGCTGTCACCGTATTCCAGCGAGGAGATCGTAACCCGCAGCTTTCTGCTGGACAACAAGCCAGACGGCATCATCAATATTGTAGACGCGACCAACATTGAGCGAAACCTCTACCTGACCATGCAGATGATGGAGCTGGGCATTCCGATGGTGCTGGCGCTGAATATGATGGACGAGGTTCGTGCGAACGGCGGCACCGTCCATGTAAATGAGCTTGAGCAGGCGCTCGGCATTCCGGTAGTGCCGATCTCAGCCGCAAAGAACGAAGGCATTGATGAGCTGATCGACCACGCGATCCACATCGCCCGCTATCAGGAAACACCCGGAGGCATCGACTTCTGCCAGGACAGCAGCGACAAGAACGATCCGGTCGCCGCTGTTCACCGATGCATCCATGCAACCGCCCTGATGATCGAGCCGAATGCCAAACGAGCCGGTCTGCCGGTGCGCTTTGCCGCCACCAAGCTGATCGAAAAGGACCCGCTCATCGAAAAGGCGCTCGCGCTGTCCGATGACAATCGCTCCGCTTTTGACCAGATCGTATCCGTAATGGAGAAGGATTCCGGTCTGGACCGCGAAGCGGCGCTGGCAAACATGCGGTTCAGCTTTCTGGAAAACCTGTGCAGCACAACAGTCGTCCGCCCGCACGAGAGCAAAGAGCATAAACGCAGTATGGCGATCGACCGCTTTTTGACCGGCAAATACACCGCTATCCCTTGCTTTGCCGGTATCATGGGTTTGATCTTCATCATGACCTTCAGCTGGATCGGCGCATGGCTGTCCGACGGCATGACCGTTCTGGTCGATGCCTGCATTTCGTGGATAGATGCCGGGTTATCCGCCCTGCAGATCAACCCCGTTGTTCACTCGCTCGTTGTAGACGGTATCGCAAACGGCGTTGGCAGCGTACTCAGCTTCCTGCCGACCATTGTAACGCTGTTCTTCTTCCTCTCGATTCTGGAGGACACCGGCTATATGGCGCGTGTGGCCTTTATCATGGACCGGCCGCTCCGCAAGCTGGGACTGTCCGGCCGCAGCTTTGTGCCGATGCTGGTCGGCTTCGGCTGCTCGGTTCCGGCCATCATGGCTACCCGCACACTGTCCAGTGAGCGTGACCGCCGCATGACGATTTTACTTACCCCGTTTATGAGCTGCTCGGCCAAGCTGCCCATCTACACCATGATGATCAGCGCCTTTTTCCCCAGACGGTATCGTGCGCTTGCCATGATTGGCCTGTATCTGTTCGGCATTCTCTGCGGCATCCTGTATGCGGTCATTTTGAAGGTCTCTCGCTTCAAGGGCGAACCGGTTCCGTTCGTTATGGAGCTGCCGAATTACCGTCTGCCCAGTGCCAAAAGTGTTGTGCACCTTATCTGGGAAAAGGCAAAGGGCTTTATTCAGAAGGCATTTACCATCATCTTTGCTGCTTCTATCGTAATCTGGTTCCTGCAGACCTTCGATGCACGCTTTAATGTAGTGTCTATGCCGGAAAGCAGCCTGCTGGCTGCGCTGGGCAGCATTTTTGCACCGCTGTTCGCACCGCTCGGCTTTGCGGACTGGCGTGTGTCCACCGCTCTGATTACCGGCTTTACCGCAAAGGAAAGCGTTGTATCCACGCTGACCCTGCTGCTTGGCGGTGAGGTATCCAGCATCGGCACCCTGTTTACGCCGTTTACCGCGGTCGTATTTCTGGTATTTGTGCTGCTCTACACCCCCTGTGTTGCGGCAATTGCCACCGTAAAGCGCGAGATGGGCAGCACGCGGGCTGCCATCACGACTGCGCTGACCCAATGCGTGATCGCATGGCTCATTGCCTTTGCCGTCCGCTGTGTCGGTCTGGCATTCGGCCTGGCATAAGGAGGCACGGTATATGAATCTTCCCACCATTTTGATTCTGGCATTGATCGGCATCGCGCTGTTTGCCGCGCTTCGTTCGATGAAAAAGCATCCGTCCGGCTGTTCCGGACACTGCTCCGGCTGTCCCGTGCAATGCAAAAGTGAAAAACACAGATAAAACAGCAGCCTGTCCGCTCTTGGAGCGGACAGGCTGCTGTTTATCGGTTTCTAAAAAAAGAGGGCAGGCATTCTGCCCACCCTCTGAATAATCTCAATTACTTGTTGAAGTAACGCTTCAGCAGACCCTCGAAAGCCTTGCCGTGGCGAGCCTCGTCGCGTGCCATCTCATGTACGGTGTCATGGATCGCATCGAGGTTCAGAGCCTTAGCGCGCTTTGCCAGATCAAACTTGCCAGCGGTTGCGCCGTTCTCAGCGTCTACACGCATCTGCAGGTTCTTCTCGGTGGAGTCGGTTACAACCTCGCCAAGCAGCTCTGCGAACTTAGCAGCGTGCTCTGCTTCCTCGAATGCAGCCTTCTCCCAGTACAGGCCGATTTCCGGATAGCCCTCGCGGTGTGCAACGCGAGCCATTGCCAGATACATACCAACCTCCGAGCACTCGCCCTCAAAGTTAGCACGCAGGTCAGCCATGATGTCCTCCGGAGCACCCTGTGCAACGCCTACAACGTGCTCAGCTGCCCAGGTCTTTTCACCGGCCTGTTCCTTGAACTTCTCTGCCGGTGCGTGGCAGATCGGGCACTCTGCCGGAGCTGCTTCGCCTTCATATACATAACCACATACGGAACAAACAAACTTTTTCATGATTTTTTCCTCCTGTATCGTTGAACAAATTTATTTTTGAGGGGGCAGGAAACGATCCATTGTTATCGAACAAAGCTGATCGCGCAGAGATCGGTTGATCTCCGAGAACACGCGATGAAAATCACATTCATTCTGGGTGCCCATGTGTGTGCACTGGAACTCATTTGCAAGGCAGTGATTGATGGCGATCGGACCATCAATGCATTCGATGATCGCGCCGAGACTGATCTCCGATGGGGAGTGGTTCAGCTCATAGCCGCCGGCAACGCCCTTATAGGATTTTGTAATACCGGACTGCGTCAGCTTGCGGAGAATTTTAAGTGCAAACCGGAGTGTTACGCCGGTTGCCTCGGAAATATCCTTCGCGCACTGCTTTTCGCCTGCAAGTGCCAGACAATAGGTCACACGAATTGCATAATCCGCTTCATGTGTGATTCTCAAATCGTTCCTTCCTTTCTCTCCTTGGAACAACTTTAGTATAACCGTGTTGTGCCAAAATGTCAATAGGTTTTCATAAAAATAAATAATATTTTTTATTTGATAATAGTTATCAATAAGCAACTTATTCTTCGGCAGGATTAACTATACCAGATAAGGACAGTATACCATGGCGGGAGACTTTTGTCTATCGGTTCAGGAATGGAGAGTTGAGGATGGAAAATGAACGTGGAGATTCAGCATGCGTCATTTATTCATTTGTATTGTGCGATGCGGTGGGGAAATGTGTTTTGAATCTCTGTACCGATTTCGTTTTGTGCGCTTGTACTGTATAATAGGTAATGCAAAATGCAAGTACGAAAAATTTTCCTTTCACAAAACCATTTGCCGCACCGAACCGTCTAATAGATGAAAGCAGCAGACAGGAAGCGCTTTTCGCGAAACCTGTCTGCGCTGTCCGGACGCTTTCGGAAAGGAGAACCCGCTTATGATGGATAGAGAGCAATTTACCTCCGCGGTGCTGGCAGCCGAGCCTACGCTGTACCGCGTAGCGAAAACCATGCTCCGCAGTGAGCATGACTGTGCAGACGCGGCGCAGCAGGCAATCCTGCGGGCCTGGGAGCAGCTGGATTCGCTGCGCAGCACGCGGTATTTCAAAACATGGCTGGTCCGCATACTCATCAACGAGTGCAGCACGATATTGCGCCGTCAGCAGCGGCTTGCGCCGTATGACGCGGCTGCTGCTGAGGCGATACCGGCGCCTGCGGCTGATGATTACAGCGACCTGTATGCCGCCATCACCGCACTGGAGGAAAAGCTGCGCCTGCCGGTGGAGCTGTACTACTTAGAGGGCTTTAAGATCCGTGAGATTGCCGGAATGCTCGGCATACCGGAAAACACGGTCAAGACCCGTCTCCGAGCGGCAAGAGAGCATTTGCGCAAGGACTTGAAAGGAGCGTGCTTCGCATGATGAACCATAATGATTTCCCGAAAATGACTGAAGAATTTGACCGCAGTGTCCGCAGAGCGCTGGACAGCCTGCCTGAGCGAGAAAGCAAGCCGGTACGCCGTTTCTCAGCAAAGAAAATCGTCTGCGCCGGACTGGCTGCCGCGCTGTGCATCGGCGGAACCGCATTTGCCGCGAATGCACAGAGCTGGTTTCCACTGCTGTTCCCGAATGGCGGAGACGCGAATCTCGAAGGGTATGTGCAGACGGCGGACAACGCCAAGTTGACCGACGAGAACGAGCATTACCGTCTGTCGGTAGAGTCCGTGCTGTTTGACGAGAGTGCGGGCACGGGTGTGATCAGTCTGCATCTGGAGAATAAAAAGCAGGATGGCGTAAAGCCGTTTACGCTGGCGCACCTGATCGACAGCTATCAGAACAAGCCAGACATCACATGGTCCACGCTGTCTTCGTGCTATGCCGAGGAGGGACAGCTTGCTTTCGAGGTCATGTACGGCGACAGCGGCTTCTGCGGCAGTGAATTTTACCTCGATACCGCACGTTCGACCGACAACGACTACTATTTCGAGGGCGCATTTGCGATTTCGAGCGATTACAGGCAGGGAGAGCCGCTCCGTCTGGAGGCACTTGAGCCGGGTAAAACGACCGTGCGTGCGGACGGAGCGGGTACCGCAAAGACGGTTCTGGCGGTCGATCTGCCGGAATTTCAGCAGATGCCATACCTGACGAGCGAAAACGGCGATGTTACCCTGTCGCAGATTGGCATCCGCATCCGCAATGCGGATATGCACTGCACGGTGGACGAGGTAGATAAGCTGAGCGTGCAGCTGAGGGACGGCTCGGAGTACGTCATTCTGGACGAAAATGCGGATATTGACCGGACTCTGTATACCTACGGCTTCAATTCCACTGAGGACACCGACCGCATCGACACCGAGATTGCCGTGCTTGCGCGTGCGTTTGATCTGGATAATGTGCAGTCCGTTACCATCAACGGCGAGGTGTATCCGCTCTCGTGATAAACGGCAGGATAGAGCAACAAAACAGACCGCCAATGCGGTCTGTTTTGCGTTTATGCGGTGAAAAGCTGCGCCCAGTATGCGGTTCCGTTCACAACGGTACAGCCGACGCCGATTGAGGTGAAGCTGCTGCTGAGAATATTCGCGCGGTGGCCGGACGAGTTCATCCACGACTGCACAACAGCCTCCGGTGTGCTCTGACCATAGGCGATGTTTTCACCGGCACGCGCGTAGGAAACGCCGGCCTCGGTCAGCGCGGTAAAGCAGGATGCGCCGCTCGGACGTGTGTGCGAAAAGCTGGTTTGCAGTTCTCCGGCGCGGGTCTGCGCTGCCTGCTGCACCGTGGTGCTGACGGTCAGCGCGGGCAGTCCCTGTCTGGCACGCTCGGCGTTCACCAGAGAGACCACCTGCGCGGCGTAGCTGCTGTTCGCGGCAGTGCTTGGTGAGGGCTTGCTTGCCGAAGGACGGCTGACCGTCTGCGTGTAATAATTCGGACGCACGACGAACGAAAAGCGGTTCTGCGGCAGACGTGCGGCTCCTGCAGCGGTGGTGGATGCGATGGCAAGCGCGAGTGCCAGCGGCACGAGTCTCTTGAACTTCATAGGTAGATACCTCCTTGGATTTTGCGGGAAACTCCCATGCACCGTATGATAGCGGGTTTTGTAACCGTTTTGCAATGGAAATCCAAGGAGAAACTGCCGAAGCACGGAAAAAACCGACCGAAACAGGGAAAACTCGGTCGGTTTGGTGAATTTTATCCAAGCTTTTCGATGTCGTACAGGCTGTTCAGCACGAGCCACAGCTGCGGAAAATACCGCATGATATTCCAGATGCTGACGCCTGCCAGCTGATATTCTCCGGCAAGCGCCAGCTTGGCACGGATAGAACGCGCATCCTCAAACCAGACCTCGTGCTCGGCACGGTCGCGCCAGTAGTTGTAGTGCGGAGACTGTGCCGTGTCATCATAATGAATCGGCGCACCGACCTGAATCGCCTGCTCGACGGCCTGCACGTTGCCCAGACTGCGGGCGCGCGACTGTCCCTGCACATAGGGCAGCGCCCAGTCGTAGCCGTAGTTCGGGATGCCCATGAACAGCTTCTCGGAAGGCACCTGCGACACGGCAAACCGCACGACCTGCGCTACCTTGTTAATCGGCGCGACCGCCATCGGAGCGGACAGCGTGTAACCCCATTCATAGGTCATCAGCAGGGCACGGTCCGCCGCAGAGCCGAGCGCGGCATAGTCGTGCGCCTCATACAGAAGACCTTGCTGCGCGGCGGAGGTTTTAGGCGCGAGTGCCGCGAAGACCGTGTATCCGGCAGGCGAGAGCCGCTCGCGGACCGAGCGGACAAACGCGGCATATGCGTCCGCGTCCTCCGGCGGCACGTACTCAAAGTCGATGTCCACACCGGCGAAGCCCTGCATGGCCAGTACCTGTGCCAGATTTTCAATCAGCGCCGCGCGAGCCGTCGGGGTGTTCAGCAGCCGGTGGGCACGTTCGCCGGAGAACTGCCCGTCCTCGCCGAGCGTTGTCAGAACGAGCAGGGGCTTTACCTGATACTGCCGCGCCATGCGCACGAGCAGCTCGGCGGAGAACGGTAAAATGCGTCCGGCGTTATCAAAACCGACGGAAAATACAGATAAGTACGTCAGATAGGGCAGTGTCCGGCGCAGAACGCGCAGGTCGATGCTCGGATAGGCGTAGCCGTTCACCGCAAAGCGTCCCAGCTTGTTTCCATAGCTGAGTACAAGCATCTGCCCCGGCTGAATGCGGTCGGTGCCGCCAAGCTGCGGATTGTTCTGCCACAGCTGCATCACGGTTGTGCCGTTCTGCGCGGCAATGCTGCCGAGCGTGTCGCCGCGGCGGACGATGTACGTCTTTTCCGGCTGCGGAACGACAATGGTCTGCCCGGGCGTTAAGCGGTACGGCTCGTGCAGTTCGTTCTGCTGGATGAGAAACGGCAGGGGAATACTGTGCAGCTGCGCAATGCGGTACAGCGAATCACCCGGCCGAACAACATGGATCACCATAGAAAAACCACCTTTCTTCCTGCATTTTATGCAGGGGAAAGGTGGTTTTGTGAATGGAGAATGGATAATGGAGAATTAGGGTATCGCGCAAGGATAGCGACATTTTCCATTCTCCATTTTCAATTATAACAGAATTGCCGAGCCGATCGACACGATAAGTGCCGTCAGCAGACCGGCAACGCCGATCGCCAGACCGGAAATTGCGCCTTCGGTCTCACCCAGCTCAATGGCACGCGAGGTACCGACTGCGTGAGCTGCCGTGCCGATGGACAGACCCATCTGCACCGGATTACGCACGCCGATGCACTTGAGAAAGGTCGGCAGGATGATCGCGCCGATGATGCCGGTGATGACAACCGCAATCGCGGTGATGGAGGTTACGCCGCCGAGCATTTCGGCTACCGCGACCGCAATCGGAGTTGTTACCGATTTCGGCACGAGAGAAAGCGTCGTGCTTTCGCTCAGACCGAACAGATGGCTGAAGAGCAGCACGCTGCCGATGGATACCATCGAGCCGACGAATGCGCCGAGCAGGATGGGCAGCAGGTTTTTCAGCAGTACATCCAGCTTGCGGTAAATCGGGATCGCAAGCGCTACCGTTGCCGGTGTCAGGAAGAACGAGATCAGCTTGCCGGATTCCTCATAGGTCTGGTAGGGGGTGCCGGTTGCGATCAGCAGCGCACCGACCAGAATCGAGGCAATCAGCAGCGGATTGCAGACCGCAGAACCGGTTTTCTTTTGAATCTCTACGCCAAGCGCATAAAAACCGATGGAAACCAGCAGCCAGAACTGCGAGGAGGAGAGAAGATCAGTCATGGTCGAACGCCTCCTCGGTTTCACGGTGCTGCAGACGGAACACGATATGTACGGTCAGTGCGGTAGCAGCGGCAGTACACAGCGTGGTCAGCAGGCAGACGGCAAGGATGGCAAGTGCTTCGCTTTTGATGTCGTTCCAGATTTCCAGCACGCCCAGCATAGCGGGCAGAAAGAAAAATGCCATGTTCTGCAGCAGAAAATCCGCTACGCTCTCTACATGGTGCAGACGAACCGCACCGAAGATGAGCAGGGCGAGCAGCAGGGTCAGACCGAGCACGTTGCCGGGCAGTAGACCGCGGAGTAAAAGGGAGAGCAGTGAGCCGCCGACACAGCAGGCAAGCAGCACACCGAGTTGCTTCATGTGTTTCAAGGTTTTTGCGCTTCTTTCTCATTTGCGTAGTTTTTGGTCATTGCGGTGAGCAATGTTTGATAGACGGCCTCGGCGTTTTCCTTAAAGGTACGCTCGAGCATGGCAGCCTGTCCGTGACTGACGACGTTCATTTCCACCGCGAACACCTGCTCCATTTCCATGCGGACGGTCAGGTCGTTCGGGCCGTGCTCGGTGACGGCGGTGTGGATGCCGGCGTCGCGCCGGATCTGGCGGACGACACGCAGCGCAGAGCGCTGTGCGGCTTCGCGGACCGGATAGGGAAGCTGCTTCTCGAAAATGCGGGTAGCCTCGCGTCCCTTTTCGGTGATGGCGTACAGGGTTTCTTCTTCATCGGGTATCTCCTCGATGTGTCCGGTCGGGACCATCTCGTAGAAAGCCTCGCTCAGCTCAAAGTAGCCAAAGCCTTCGTCGCACCAGGTCGTTAAGTCCACAATGGTGCTGAAGCTGACCGGAAATGGCAGCAGATCCATGGCGAACAGGACCAGAAACTTGATATCCTCTTTGGTATGGATAAAACCGTAGCGAACCATATGCGCGATGCCTCCTTCTCTTCCCCGGCAGGGCGAAACGCCGTTTTCGTCAGTGCTTTTCATAGTATACTACTCGGCAGGGCAAAATGCAATCGGCTGAAATGACAAAGAATATTATATAGAACGGCAAGAATTATACTGTAAAAAAATCAGCAGATGCAAGGCGAACAAATGTGCGATTTTTTGATAATATCCTATTGAACATAAAAAATGAATGCGGTATACTTATATCGAGATTATGTCGAAACGAGGAAAAAATCATGCCGGAAGTTGTTCTGCGTCCTGCAGAGGAAGAAGATATTGCCGAGATGCTTGCGCTGTATGCGCCGTATGTTATTCAAACCACTGTGTCGAGCGAGTACGATGCTCCTTCGATAGAGGAGTTTACCCGCCGGTGGCGCACCTATACCCAAAAGCTGCCGTGGCTGGTCTGCCGCATTGACGGCGAGGTTGTCGGCTATGGCTATGCTGCGCCGCACCGTACCCGCGCTGCCTATCAGTGGTCGGTCGAAACATCTATCTACGTTGCACAGGAGCAGCACCGTCACGGTATCGCCGGTGCGATTTACGCCGCGCTGTTTGAACTGCTGACGATGCAGGGATACTATAATATCTACGTCGGCATCACTTCACCGAATGAGCGGTCGATGAAGTTCCATAAAGCCATGGGCTTTATCATTTCGGGCGCATATCAGGAAAGCATGTATAAATTTGGTCAGTGGCGCGATGTCCTCTGGATGGGCAAGAGCCTGCGTCCGCATGACGGCGCACCGCAGCCGACCGTTCCGTTCCCGGAGATTAAGGACAGTCCGCTGGTAACCAGAGCGCTCAATCAGGCTGTGGAGAAGATACACCTTTAATTACTAACTACTAATTAAAAAGAAAGGTGGTACACCATGCCGGAAAATCACCATGTGGGTCATCGACAGCGCATGCTGGACAAATTCCGCCGGTTCGGACTGGAGATTTTCAGCGACCACGAGGTGTTGGAGATGCTGCTGTATTTTGCGGTACGGCAGGGCGACACCAACCCGACAGCACACCGGCTGATGCAGCGGTTTGGTTCACTGCATGCGGTGCTCGAGGCAACCGAGGACGAGCTGCAGACGGTCGAAGGCGTCGGTCCGCGCTCGGCGGAGCTGCTGCACCTGTGCTTTGCCCTGTTTCACCGTTATCAGGCGGATGTGGCGAAAATGGAGCAGTTTACCGATAAACTGAACACTTATGACCGCATCGGCGCATATTTCGTGCCGCAGCTGTGCGCCGAGCGGGAGGAAGTGCTGCTGGCCGCCTATGTGGATGGCGCGGGGCGTGTGCTCAAGTGCGAGGAAATCGCACGCGGCGGACATGCGCGGGTGCAGGTGGACAGCTACAAGATTGCCCGCGGTGCCTTGATGGCCGGTGCGGCAGGCGTTGCGCTGGCGCATAATCATCCGAACGGTACGCCGACACCTTCGCAGGAGGATTTTGATATGACTGACCGTCTGCAGCGCACGCTCTCCGAACTGGGGTTGGAGCTGGTCGATCACTGTGTTGTGGCACGCAGCAATTTCACATCTATCGGTCGATTAAGAAGCGGAAGTTTGCGAAAAAGATACTGAGTGGCAAAAAAGGAGGTACGCTCTGTGCCGGAATTTAAGATACACAGCCCCTACCAAATGGCAGGCGATCAGCCGGAGGCGGTGGCCAAACTGGTGGAGGGCATCAACAACGGTCTGACCGAGCAGACGCTGATGGGCGTTACCGGCTCGGGCAAGACATTCACCATGGCGAACATCATCGAGCAGACCCAGCGCCCGACGCTGGTGCTCGCGCACAATAAAACGCTGGCCGCACAGCTCTGCACCGAGCTGCGCGAATTTTTTCCAGAGAATGCGGTAGAATATTTCGTATCCTACTACGATTATTACCAGCCGGAGGCGTATATCGCCTCGACCGACACCTATATTGAGAAGGATTCCGCCATCAATGACGAAATCGACCGTCTGCGCCACTCGGCGACCTCGGCGCTGAGCGAGAGACGCGATGTGATCATTGTGTCGTCCGTGTCGTGCATTTACTCACTCGGCGATCCGATCGACTACAAAAGCATGGTGATTTCCATCCGTCCGGGCATGGAGATGAGCCGCGAGGAGCTGATTCGCCGCCTGATTGCGATTCAGTACGAGCGCAACGACATTGCGTTCGAGCGCAACCGCTTCCGCGTGCGCGGCGACACGGTGGAAATCTGGCCGGTATATTCGGATGAGGATGTTGTCCGTATCGAGTTTTTCGGTGATGAGGTAGACCGCATCAGCCGTATTAACCCGCTGACCGGCGTTTCGCTCGGTGAACTGGGTCATATTGCTGTTTTCCCGGCGAGCCACTACGTCACGCCCAAGGAAAAGCTGGAGGAAGCCATCAAGGATTTGGAGGAAGAACTCGACAAGCGCGTAAAATACTTCGAGGAAAACGGCAAGCTGATCGAGGCACAGCGCATCGCGCAGCGCACCCGCTACGACATTGAAATGCTGCAGGAGATCGGCTTCTGCTCGGGCGTTGAGAACTATTCGCGCGTGCTGTCGCGGCGTGCGCCGGGAAGTGCGCCGTATACGCTCATCGACTATTTCCCGAAGGATTTTCTGCTCATCGTGGACGAGAGTCATGTGACGCTTCCGCAGGTGCGCGCCATGTACCACGGCGACCGCGCCCGCAAGGAAAGTCTGGTCGAGAACGGCTTCCGCCTGCCGAGCGCGTATGACAACCGCCCGCTCAATTTTGACGAGTTCAACGACCGTTTGAACCAGATCGTGTATGTTTCCGCAACACCTGCCGAGTACGAGCTGTCACGCTCGGGTCAGGTGGTCGAGCAGGTCATTCGCCCGACCGGTCTGCTCGATCCGGAGGTCGTTGTCCGTCCGGTTGATGGCCAGATCGACGATCTCATTGGAGAAATCAACGCCCGCACAGCCAAGGGCGAACGGGTCCTGGTCACCACGCTCACCAAGAAAATGGCCGAGGATTTGACCGATTACCTTGAAACCGCAGGTATCAAGGTGCGCTACATGCACCACGATGTTAAGACCATCGAGCGGCAGGAGCTGGTGCGCGATCTGCGTCTCGGCGTGTACGATGTGCTTGTCGGCATCAACCTGCTGCGTGAGGGTCTCGACATTCCCGAGGTGTCGCTCGTTGCCATTCTCGATGCGGACAAGGAGGGATTTCTCCGGTCGGAGACCTCGCTCATTCAGACCATCGGCCGCGCCGCACGAAATGAGCACGGCATGGTCGTGCTGTATGCAGACAGCATCACGCCCTCAATGAAACGCGCCATGGACGAGACTGAGCGCCGCCGTGCGCTGCAGGACGCGTTTAATAAGGCGCACGGAATTATCCCCAGGTCTGTGCATAAAAAGGTGCAGGATGTTATCGAGATCACCTCGAATGTGCCCTCGAGCAGCAAGAAAAAGCTGCGAAGCAAGGGCGAAAAACAGCAGGAAATCGCCCGCCTGACCCGCCAGATGAAGGAAGCCGCGAAGATGCTCGAGTTTGAGATCGCAGCACAGCTCCGTGATCAGATCAAGGCGTTGGAAAATTGAAAATTGAGAATGGATAATGAGGTACGCCGCTGCGCGGCAATCAATAAACGTGCAAAGCACATCACCACAATTTTCAATTCTCCATTATTTTGTGATAAGGAAAAAATACAATGCAGGAATATATCCATGTAAAAGGTGCCCGAGAGCACAACCTGAAAAACATCGACATCAAGATTCCGCGCGACAAGCTGGTGGTGCTCACCGGCCTGTCCGGCTCGGGCAAATCGTCCCTGGCGTTTGACACCATCTACGCCGAGGGTCAGCGCCGCTACGTTGAATCGCTGTCCAGCTACGCGCGGCAGTTCCTCGGCCAGATGGACAAGCCGGACGTAGACTACATTGACGGTCTGTCGCCCGCCATCTCCATCGACCAGAAGACCACCTCGCAGAACCCGCGTTCGACGGTCGGCACGGTCACCGAGATCTACGACTACATGCGCCTGCTGTGGGCGCGCATCGGTACGCCGCACTGTCCGAAATGCGGCAAGGAGATTCACCAGCAGACCATCGACCAGATCATTGACCGGCTGATGGCGCTTGAAGAAAAGACGCGCGTGCAGCTGCTTGCGCCGGTCATCCGCGGCAAGAAGGGCGAGCACGTTAAGGTGTTTGAGGATGCCCGCAAGCAGGGCTATGTCCGCGTGCGCGTAGACGGCGAAATCCATGATCTTTCGGAAGAATTTAAGCTGGCGAAAACCAAGAAGCACAACATTGAGATCGTTGTTGACCGCGTTGTCATCCGTCCGGACGCCCGCGGACGCATTACGGATTCGGTCGAAACCGCCTCGGCGCTGTCCGGCGGCCTTGTCATCGCGGATGTTATCGGCGGAGAACCCATCACGTTCTCGCAGAACTACGCCTGCGATAACTGCGGCATTTCTATCGAGGAGCTCACGCCGCGGATGTTCTCGTTCAACAACCCGTATGGCGCGTGCCCGGTGTGCACCGGTCTGGGCATTCAAAAGCGCGTTGACCCGGACCGCGTTATCCCGAACCGCCATCTTTCCATTAAGCAGGGCGCCATCCGTGCGTCCGGCTGGGGCAGCGCCGACACGGGCAGCATCGCGGCGATGTACTACAACGCACTCGGCAAAAAACACGGCTTTACGCTGGAAACGCCCATCGAGGAGTTCTCCGAGCAGGCGCTCGACGAGCTTCTGTACGGCACCGGAGATGAACCGCTCGAGCTGTCGGTCAGCCGTATTTCGGGCGGCGTGATGCGCCAGCCGTTCGAGGGCATCATCCCCAATCTGGAACGCCGCTACCGTGAGACCAATAGTGAGTGGTCGCGCGGCGAGATTGAAGAAGTGATGAGCGAAAGCCCGTGTCCGGCATGCCACGGCCGCCGTCTGCGCCCGGAGGTGCTGGCGGTCACGCTCGGCGGACTGAATATCGCGGAGTTTGCGGAAAAGTCGGTCGTCAAGGCGATGGAGTTCCTTCACACGCTCAAACTGACCGAAATGCAGCATAAAATCGGTGACAGAGTAATCAAGGAGATTATGGACCGCCTCGGCTTTCTGCAGTCGGTCGGCCTGGAATATCTGACGCTTTCGCGCTCGTCCGGCACGCTGTCCGGCGGCGAGAGCCAGCGTATCCGGCTGGCAACGCAGATCGGCTCATCGCTGATGGGCGTGCTGTATATCCTCGACGAGCCGTCCATCGGTCTGCACCAGCGCGACAACGACAAGCTGCTTGCGACTCTCAAGCGGCTGCGTGACCTCGGCAACACGCTCATCGTGGTCGAGCACGACGAGGACACCATGTTTGCAGCTGACCACATCGTGGACATCGGTCCGGGGGCGGGACGCAATGGCGGCGAGGTCGTGTTTGAGGGCACGATAGACGAGCTGCTCAAAAGCGACAAATCCATCACCGGACAGTACCTTTCGGGCAAAAAATTCATTCCGGTGCCCGAAATTCGGCGCAAAGGCAACGGCAAGAGCATCACGGTCAAGGGCTGTGCGGTGAACAACCTCAAGCACACGGATTTCACGATTCCGCTCGGCACGCTGACCTGTGTGACCGGTGTTTCGGGTTCGGGCAAGTCCTCGTTCGTCAACGAAATCCTGTACAAAAAGCTGGCAGCGGAGCTGAACGGCGCGAAGACTCGTGCAGGAGCGCATGACGAATTCATCGGCATCGAGAATCTCGACAAGGTCATCGACATTGACCAGTCGCCCATCGGGCGCACGCCGCGCTCCAACCCGGCGACCTATACGGGCGTGTTCAACGACATCCGCGAACTGTTCGCCAAAACGGCAGACGCGAAGGCACGCGGCTACAATGCAAGCCGTTTTTCCTTCAATGTCAAGGGCGGCCGATGCGAAGCCTGCTCGGGTGACGGCCTGCTCAAAATCGAGATGCACTTTCTGCCGGATGTTTATGTGCCGTGCGATGTGTGCAAGGGCCGCCGCTACAACAAGGAGACGCTCGAGGTGCGCTACAAGGGCAAGAACATCTATGAGGTGCTGGATATGACGGTAGATGAAGCATGTGAGTTCTTCGCCAATGTGCCCAAGATTGCACGCCGATTGGAGACTATGCGCGAGGTCGGTCTCGGCTATGTTAAGCTGGGTCAGTCCTCCACGACGCTGTCCGGCGGTGAGGCGCAGCGCGCCAAGCTGGCGACCGAGCTTTCCAAGCGCTCGACCGGCAAGACTATCTATATCCTCGATGAGCCGACCACCGGTCTGCATGTCGCAGATGTCCACAGGCTTGTGGATGTTTTGCAGAAGCTGGTGGACGCAGGCAACACGGTTGTTGTCATCGAGCATAATCTGGATGTCATCAAGACTGCGGACTATATCCTCGACCTCGGTCCCGAGGGCGGCGACGGCGGCGGCCGACTGGTCGTTTGCGGTACGCCGGAGGAGGTTGCACAGTGCGAGGGTTCGTATACCGGACAGTATCTCGGCCCGATTCTCGCCCGCAAAAACGGCGGAAAACGCGATAAATAAAGTTGAAATGTGTAATAAAACAGGTGTTTCTTAGCGAGACACCTGTTTTTTCTGTATTTGATAAAGATGTTGTGATTTTGGG
Organism: Butyricicoccus sp. AM78-15b2TA; assembly: GCF_027665985.1. NCBI lineage: Bacteria > Bacillati > Bacillota > Clostridia > Eubacteriales > Butyricicoccaceae > Butyricicoccus > Butyricicoccus sp. AM78-15b2TA. The sequence continues at coordinate 65,153 of NZ_JAQEHY010000007.1, forward strand.
TGTGTTTTGGTATAATAGTGATAATATAAAATCGGAGTTACTATACGCAGGCACCGGAAGGCGTGCTGCTGCCGTGACTCAGGAAGGGATCGTTCAATATGAGAGCAAAGCGATGGGTGATCGCCTCGCCGGATACCGAGCGGGTGCGGGTGCTGTCGCGGGAGACCGGCTATACACCGCTGACGGCGGCGGTGCTGTCGGCGCGCGGCATCGACACACCGCAGGCTGCGGCGGATTACCTGAGCTGCGATGCGCGAGGACTGCATGATCCGTTCGGTTTGACCGATATGGATAAGGCAGTCGAGGTCATCCGCGATGTAATAGATCGCGGAGAGAAAATGGTGGTCTACGGTGATTACGACGTGGACGGCATCACGGCAACGTGCACACTGGTGGATTATCTGCGCAGCAAGGGCGCAAAATGTGAATATTACATTCCCAATCGTCTGACGGACGGCTACGGTCTGACTCGTCCGGCGATGGAGCAGCTGTATGAGCAGGGCACGCGCCTGCTCATCACGGTGGACTCGGGCATTACAGCCAACGAGGAGATTGCCGTCGCACGCGAGCTCGGCATGCAGGTCGTCATTACCGACCACCACGAGTGCCACGAAAATCTGCCGGACGCGCAGGCGGTCGTGGACTGCAAGCGGACGGACGATACCTATCCGTTTTCCAGTCTTGCGGGTGTCGGTGTGGCATTCAAGCTGATCTGCGCACTTGAGGGCGACACGCTTTCCGTGCTCGATCGGTACGCCGACCTCGTAGCGCTCGGCACGGTAGCCGATGTCATGCCGATTGTCGGTGAAAACCGCATTATTGTGGCGGAAGGACTGAAAAAGCTGTCCGTGACGGCGAATATCGGTCTGGAAATGCTGCTGCGCGAGGCGGGGATGAAGAACAGGCGGCTGACCTCCTCGACCATCAGCTATGTGCTTGCGCCGCGCATCAACGCGGCGGGCCGCATGGGCAAGGCCGAACTGGCAGCAGAGCTGTTCCTGACGAAAGATCCGATACGCGCACAGGCGCTTGCCGCCGAGCTTTGCGAGCAGAACAAGCTGCGCCAGAGCGAGGAGAACAAGATACTCGAGCAGACGCTCACACGCCTGCGCCGCGAATACAACCCGCTTGAGGATAAAATTATCGTACTGGCCGGAGAGGGCTGGCATCAGGGCGTTATCGGCATTGTGTGCTCGCGCCTGTGCGACCGCTACGGCTGTCCGGTCGTGCTCATCTCGGTGGACGAGGACGGCGTAGGCAAGGGCTCCGGCCGCTCGATCGGCAGCTTCAATCTGTTTGAGGCGCTCACCTCGTGTGAGGACCTGTTCGAGCGCTACGGCGGTCATGCGCTTGCCGCAGGACTGACCGTGCAGGCGGACAGGATCGAAGAACTCCGCACGCGCCTGCGCAAGTACGCGGAAACGCATGTCACCATGGCGGAGCTTGTTCCGCAGCTGCATATCGACTGCATGGTGCAGCCGGAGTGGCTGACGCAGGAGAACATCGAATCTCTGGGCGTACTCGAGCCGTATGGCATGAAAAACGCGGAGCCTGTGTTCTGCATGAAGAACATGACCGTTGAGGAGATTACGCCGCTGTCCAGCGACCGGCACGTTCGTCTGTCGCTCATCAAGGACGGCAAGCGGTTTTCCGCAATCTGGTTCGGCATCGGTGCGGGCGGTCTCGGCTTTGTCGAGGGCAACACCGTGAATGCCGCCTTTCATCTGGAGATCAACGAATTTCGAGGCCGCCGTTCGGTACAGCTGACCATCTGCGATGTGCAGCTGAGTGACTGCGAGCATCTGGCGGATCAGAAGATTCTCAATCTGTATAATACACTCATGCAGGACGGCCCGCTCACCGCAAGGGAAGCGCGTCTGCTCCTGCCCGACCGCAAGGATCTGGTTGCTGTCTGGCGGCATGTGACCTGCCGCGCGGAGGACGGACGGCTTTCCGTACCGGACGGGGCACTTTCCCGCCGGGTTGCGTGGGAAAGCCGACGCGACATTAACATCGGCAAGCTGTTCGTCTGTCTGGACGTTTTTCAGGAGTCCGGACTCATCAGCTATCATTTCAAGGAAGGCATGCTCAATATTTTGCTCAAACCCTACGAGGGCAAGGCCGATATTTCCGGATCGGTTGTCCTTGCCACATTGCAAAGTATGGCGGGGTGACACGAATGGGGGAAGGATCTATGCAAACGAAACTGGATTTTTTGATCGAACGCGTACAAAAACAAAACCCGCAGGCGAATATCAAGAAGATTCGCGCGGCATACGAATGTGCGGCCAAGGCACATGAGGGACAGAAGCGCCGCAACGGTGAGCCGTATATCATTCATCCGGTCGCTGTCGCTGAGATCGTTGTGGAGATGGGTCTGGATACGGATTCCATCTGTGCAGCGCTGCTGCATGACTGCATTGAGGACACCGAGTTCGGCTACAAGGAGATCGAAAACAAATTCGGCACGCCGGTCGCGGAGCTGGTGGACGGCGTAACCCGACTGGGCATGCTGCGCTACTCCAAGGAGCAGGAGCAGTTCGAGGACCTGCGCAAGATGTTCCTCGCCATGGCGAAGGATATCCGCGTTATCCTTATCAAGCTGGCCGACCGACTGCACAATGCCCGCACCTTCCAGTTCCTGCCCGAGCGCAAGCAGCGCGACAAGGCACTGGAAACCATGGAGATTTACGCGCCGATCGCGCACCGTCTCGGCATGAGCCGCATCAAGTGGGAGCTGGAGGATCTGTCTCTGAAGGTTCTCGACCCCATCGGCTACAACGAGATTGTGGAAGGCTTAAAGGCTCAGAGCGAGCAGCACGAGGAATTCCTGCAGGGCATTCAGGACCGCATCAGCACCAAGCTGAAGGAAGCGAACATCCACAACGCAATTTCGGCCCGCGTCAAGCATATTTACTCCATCTACCGCAAAATGTATGCCCAGCACAAGACCATCAACGAGATCTATGATATCTGCGCCGTGCGCGTCATTGTCGATACCGTGGCGGACTGCTACAATGTGCTCGGCTACGTCCACGACCTGTACAAGCCGATTCCGGGCCGCTTCAAGGACTATATCTCCACGCCGAAGCCGAACGGCTATCAGTCGCTGCATACGACGGTCATCGGCCGAGCGGGCATCCCGTTTGAGGTGCAGATTCGTACCGTAGAGATGCATAAAATGGCGGAATACGGTGTTGCGGCGCACTGGAAGTACAAGCAGGGTCTGGACAAGAAGGGCAACGAGGAAGCGTTTGCGTGGATTCGCCAGCTGCTTGAAGCCCAGCAGGACACCGAGGCCGAGGACTTTATCAAAAACATCAAGGTTGACCTGTTCGCGGACGAGGTATTCGTCTTTACGCCCAAGGGCGATGTGGTCAACATGCCGGCAGGCGCAACGCCGATCGACCTTGCGTATGCGATTCACTCGGCAGTCGGCAACCGCATGACCGGCTGCAAGCTGAACGGCCGTATCGCACCGATCGACAGCCAGCTGAAAAACGGCGATATTGTCGAGATCCTGACCTCCAAGGAGGCGCACGGTCCGAGCCGTGACTGGGTGAAGATCGTCAAGACCACCGAGGCGCGCAACAAGATCAAGCAGTGGTTCAAGAAGGAATGCCGCGAGGAAAATATCGTCAACGGCAAGGAGGATCTCGACCGCGAGCTGCGTGCCAACCTGCTGTATAACGGCTTCTATGAGAACGAAGAGGTGCAGAAGAACACGCTCAACAAGTTCTCGTTCAACACGGTCGATGAGCTGTACGCGGCCATCGGCTACGGCGGCATTATGCTGACCAAGGTCATCAATAAGGTCAAGGACGATGTCGGCAAGCTGCGCCGTCAGCGCGAGCAGGCAGAGCGTGCCGCACATCCGCAGAATGAGCAGCAGCAGCGCCGCCAGAATAAATCCAGCGACGGCGTTGTTGTCGAAGGCATTGATAACTGTCTGGTCAAGTTTGCCCGCTGCTGTACGCCGATTCCGGGCGATGAGATCGTCGGCTTTGTCACCCGCGGCTACGGTGTTTCCATCCATCGCCGCGACTGCGTGAATGTCCATATCGAGGAAGAGCCCGACCGCTGGGTTCGTGCCTGGTGGGATGAGGATATGGCGGCCAATGCCGGTCACGTCAATAAGTTCTCCACCGGCCTGCAGATTTCCACGCGCAACCGTATCGGCGTGCTGAGTGACGTTACGCTGGCGTTTGCATCGAGTAAGATCAATGTGCATGAGATTTCCGCACGCGACCTCAATGACGGCTACGGCGTTATCAACGCCATGGTTGACGTCACGAGCGTCCATCAGCTGGATAATATGATCAGCCGCCTGCGTTCCATCAAGGGCGTTGTCGATGTGACCAGAACGGTGGATACGAATTGATAATTGATGATTGAGAATGGAGAATGGAAAATGAGACGCGGAAAGCGCTTGTGCCTGCGCGTTTCAGGCTCCCCTAAAAGGGGAGGCATTGGCTGGTGCAGAAGGTTTACAAAGGCTCGATGGGTCATCGAGCCCCACGATGTATCTAACTGGTATCATCAAAGGAGTTGCGCGGCACTGCTATGCCGCGCCCAGCGTAGACCCCAATTGGATGTAGCAGTACGGTATCCGAAATGCGAATAAGCGGATACCATGCGGAAGAAAAATCCTCTGCCGTTCCTTTCCTGCTTGCGAAGTCTACCATCTGCACTCAGGGTATCCCCAAAAGGAAACGGGAGTCCCAAGAGGGTAGAAACCATTGGTGTCTACCCTTTTGGAACCCCAGCCAAGGTTTGGCACCCATTCCAAATCAAAAAAATCAACAGATTAAATTCAAAACTTACTACGAAAAGAGGAAAAACAATGCGGGCACTGGTTCAGCGCGTCTCTCACGCCTCGGTCACGATCGACGGCAGACTTCACGGACAGATCGGACAGGGCTTCCTTGTCCTGCTCGGCATCACAGACGGTGATACCGTGGACGATGCGGTTTATCTGGCCGATAAAACGGTTAAAATGCGTGTATTCACGGACGAAAACGACAAAATGAACCGCTCGCTCGCGGATGTCGGCGGCGGCCTGCTCATCGTGTCGCAGTTCACGCTCTACGGTGACTGCCGCAAGGGCAACCGCCCGAGTTTCACGAACGCTGCCCGTCCGGAGACCGCCATCCCGCTGTATGAAGCATTCATTGCGCGCTGCCGCGAGAGCGGCCTGCCGGTCGAGACCGGCGAGTTCGGCGCGGATATGAAGGTCGATCTATTGAATGACGGCCCGGTAACGCTGTGGATGGACACCAAGGACATGCGGCGATAATGCCGCATTTAGAGTGAAGAGTGCAGAGTTGAGAGTGAAGAGAAACGCACATCTCCACTCTCCACTCTTCACTCTCCAATCTTATAACATGGGAAAGGATAACAAATACCTATGAAATTGATGCAACTCTGTGTGGGCATGGTCCGCACAAATTGTTACATTGTATATGACGAAGCAACCCGCGAAGCCGCGGTGATCGATCCGGGCGACAACGCCAAGTCGATTTTGCACGCGGTAAACGAGGAACAGCTGAATGTCAGGTATGTGCTGCTGACGCACGCACATTTTGACCACATTCTGGCGGCGCACGAGGTACTCGAAGCCACCGGCGCACAGTATGTTGTGCCGGAAAAGGACACCTGGCTGCTGAGCCGCGACAACATGGGTCAGTTCCGCGGACTGGCACGCAATTATGTGCAGGATACGCCGGATATTCTGGCGAACGAGGGCACCGAGGTGACGTTCGGCGGCATGACCGCAACCTATATGGCAACGCCCGGTCACACACCCGGCTCGTCCGTCATCAGGATCGGCGACTGCCTGTTCACCGGCGATACGCTGTTCCGTCACGAGTGCGGCCGCTGCGACCTTGAGGGCGGCGATTTCTCTGCCATGCTGCGCTCTTTGAAGCGTCTGCATGACCTTGACGGCGATTACAAGGTATTCCCCGGTCACGAGGGCATTTCTACGCTGAACGAGGAACGCGCATACAATCCGTATATGCTGCAGGCGATGGGAAAATGATCTATACACTGGAAAATCACGAACTGAAACACGCGGTAGAGGAAATGCTGTTTCATCTGCTGCCGACTGAAACGCTGAGCAGGGCAGATTCGGTCGAGCAGCTTACCGAGCCGTACTGCCGCAGCATTTTGACTGAGGAGAACGGCGAAGCCGCCGCGCGTGCGATCGTCTGCATGGACGGTGTAACGCACGAGGCGGAAAAGCACGCGTCCGTCGCCGGACTGGCAACGCTGGACTACAAGCGCACCATCACCGAACTGGTGAAAACGACCGTGTACGACGCAGTCGTGCCGTTTCTGCCGCAGGCTCCGGTCTGGGGCAGCCTGACCGGCGTGCGTCCGGCCAAGCTGGCGCGCGGCATGATCGAGCGCGGCATGACGCGCGGCGAGGCGGCGGTCGAGCTGCGCGAGCACTTTCATGTTTCGCCGGAGCGCACGGCGCTGACCATCCGCGCGGCCGCAACCGCGATGGAGATGGACAAGACCATCGGTGAAAACGATATTTCGCTGTACGTCGGCATTCCGTTTTGTCCGTCGAGGTGCTATTACTGCTCGTTCGTATCGGCAACCACGGCGCAGTCCGGTAAACTCATCGAGCCGTATCTGGACACGCTCTGCCGCGAGATCGAGGAGACAGCCGCGCTTGTCCGCGCAGCGGGCAAGCAGGTGCAGAGCGTCTACATCGGCGGCGGCACACCGACCACGCTGGACGAACATCAGCTGGCACGGCTGCTGTCGGCGCTCGAAAATCACTTTGATTTTTCACATTTGCGCGAATATACTGTAGAAGCGGGCCGTCCGGATACCATCACGCCGGAAAAGCTGCGCGTGCTCAAAAGCGCGGGCGTTGGCCGCGTGAGCATCAACCCGCAGAGCATGAATGACGCCGTTCTGGCCGCAATCGGCAGAAAACACGGCTCGGCAGACGTGCTCCGCGCGTTTGACGAGGCGCGGCAGGCGGGCTTTGACGAGATCAACATGGACCTCATTGCGGGTCTGACCGGAGACACTGCCGAGACTTTTGCACAGACTGTGGATACTTTGCTGAATCTTTCGCCGGAGAATATCACGGTGCACACGCTCGCCATCAAGCGCGGCGCTGATCTGACCGATAAGGCGGCTGCCGCCGCACAGCGCGAGACCGTTTCTCAAATGCTGGACGGTGCCGCACATGCGCTGCAGAACGCAGGCTACGGCCCGTATTATCTCTACCGGCAGAAATTTATGGCAGGCGGCTTTGAGAACGTCGGCTGGTGCAAGCCGGGCACCGAATGCTTCTACAACGTGAGCATGATGGAGGAGCTGCAGACCATTCTGTCGCTCGGTGCCGGCGGCGTTTCCAAGCGTGTCGTGCGCGAGACCGGCTGGATCGAGCGCGCGAACAATCCGAAATATCCGCTTGAGTACATTCAGGCGGCGGACAGACTGGCCAACGGCAAGAAAAAGCTGCTGTTCCCCAAGAAATAATCAGGATAGGGAAATGAGTGAGTAATTCCATAAGAAGGGACTGTCTATGGCAGAATACACACTGAAATACATCAATCACCGTGCCGAATGCGACGCGGAAGCCTTCGTGAACGACTGCGAGGAGCACTATCATCGTCAGCTGCATCTGGTGGCTGACCAGATCGCCGTGAACTGCAAGCGCAAGCCGGTCGTGCTGCTCAACGGCCCGTCCTCATCGGGCAAGACCACCACGAACGACCGTCTGGGCCGTATTCTCGAGCTGGCGGGCATTCACGCGCACATGATCTCGATGGACGACTATTACCGTACCTCGGGCACCTACGACATTCCGTTTGACGAGGAAAACGGCGTCAATGACCTCGAAAGTCCGGAGTGCATGGATCTGGATCTGCTCCGCGACCACCTGACGCGTCTGGTGGCAGGCGAGGAAATCATGGTGCCGCGCTTCGACTTTGAAACGCGTACCTCGCATCGCAACGACCGTCCGGTGCAGCTGCATAAGGACGAAATTGTGATGATCGAGGGCATTCACGCGTTCAATCCGGTCATCATGGGCGATCTGGAGAAGCATGCGACAAGCGTCTATCTCTCAGTGGCGAGTGTGCTGTTTACGGACCGCAACGTCCGCGTTGAGCCGCACATGCTGCGCTTTCTGCGTCGCGCCATGCGTGACAGCCTGTTCCGCAGCTCGCCGGTGGAGTACACCTTAAAGCAGTGGAACTCGGTGCGGAGAGGCGAGAGACTGTATATTTCGCCGTACCGCGGGCAGGCTGATCTTACGGTGGACACCTATCTGCCGTACGAGACCAACATCCTTATGCAGTACCTGAGCGAAAAGCTGCAGGGCGAGGAGAAAATGCTCGAGCAGGCCGACCTTGCACCGCTCAGCGCGATTCTGGATAAGGTTTGGCCGATCGACTACAAGCCGTATATGCCGGAGGATTCGGTTCTGCATGAGTTTATCGGCTGAAAAATGTCCGGATTCTTGCTTTTTGGCAGGGTATGAAGTATAATGGCAATACCACATAATTGAAACTGCGGCGTTTTGCGGAAATTTTCCCGCAAATCGCCCTTGTTCCATTACGCAATATTACCATGAGACCGGAAACGGAGACATTCCGTCGGAAGGAGCGACAAGCTATGGATATGAAAATGCAGGCGTTTCTCGATAAGGTAAAGGACATGGCGGATAAGACCGGCAAGGTCTCCCGTCATGCGGCAGGCGTAGCCGGTAAAAAGGCGAACGACCTTGCACTGGCGACCCGCATCAACCTGCAGATTTTCGATCTGAATACCGAGTGCGAAGCACTGTACAAGGAAATCGGCAAGCTGGTGTACGATCTGCACCGCGGTGCAGAGGTCACCAACGAGGAAATGGACGAAAAGATGGCGCAGGTCGATGCCAAGCAGGAAAAGCTGGCCGCGCTGCGCGACAAGCTGGCGGAAATGCGCTCGGTAACGGCGTGCCCGCACTGCGGCAAACCGTGCGGCAGGGATGACGCATATTGCTCGTCCTGCGGTGCAGAGCTGTAACATAATACGGTTTGATGCATCATATTGTAATATCGGGCAAGGGCAGCTATGCCCATTCTGATCAAAGGAAGGGGCGTATGGCGTTTGCAGCGTAAAAAACAGAATTTCATTCAGGGTGCGTTCATTTTGATGCTGGCCAGTCTGCTGGTCAAGGTGATTGGCGCATTCTTCCAGATACCGCTGCTCAACATGATCGGCGGCAAGGATTCGCCGGCGTTCGGCATGTTCAGCGCGGCGTACCGCGTGTACACGGCGATGCTGATGATCTCGACCGTCGGTGTTCCGGCGGCGCTGGCGAAAATGGTCGCAGAGGCCACAGCCCGCGGCAGAGAACATGAGGTGCGGCGTACCGTCCGTGTGGCGGGAAGCATTTTCATTCCGCTCGGCGCGGTCTGCTCGGTCGTGCTGTTCCTCGGCGCGGGCACGTTTGCATCCTGGATCAAGAGCGCGGATTCCCGGCTGGCGGTTATGGCCATCGCACCGAGCGTGCTGATGGTTGCTGTTCTGGCGGTGTTCCGCGGCTATTATCAGGGCCGCTCGAACATGGTGCCGACGGCGGTTTCGCAGGTGATCGAGTCACTCGGCAAGCTGTTTATCGGTCTTGGACTGGCGTATTACGCGGTTCAGCATAACTTTTCCGATCAGGCAGTCGCGGCAATGACCGTCCTCGGCGTTACCATCGGCGAGGTGGCTGCCGCTGTTTACATGCTCATTCAAGGTGCGATCATGCATCGCAGCAGCTCGGCGGTGCACGCGCTGGACGACAGCGCGCGTCCGGCGGGCCAACTGGCAAAAACGCTGCTCAGTCTGTCCATTCCGATCACGATCAGCTCAGCGGTTATGAGTCTGACCGACCTGATCGACGTGGCGCTGATTTCCACGCGTCTGCAAAGTCCGGCGGTCGGCATGACGGCAAGAGAAGCAATGTCTACCTACGGCATTTACACCGGTCAGGCCATCAACTTCTTCAACCTGCCGCAGACGCTCATCACCGCACTGGCGGTCAGCGTGCTGCCGACCATCGCAAGCGCACGCGCAGCGGGCAACCATGCCAAGGTTTCCAAAACACTGGGTACCACGCTGCGCATGACGGTTATCATCACCCTGCCGGCCGGCGCGGGCTTCATCATGCTCGCCGGACCGATCCTGCGCATGCTGTACTCGCAGGGAACGGAGCTTGGCGGTGTGCTCATGGGTCTGCTCGGCTTTGCCGTACCGGCGGCGGCACTTGTGGCTGTCACCAACTCGACGCTGCAGGCGTTCGGCCGCATTGACCTGCCGCTTGTCTCGATGTTTGCGGGCGCGGTTGTCAAAATGCTCGGTGACTATTTTCTCATTGGCAATCCGGCGCTGAATATCATGGGTGCGCCCATCAGTACAGCGCTCTGCTACTGGCTGATCGCGGTCATCAACCTGTTCCACATCAGGCGTCTGACGGGTTCGCTGCCGCCGATCGGAAAAACGGTCTGCCGTCCGCTGGCGGCCACCATCGGCATGGGTGCGGCGATTTTCATTGTGCAGCGCGTGCTGAACGGTGCGTTGAGCGCAGCTCCCGGCACCATGCCTGACAAGCTGATCACGCTCGCGTGCATCGGTGTGGCGGTTGCCGTGTATGCCGTTCTGCTGCTCGCGCTCGGTGCAGTCGAGCGGGATGATGTTCTGCTGCTGCCCAAGGGCGAGAAAATCGCAGATATTTTACATCTAAAGTAATCAGGAAGTGTAAAAATGGTTGATTTTGAAATAAAGGATTGTTACAAGTTCGATGATCTGCTCCGCATTATGGAAATCCTGCGCGCGCCGGACGGCTGCATGTGGGACCGTGAGCAGGATCATCATTCTATCCGCCGCAACTTCATCGAGGAGACCTACGAGGTCTGTGAAGCCATCGATGACGAGGACACCGAGCACATGAAGGAAGAACTTGGCGATGTTCTGCTGCAGGTGGTATTCCACACCCAGATGGAGAAGGAAAAGGGCACATTCGACATCGACGATGTGGCGGACGGCATCTGCAAAAAGCTGATCTTCCGTCATCCGCATATCTTCGGCAATGTCGAGGTCGCCTCGTCCGAGGAGGTCCTCAGGAACTGGGATGACCTCAAGCGCAAGGAGAAGCATCAGGAGACCGATACGCAGGCGCTCGAAAGCGTAGCAAAGAGCCTGCCGAGCCTGATCCGTGCAGAAAAGCTGCAGAAGAAGGCGGCAAAGGTCGGCTTTGACTGGGATAACGTGAAGGATGCACTTGACAAGGTGCAGGAGGAGCTTGACGAGGTCCGCCGTGCCATCGACGGCGACGGCGATCCGGAGGAGGAGATTGGCGACCTGCTGTTCGCGTCCGTCAACGTGGCACGTCACCTGAAGATCGATCCGGAGGCTGCCGCCGAAAAGACCTGCAACAAGTTTGTCAGCCGTTTTGCTGAGATGGAGCGTCAGGCGACTGCCGCAGGCAAAAAGCTGGCTGACCTGTCCCTTTCCGAGCTGGACGCACTGTGGGACAGCGCAAAGCACGAGGAACACGCATAAGGAGCAAAACCATGAAGAAAAGCGAACTGGTGACGCTGGTCGCAGAAAAGACCGGCTTTTCCAAGAAGGACACCGAAAAGACGATCGACACCGTGTTTACCGCCATTGCGGATATCATGGCAGCCGGTGACAAGCTGCAGATCAGCGGCTTCGGCACGTTTGAGACCAAGGAGCGCGCAGCACGCACGGGACACAATCCGCGTACCGGCGAGGAGATCAATATTGCAGCGGCGACCATGCCGGTGTTCAAGCCGGGCAAAGTTTTGAAGGATAAGGTAGACGGAAACAAGTGAGATTAGACAAGTATTTGAAGGTATCCCGCCTGATCAAGCGCCGCACGGTGGCGAATGATGCATGCGATGCAGCGCGCATCACGGTCAACGGCAAGCCGGCCAAGGCTTCGTATCAGGTGAAGATCGGCGACGTGATCGAGATCGCATTCGGTCAGCGCACGATGAAGGTGGAAGTGCTGAATATCGCGGAGCATACGCTCAAAGCAGATGCGTCCGCGCTGTATAAGGAGCTGCCGCTCTGAACAGGTGATAAAGTATCCCGCTCTCGCATATATTGCAGAGCGGGATACTTTTTTGCAGTCAGGAGGGGAGTTATATGGCACAGGAGGAACGAAGCCGTGAAATGCCGCACAGTGTCATTCTGGAGGGGAGAGAGAAGCTGACGATTTCCGGTGTGACCGACGTGCACAGCTTTGATGAGGAACAGGTGCTGCTCGAAACCGTGCGGGGCATGCTGGTCGTGCGCGGTCAGGGACTGCATGTAGAGCGGCTGCAGCTCGAGGCCGGAGAGCTGATCATTCAGGGTGAGATCGGTCTGCTCGAGTACGACGACAGCGTGCAGCCGCGCGACAGCCTGTTCCGGCGGATATTCGGCGGGTGAGCGGCCATGCCGGTGTTTACGAACAGCCAGCAGGTCACGCTCGTGCTGCAAAGCCTGCTGCTCGGTGTCGGGATCGGGGCGGTGTATGACATGCTGCGGGCACTGCGTCTGCATTTCCGGTGCGGATGGGCAGGGGCGGCGCTGCTCGATACGCTGTTCTGGGCGATCGTGCTGGCGGCCTTATTCGAGTTCGGGCTGATCGCGGCCGCCGGTCAGCCGCGCGGCTTTGTACTCTTAACGGCGGCAGGCGGCATGGGATTGTACTTTGCGGCGCTGAGCGAAACCGTGCTGGAAGTGCTTATGAGGCTTCTGCAGGTGCTTGCAAAGCTGAGACGCGCCGTATACGGCCTGCGGATGCACTGTCAAACGGTGGTAAAACAGCGGTGCAGTCCGGTAAAAATTCGGTTTTTGACGAAAAAATTTGAAAAAGACTCTTTTCTTTTTCGCAAAAAAGGTATAAAATAAAACCTGTATCAGTCTGACGCGCAAGCAAACGATATGAGGTGAGCAGATGACAAGGCGCACGCGGATGATCCTTATCAGGGCAGCGGTAGTGGTGTTTCTGCTTTACGCGGTCGTCAATGTGGTAAACCTGCGCACGCAGATCAAGAGCAAGCGGGATGAACTCGCGTCTCTGACGTTGCGGGTGGAGGAATATCAGAAGGCGAACGAGACGCTCCGGCAGGAAATGCAAAGCGGCATTTCCGAGGAGGATATCGGAGAGATGGCGCGGACAGAACTGGGCTATGCGGAACCAGGCGAGCGTATTTTTGTAGATACGTCCAGCCGGTAAAGGGAAATAATAACGGAGGCAAAACAGCTTATATGGATTTGGCAGTGGGAGCAATCGTAGAGGGCAAGGTAACCGGCATCACCAAGTTTGGTGCATTCGTTGCGCTGCCCGAAGGCAAGTCGGGTATGGTGCACATTTCGGAGGTCGCTTCGACTTTCGTAAACGACATCAAGGATTTCCTGCAGGAGGGCCAGCAGGTCAAGGTAAAGATCATCAATATTGATCAGGCAGGCCGTATCAATCTTTCGATCAAGAAGGCGCAGCCGCAGGAGCCGCGTCAGCCGAGACAGGAGCGCCGTGAGGGCGGCTTTGCGCCGCGTCAGCCGCGTTTCCAGCGTTCGTCCGCACCGCGCGGACGTGTGCAGCAGGCACCGAAGGACCCGTCCACGATGAGCTTTGAGGATAAGCTGAAGGCGTTTATGTCGGACAGCGAAAGCCGTCAGGCCGATGTGCGCCACGCAACCGATCGCAAGAACGGTTCGCGCCGCCGCAGATAAAGAAGAAAACCGAGGGAAACCTCGGTTTTGCTTTTATATGCCGGTGCATGAAGCGTCGGCAGGGCTTTTCGGCACCGGCTGTCCGGGGTACACGAACTGCGTTAGCGTGTTCGCTCTGACGGGGCGGCTCCTTTTCTGCACCGACCCGGCGGGGTGCGCGAACTGCCGCAGGCGGGTTCGCCCTTTCCGGGCGGGAAGGTTTTCGCTGAACCTCAGCGGGGGCGACGCCGTACCCACGGCGGTGGGCAAAAAGGAAGGACAACCTGCGGTTTGCCCGTAGGCTGCTAAACATTGTTCCCGCGCTGTGCGCGGATTAAATGAGTGACCTTCCTCTTTGAACTCCTACCTTTCCCTTGCTTCCTAATCCGGCGCAGATTTCCTATATGTGACCGCTTCGAAAATAGGGAACGGCAGTCGGGTTGCTGCAGCGTGACTTTCTCCGCCTTTTCGCAGTTCACAGACAGCGTACTGCTACACAGGTGGGTTCATCTAAGCAGGCGCGACATAACAGTGTCGCGCAACTCTTTAATGCATTATACCGCATGGCACCTGCGAATTAGGCGTTTGGTACAATTTATCTCCGTGGCTCTGTCTATCATAATGCGCTCGCGACTTGCGCGGCACTGCTATGCCGCGCCCTGCGGAGATGAAACCATATGTGTAGCAGTACGGTAGCCGACCCTGCGAATATGTCTCGACAGGGGGAGCACACTGTGCTCACATGCGGTAGGAAAATCCTCTGCCGTTCCCCTTTTCGCAGCGGTCACATGTCGGTAATCTGCGTCAGACCCTCCAAGGGAAAGGGGTGATTCACAAGAGGGTGGAAACCGCAGGTGTCTACCCTCTTGTGCGCCCGCGCGGCGTCAGCGCAAATCCCCCGCCGCGGGGCGCGGCACGTTCCCGCCGCCGTAGGCGGCGCACTCCAGCTGAGGTTCAGCGAAAAACCTACCGTCCGTTAGGGGCGAACCGCCTGCGCGGTTCGTGTGCACCAGACAATCGGTGCAGGAAAAAGTGCTGCCCGGACAGGGCGTATTGCTGCGCAACTCGTGTGCCCAGCATAGTTTGTGCTGAAAAAGAAGCGCAGCTCCTGCTTTTGCGCAAAAAAAACGCGCTCTTCCTTGCGAAAGAGCGCCAAAAGTAGGATTGTGGGGATAAAGATATGAACGGTGCATGGCGGCTTTCCCAACCGCCATGATAAATATACCATAAATTGCCATATATGTCAATAACTTTTTTTGAAAGAGGTTCTGAATGAATCAAACACTGATCAAAAATATCAACATTTGGACGATGGATGAGCGTGATTCTCGCTTTTTTGGCTGGATTCTGCTCGAAAACGGCAGAATTGCCTCGATGGGCGAGGGGAAAACGCCGGACTGCGAAAGTGTCATTGACGGCGAGGGCGGCGTGCTGACACCCGGCCTCATCGACATTCACTCGCACATCGGTCTGTACGAGGACGGTCTCGGCTTTGAGGGCGCGGACGGCAACGAGGACACCGATCCGGCGACGCCGCACCTGCGTGCACTGGACGGCGTCAACCCGTTCGACCGCAGCTTCCGCGAGGCACTTGAGGCCGGTGTGACGGCTGCCGCAGTCAGTCCGGGCAGCGCAAACCCCATCGGCGGACAGATTGCGCTGCTCAAGACGGCAGGCCGCCGTGTGGACGATATGATTCTCAAGGCGCCGCTGGCGATCAAGTTCGCGCTGGGCGAGAACCCGAAGTCGGTCTACCACGATAAGGACGAAACGCCCGTCACGCGCATGGCAACCGCAGGCATCATCCGCGAGGAGCTGTACAAGGCGAAGGAGTATTTCTTGCGCAAGGCGCGTGCGGAGGACGATCCGGAGCAGGACGAGCCGGATTTCGACATCAAGATGGAAGCGCTGCAGCCGCTTCTCTGGGGCAAGGCCGAGGCGCACTTCCACGCGCACCGTGCGGACGATATCTTTACCGCACTGCGCATTGCGAAGGAGTTCGGTCTGCGGGCGGTTATCATTCACGGCACGGAGGCGCACCTTGTGGCCGACCTGCTGGCCGAGGAGCACGTTCCGGTGGTCAGCGGCCCGTACATGACCGACCGTTCCAAGCCGGAGATCCGCAACCTGTCGGATGCCGCGCCCGGACTGCTGTGCAAGGCCGGAATCGAAACTGCTATTACGGTCGATCATCCGGAAATTCCGCTGCGGCTGCTGCCGATGGCGCTTATGCTGGCGGTGCGCGCTGGTATGGATAAAACGGATGCGCTGCGCGCTGTCACTTCGGTACCCGCGAAAATTGCGGGCATGCAGGACAGAATCGGCAGCCTGAAAACCGGTCTGGATGCAGACTGTGTGCTGTGGAGCGGGGACCCGTTGGATATTGCAACCCAGGTGCAGGCTGTTTTTGTAAACGGCGCACCGGAATATAGGAGGACAAAATGAGGACGATTGAGGTTTCGGAAGTAACCAAGCTGGTGCGTCAGCTGTGCATTGATGCCAACTACTATCTGCCCGCAGATCTGCGGCAGGCGTTCGTGGATGGTCAGAACGCGGAGGAGTCTCCGCTCGGCAAGACCATCTTCGGTGAAATGATCGCCAACTGCGACCTTGCACGCGAGAATAATGTGCCGATCTGTCAGGATACGGGCATGGCGATCGTGTTCGCGGAGATCGGTCAGGACGTGCATCTGACCGGCGGCTCGTTCGAGGATGCAGTCACCGAGGGTGTTCGCCGCGGCTATATCGACGGCTATCTGCGCCTGTCGGTGGTCGGTGATCCGCTGCGCCGCGAAAACACGGGCGACAACACGCCGTGTATCCTGTACACCTCGGTCGTTCCGGGTGACAAGGTGAAGATCACGGTGGCACCGAAGGGCTTCGGCTCGGAGAATATGACCCAGATGAAGATGTTCACGCCTGCCGCTACCAAGGCGCAGATCGTGGATTTCATCGCGGATGCGTGCATCCATGCCGGCTCCAACCCGTGCCCGCCGATCATTATCGGTGTTGGTCTGGGCGGCACGAGCGATAAGGCGGCATATCTCGCCAAGCGTGCGCTGCTGCGTCCGGTCGATCAGCACAACGCCGATCCGCTGTACGCCGAGATGGAGCAGCAGATTCTCGATAAGGTCAACGCATCCGGTGTCGGCCCGCAGGGACTCGGCGGCACGGTTACCGCTCTTGCCTGCGCCATTGAGCCGTTCGGCACACATATCGCCGGTCTGCCGTGCGTGGTTAATATTTCCTGCCATGTTACTCGTCACGCAGAGGGCGAGCTGTAAGCAACCTTGACAAGAGATTGTAAAACATCTTGGGAAATATGCTGAACAAATTGTGAACTTCTGAAAAATTGTTGGACAAGTTGCATAGGTTGTGCTATACTGAAGATAGCAAAAACCCAATACCGTTTCCGTCACACCACGGCGGCCGCGGATAAAGCCATCAAAGGCGGTTTACGCCTGTTAGGAGATGATTTTATGAAGTTCACTATCGTCGAAAGAAAAATCAAGATCGAGGACGAGCTGCGTCAGTACGCACTGCGTAAGGTAGAAAAGCTGGATCGCTACTTCCAGCAGGATTCGGATACCACGCTTACATTCAGCGAGCTGCGCGGCAAGCAGACGGTCGAGATCACGGTGCGTCAGGTTGGTCTGGTTGTCCGCGCCGAGGAAACGACGACTGATATGTATGCTTCCGTAGACGGTGCCATCAGCAGTATCGAGCGCCAGATCCGCAAGCATAAGACCCGTCTGGAGAAGCGCCTGCGTGAGGGTGCATTCGACAAGATGGCAGAGCAGAAGGCTGCACTGACCGAGGAGGATTTCGATGTAGTACGCCGCAAGCGCTTCGACGTAAAGCCGATGAGCGTGGACGAGGCTATCCTGCAGATGAACCTGCTTGACCACCAGTTCTACTTCTTCCGCAACGCCGACAACGACAATATCCACGCCGTTGTTTACAAGCGTGCGGCAGGCGGTTACGGTCTGATCGAGGGCGAGGAGTAATTCGTTGAAAAGCACGCTTTTCAACGAGTAGAATATGCCGAACAATGTTCGGACATATCCAAAGAGAAAATCAGCGCGTCGCTATGCAGCACACTGATTTCCTCACTTGTATAAAAACCGTGATACATGCTCCCGGTTTTTATGGATTTTATAAATAAAATCCGATTAAAAATGCACTGCGTGCAAAATACATAAAAGAGCCGGCGGCATATGCCGCCGGCTCTTTTGAGCCACAGGGAGAAAATAAATGAATTTATGTGATATTGAGACAATTCGAGCGGTTCTGGGCCGTCATGGCTTCCATTTTTCCAAATCGCTCGGACAGAACTTTCTGACGGACGAAAGCGTGCCGCGCCGCATCGCGGAGATGAGCGGTGCTGCCGAGTGCGGAAACGCGGTTGAGGTCGGCCCGGGCATGGGCTGCCTGTCGGCGGAGCTGTGCCGGCGTGCGGATAAGGTCGTAGCGGTCGAGCTGGATCGTGCCCTCATGCCGGTTCTGGCAGAGACGCTCGCGGATTACGATAACTTCGAGGTCGTGCACGGCGATGTGCTCGAAACCGACCTTGCCGCGCTCTGCAAGGCGAAATTCGGTGACGGAAAGGCGATCGCGTGCGCCAATCTGCCGTATTACATCACCACACCGGCGATTACGGCGCTGCTCGAGAGCGGCGCGTTCGAGCAGGTGACGGTCATGGTGCAGAAGGAGGTCGCGCAGCGCATCTGTGCAGAGCCGGGCACGGCAGCGTACTCGGCGTTCTCGATTTATGTGCAGTACCACGCCAAGGCGGAAATTTTATTTGATGTTCCGGCGGACTGCTTTGTGCCCAAGCCCAAGGTGGATTCGGCGGTGCTCAAGCTCGTGCCGCTCGACAAGCCGGCGGTTGAGACTAAGGACGAGAAGCTGTTTTTCGCCCTTGTGCGCGCAGCGTTCAATATGCGCCGTAAGACGCTCGTGAACGCGCTCGGTCCGGTGCTCGGCTCGTCGATGAACAAGGAGGAGATCACCGCACTCGTAGAAGCAGCCGGTCTGGATGCCCGCGTTCGCGGTGAGCGACTGAGCCTCGCAGAGTATGCGAAACTGGCAGATCTCGCGGCGGAAAAGCTGCAGTAAATTTTGATTTGTGGGTTTAATCAACCTGTACAGGCTATCGTAGGGGCGGACCAGTGTGTCCGCCCTTTTCCGTGGTTGGCGATCGGTTAGATTAGGGCGCACACATTAGTGCGCCCCTACGGAACGTGTGCCGTTTATTGGCGATACCTAATGTAATACTCAAACCTACCCCCACCCTGTGGATAAAAGAAATAAGCCTGCACACGCAGGCTTTTTCTTATACCACAATGGCTCTCGGCGGCACCGGCGAGGAAAACACGATCTGTGTTTCGGTCTTGCCGAATTTTTGCAGACGTCCGATAAAGCCGTCCAGCTCCTGCGTCGAGGCGAACGACACCTTGATCAGCATGGAGTAGTTGCCGGTCACGCAGTTGCACTCGAGCACATTCGAGCACGCAGCAATGAACGGATAAAATTCCTCTTTCTGGGTGGGCTGCATATCCAGATGAATGTACGCGAGAATGTGATGGCCAAGCTGCAGCGGGTCCAGATCGAGCGTATACGCACGAATAACGCCCTGTTTTTCCAGCCGCTCAATACGCGCGGAAACCGCAGGGGAGGAAAGGCGAACCTCACCTGCAAGGGCCTTGATGGGGGTGCGGGCATTCTTCTGCAGCAGCCGCAAGAGCTTCAGATCAATTTCGTCCATGGGGCAAATAGCCCTCCTTATCCTAAAAATAAAAACAGGAGTCCGACCCGCCTTCGCGGGACGAACTCCTTTGTTCACTGTTTATTATAAAGCACGACCGGGTTGTTGTCAAATAAAATAAGGCTTCGGACAAAAGTTTTTATACATCCGAGTCGGTGATGACCTTGAATTCCATCCAGTCCGGCGTTGCGGAAACGTAAATGGTATCCTCGTCAATGAACACAAAATCCCGGTTATCGCTGAAATTGGACTGGTTGTTTTCGGTCGGAACATCGTTTCGGTTTGCCGTTTTCGAGGTGATCGAACCGTCAGGCGTTCCGCAGAACGGCTCGGAAGGCAGGTTTCCGGTCTCCTGATACAGCTTGCCATCCACCATGACCATCCGCGGTACGGTGGCATCCTGCTCGAACACGATCCACTGGTTATCAATCAGCACCTCGATATGGTCGTCTATGCGCTGATAGCCGTAGCCCGTGCCGAAGTTGGACTGGCCGTTCTCGGTGGGCGCGTCCGTGCCGTTCGCCGTCTGCGAGGTGATCTCGCCGTCCATGTTGCCGCAGCGGCCATCGACCGTGCTGACCTCACCGGTAGACTGATACAGCGTGTTATCCACCATCACCATCATGGGTGCATCTGCGACCGGTTTCTGCTCGGTGGTATCCGGCAGGGCAGCTGCGTCATCCGTGCTCTGGCTGCCGATTTCGGCTTCCGTGGTTTTCGGCTCGGCATTGCCGCAGCCGGTCAGCAGCAGCGCCAGAAGTGCAAGAAGCATTGCTAAAGTACGTTTTGTCATAAAAAACACCGCCTTTCGTAACTCTGATAGTATAGACGAAAGACGGCGTAAAAAGTTCCGTATAAAATTATTTTTTCTTTTTCGGTTTTGCCCAACCGGTTTTTTTACCCTGATTCGGCTTGCCCTGTGCCGGACGTGAAGCCGGACGTTTGCCGTTCGGTGTACTGTGCTTGCCGTTATTAGGCGCAGAATGACGGCGGTCGTTATTCTGAGGTCTGCCGCCGTTGGACACGCCGTGGCGGCTGACGCTGTGCTGCTTGCTGCCCGGCATGCGCTGGTCGTTGCCTCTGCCCGGACGAATGAGACATTCCTTGCCGAAGCCGATGAGATCCTCACGGTGCGCCTTTTTGAGCGCGGCAATGACGATCGGACGCTTGTCTGGTCGGCGCCACTGCAGGAGTGCACGCTGCATGGCCTTGTCCTCGGGCGTTTTCGCCACGAAAACCGGCTTCATGGTGCGCGGGTCAAGCTCGGTGTAGTACATCGCGGTGGACAGCGTACCCGGCGTGGGATAAAAATCCTGCACCTGCTCGGGCATGTAGCCGACGCGGTTGAGGTACTGTGCGAGCATGATGGCGTCATCAAGCGTTGCACCCGGATGCGAGCTCATCAGATAGGGCACAAGATACTGCTTGCGACCCAGCTTTTCGTTGATGCGGGCATACCGCTCACGGAACTGCTCGTACACCTTGAAGGACGGCTTGCCCATGTAGTACAGGGCGTTGTCGCTCATGTGCTCCGGCGCGACCTTCAGCTGACCGGAGATGTGGTGCTCGACCAGTTCGCGGAAGAACGCATCGTTCTTCTCGGCCATCATGTAGTCGTAGCGCAGACCGGAGCGCACGAACACCTTCTTGACACCCTCGATATGGCGCAGCTCACGCAGCAGTTCGAGGTAATCCGTGTGGTCGGCCTCGATGTTCTGACAGGTGGTGGGGAACAGGCAGCGCTTGTCCTTGCAGCAGCCGTATTTCTCCTGCTTTTTGCAGGCCGGAAAGCGAAAATTCGCGGTCGGGCCGCCGACATCGTGGATGTAGCCCTTGAAGCCGGGCATCTGCGTGATCTTTTTCGCTTCCTCGATCACGCTCTCGTGGCTGCGGACCTGAATGTAGCGTCCCTGATGGAACGCGAGCGCGCAGAAGTTGCACGCGCCGAAGCAGCCGCGGTTGTGGATGATGGAGAACTGTACCTCCTGAATGGCGGGTACGCCGCCGAGCGCCTCATACGACGGATGATAGTTACGCATGTACGGCAGCGCGTAAACATGGTCCATCTCCTCTGTGGTCAGCGGCTTTGCGGGCGGGTTCTGCACAAGGATGCGCTTGCCGTGCCGCTGGAGAATCGCCTTGCCGCGCACGGCATCCTGTTCGTCGTACTGGATTTTGACCGAACGGGCGTAGTCCGGCTTGCTGGCGCAGACATCCTCGTACGAGGGACATTCGACCGCATCATACTCCAGATCGTCCGTATCATGCACCATATAGGCCGTGCCGCGGACTCCCTTGCACGCGTCTGCGCCCTTTTTGCCGTGCTTGAGGTTGTTTGCCAGCTCAACGACCGAGTGCTCGCTCATGCCGAACATCACGCCATCCGCGCCGGTGGATTCCAGAATGGACGGCATAACACGGTCAGCCCAGTAATCATAGTGTGCAAATCGGCGCAGACTGGCCTCAATGCCGCCGAGATAGACCGGCGTTTCCGGGAAGGCGCGCCGCGCAAGCATGGAATAGACGGTTACCGCACGGTCCGGCCGCTTGCCGCCCACACCGCCCGGCGTGTACGCATCGTCCGAACGGCGCTTTTTCGCCGAGGTGTAGTGCGCGACCATCGAGTCGATGTTGCCGCCGTTGATGAGCACCGCATAGCGCGGACGGCCCATCTCGAGAAAATCGTGCTCATCGTGGAAATCCGGCTGGCTGAGGATAGCGACCTTGTAGCCTGCATCCTCCAGCACGCGTGAAATGATCGCCGTGCCGAACGACGGATGATCGACGTACGCATCGCCGGTGACGATCAGAAAATCGCAGTAATACCATCCGCGGTCGGTCATATCTTGTTTGGAAATAGGGAGAAAACCGTTCATATATACCTCTTTGGCTTTACAAGGTGAAAATTATAGGTTACAATAAAAATACGGGTAATCCGGCAAAAGATGTTGAAGACGGTTGACCATACTCCCTGAAGGGAGGTGGTATTGTGGATCAGATTCTGCAGATTATTACATTGATCATTCTGCTTGAAATCGTTAAAACCATAAAAAAATAACCGTCCTCGGCCAAAGGTAACGGTTATTTTTTCAACAAAATAATTGAACCCAGGTCAACCGTCTTCTGCCGGATTGCCCTTTTCTATCTATAAGTATAGCAAATCTGCGGTAAAAGTCAAGCCGCAGAGAACGGAAATGTTTTGCAAAATAAAAAATAACCGTCCTCGCCAAAGGTAACGGTTATTTTTTTTCGCAAATAAGGTATACGGTTATTCTGCAAAAACTCAGTTATCCAGATAGAACTGAACCAGCTCCTGCATGAGTTCGTCGCGGTCGATCTTGCAGATCAGGCTGCGGGCATTGTTGTGGTTGGTTATGTAAGTCGGGTCCTCAGAGAGAAGATAGCCGACGATCTGGTTGATCGGGTTGTAGCCTTTCTCCTTGAGCGCGTCATACACAGTGGTAAGCGTGCGCTTCATCTCCTTGTTGGACTCGTCTACCAGACTGAATTTTCTCGTTCCGTCAAGCATATTTGGTTCTCCTTTCCGATCCTACCTGTCGGTGTTTATCGTTACTTAAAGCATAATACAAAAAGCGGAAAAAGTAAAGCCTTATCCGCGCAAAACTCGCATGAAAACTTTTTCCGCCTGTGGCATACACTGTATGGCGATGGAAAAGGAGACGGTGTTTTACGAGCTGTAATTTTCCAGCAGCCGCGCCAGCTCCTCTGCATTATCGAGTGTAATGCCGTCCGCAAGCGCTTGCTGCTCGGCGGATGGCAGCGTGCGCGTGTCGATGCCTGTGCGCAGGACCGAGCCGTCGCTCTGCCGGATGACAAGCCGGTCGTTTGCGCTCTGCACCGTATAGGTAATCGATGCGCTCGCCGGAACGGCCGGCGAAGCCAGAAGCGCACGTCCGGCCAGAACCAGACTGATCATTGCTGCAAGACATGCCAGCGCGGCGAGCTGTGTGCGCCGCCGCGCCTGCTGCATAGCAAGCAGATAAAAACCCTGCATCATAGTCAAAACTCCTTCACTCAGTGGGACTTGCTTTGAGTATTCCCACAAAAATACGGTCTATTCTAAAAGCAGCGTAAAAAATGTTTGGAATTTGCAAAGTCCTGTGGTATAATGCTATCAGAGTGCCTATTACCTCGGCAGTAAGCTGCCGGAAGAAAATCGGCACAGGCAGCTATTGTACAATTCATTTAGCCTTATAAGACGGTAATACCGATGAATTTTACGGTATTGCCAACAATACACGGTGTTTCAAAAAAACAAGACCGTGTGCGGGAACAAATAGGACGTGTTCTTCGTCTTACCCGACAGGACCCTGCGGTGCATATCGTGGGGCAAGGAGGAAAACAAATTGGCAACTGGCAATCAAAAAGGAACGGGAATCGGACATCTGTTCTCCCGCATACTGATTACACTGGTATTGATCGGCGTGCTGTGCGGCTGCTTCTGCGGCATTGCGTTTGCGATGTATGTGCACATCTATATCAATCCGTCCGCGAAGGAAACTGCGGTGGAGATCAGCAAGGGACTGGGTCTGAATCTGAATTCATTCATTTATGCTAAGGAATCGGATTCCGATGAATACAAGCTGTACGAAACCATCAAGGGCAAGGAAAACCGTGAATGGGTGGACAGCGACAAGATTCCGGATACCCTCAAGAACGCAGTCGTTGCAATCGAGGACGAGCGCTTTTACAAGCACCACGGTGTAGACTGGGTGCGCACGATCGGTGCGGTCAAGGGCTGGCTGCTCGGCGGCACGCAGTACGGCGGCTCCACGATAACGCAGCAGCTGATCAAAAACATCACGGCTGATAACGATTACTCGGTAAAGCGCAAGGTAAACGAGATTTTCCGCGCGTTTGCACTCGAGAAAGAGATTGACGACAAGGACCGTATTCTGGTCATGTACCTGAACACGATCTATCTGGGCTACAACAGCTACGGTGTGCAGACTGCGGCGATGCAGTACTTTGACAAGGATGTATCGCAGCTGGATCTGGCAGAATCCGCCGTGCTGGCAGGTCTTACCAACAACCCGTCGATTTACGACGTTTATAACCATCCCGAAAAGGTAAAGAAGCGTCAGGAGACCATCCTTGCACAGATGCTCGATCAGAAGATGATCTCGCAGGAGGAGTACGAGGCTGCCGTAGCAGAGGAGCTTAACTACCGCCCCTACGAGGAGTATCAGCAGGAGATCAAGTCCACCTACAGCTACTTCACCGATGAAGTTATCAAGGACGTGATCAACGACCTGATGACCGAAAAGGGATATTCCCGTCTGGTTGCGGAGAACATGGTTTACTCCGGCGGCCTGAACATCTATGCGACCATCGACACCAAGGTGCAGAATGCACTTGATGAGGTCTGGGCTAACGCAGATAATTTCCCGAACACCGAAAAGTACGGTGAAATTCCGCAGAGCGCCATGGTCATCACGGACAAGCAGGGCAATATCGTTGGTATTGCCGGCGGCCGCGGTGAAAAGACCAGCAGCCGCGGTTTCTCCTATGCGTCTGACGCACGCCGTCAGCCGGGTTCTTCGCTCAAGCCGCTCTCGGCTTACGGACCGGCGATGGATAACGGCATCGTCACGCCGGACAGCACGATTTATGATCGTGCGCTCATGGAGGATGAAGAGGGCAATCCGTGGCCGATGAACGACGGCAAATATCCGACCGGCCGTCAGCTGACCATTAAGGAGGGCATGACCCGTTCGCTCAATACGGTCTCTGCACAGCTTCTCAAAACGCTGACACCGCAGGTATCGTTTAACTTTTTGACCCAGCAGCTTGGCTTTAAGCTGGTAGACAGCCGCACCAACGAGGACGGTACCGTGCAGTCGGATATCGACCTTGCACCGCTGGCGCTTGGCGCACTGACGGACGGCGTTACCGTTCGTGAGATGGCGGGCGGTTTCTCGACCTTCATCAATGATGGCGTTTGCGGCGGTACCCGCACCTACACCAAGGTGACGGACAGCGAAGGCAACACCGTAATGGAGAATACACCCAACACGGATAAGGGCTTTACCAATGTCCGCACGGATTATTATATGCTCGACTGTCTGCAGAACGTTACCGCACACGGTACCGCCTACGGCATTCAGCTTGACGGTGTAGAAACCGGAGGCAAGACCGGTACGACCACCTCCAATACCGATATCTGGTTCTGCGGCATCACGCCGAAGTATTCCGGTGCGGTATGGGTAGGCTACGAGCATAACTACCGTCTGGACGGCCTGTACGGCCGCAATGCGGCGAATATCTGGCTGGCTGTTATGCAGAAGGTGCATGCGGGTGATTCCGGTCTGGTATTTGACTCGCATCCGCAGGATTTCGAGGAAGTCACCTACTGTATGGATACCGGTCTGCTGGCATCCGGTGCGTGCCGCGCTGCGGGACGTGCGGCAACCGGCCGATTCTGGAAGGGCAAGGTTCCGACCGAGACCTGCAGTCATCAGAATATCGAAAACAAGTATGATTTCGAGAACATGGGCGTAGATAATTATTACTACGATGATGAAGAAGATGACAGCGATTCGGACAGCAGCTCTTCGGATACCGGCACCGGCAATGAGGATTCCGGTGACGGCGGATCGTATGACAGCGGCGACAGCGGCGATTCCGGTGACGACAGCGGCGACGGCGGTGACAGCGGAGACGATTCGGGAGACAGCGGCGATTCCGGTGGCGACAGCGGAGACAGCGGTGACAGCTCGGAGGATCCGGAAGCATAAAGCCGAATTGTTCGGCACAAACTGAAAACTGAAAATCGTTCAGCGCCGCACAAGGCCGCACAAGTCGGGGCGTTAGCGGTGCCTTGAACCCGCAATCCGCTTCAGCGGGGACTATGCGGGTAACAAGGAGCACACATGCGGCGAGGCAGCCACTCACAGGGCGATGAGGGACCGGTACTGCGCAACGGAGGACTGTGAACCATGTCAGGCGGGGAACCGAGCAGCATTAAGCAGAAACCATCGTGTGCCGCAGATCTGCCGATTCTGAGCCCGAAATGCGGAAAGGCAGCCGGGTGTGTGTATTCGAATTACCTGTGTGCGGTCTTGTGGGGCGCTGAACGATTCTCGATCGAAACCACGCTTTCGATCGAAGGGGATATGCCGAGCCTGCGGCTCGGACAAATCCCGGCGGGACAAAAGTTCCTCCCGATGGTCGAAACTTTTGCTCCGTCTTGTATAAAAACCCACGCACATGTCGCGGGTTTTTATGAATCTTACGGCACGGCCGTAAGATTCGATTGAATGCCGCCGTGAAGCGGCGGAGATCGATGGCTCGGATTTTTGAAACAAAATCCTGTCATGCGGGTACGGTTTGCAAGCAAACCGGTATTGAATGGCGGACAGAGTCCGCGAGAGGACGCTTTGAGGCGGGCTTACGCCCGCCTCTTTATTTTTGTTAGTCCGCGTGGATTGAAATGTTACAATATCAGTAATTTTGTTTGTGATAATGTTGAATTGATGCCGGAATTGCAACTTAATGGCTTGCTTTTTTGATTATAACTCTTGCAAGGGGCGTGGATTGAAATAGCAAGAAACGCGCCTTGCGTGATGAGCACAGCAGTCGCTCCCTTCACGGGAGCGTGGATTATCAACAGCAACACCTACATCACCTATCAACACGGAAGGAGGAACTTCGTAATGTATCAGGCTTTATACCGCAAATGGCGGCCGCAGACGTTTGCGGATGTGATCGGGCAGCAGCATGTCACGGACACGCTGCGCGCGCAGCTGCAGTCCGGACGTTTGAGCCATGCATATCTGTTTACAGGCACGCGCGGCACCGGTAAGACCACCTGTGCGAAGATCCTCGCGCGCGCAGTCAACTGCGAGCATCCGGTGAACGGCGATCCGTGCAACGAGTGTGCGGCGTGCCGCGGCATTCTGGACGGCTCGGTGCTGGACGTGACCGAGATTGACGCGGCGTCCAACAACGGTGTGGACAACATCCGCGACCTGCGCGATGAGACGCGCTACACGCCTGCACAGGTCCGCAAGCGCGTGTTCATCATCGATGAGGTACACATGCTGTCCATCGGTGCGTTCAATGCGCTGCTCAAAACACTCGAGGAACCGCCGGAGCACGTTCTGTTCATCCTCGCTACCACCGAGCTGCACAAGGTACCTGCGACCATTCTGTCGCGCTGTCAGCGGTTCGATTTCCGCCGGATCGGCGCGGAGGATATTGCCCGCCGTCTGCTGGATGTTGCCTCGGGCGAGGGCATCGAGCTGACCGAAGGTGCGGCACGCCTGATCGCCCGGCTGGCAGACGGCGCCATGCGAGATGCGCTCTCCATGCTCGACCGTGCGGCGGCAGCCGGTGCGGTGGACGAGAAAACCGTCACGGCGGCGCTTGGCGTCATGGGTCAGGACGATGGCATTCGCCTGGCCGAGCACCTGAAAACCGGTGATCTGGCGGCGGCAGTCGGCCTGCTGGACGAATATTACAATGCGGGTCGTGATCTGGCGTCCGTGTACGACCAGATGCTTGGTCTGATCCGCGACGCACTGCTGGTCAAGACCAGCAAGACCGACGTTTCCGCACTCATTTCTCCCGCGTACAGTGTAAAGACGCTGCAGGCGCTGTGCGACGGTCTGGCGTCGTCCACGCTCATCGCGTGGAGCCGCATTATCAGCGATTCGCTCGACCACATGCGCACGGCAGCCAATCGCCGCGTTGAGGCTGAGCTGTGCGCGGTGCGGCTGTGCAGTCTGGGGGCTGACAGCTATGATACGCTCGGCGGGCGCGTAGAAGCGCTCGAGGAAAAGCTGAAGAACGGTGTTCCGGTGCAGATGGTGCCCGCAGCAGCCGCGCAGCAGGCAGGCGATGTGCCGCCTCCGCCGAGTGACGATGATGCACCGCCGCTTCCGGGTGACGAGGATGCGCCTGACTGGGTAAGCGAGGAGGAGTCGGCACCGGCACCGCCCAAGCCGGAACGGACGCTGTGGCAGCACTGGCAGCCGCTGCTCAAGGCGCTGACCAACAAAATCAACATCGGCGCGCACACCTGTATCAAGCTGAGCGCCAAGGGCGTGCTTGAGGATAACGCACTCGTCATTCTCTGCGAGGACAAAATGACGGCTCTTCTCGCGGCAAAGGAGCCGACCATTTCGGTCATCCGGGAGCAGGCGGCTAAGCTGAACGGCGCACCCATCAAGGTCAAGGTGCGCGAAGCGGGCGAGGAGCTTGGTGTGAAAAAAAATATCGCAGTCGATGAACTGATCGACCGCGCTAAATCAATGGATATTCAAGTGAAACAGCTTTAAGGAGGACATTTATTATGGCAAAGGGTAAGGGTTTCGGCGGCTTCGGCGGCGGCATGAACATGCAGGCGATGATGAAGCAGGCACAGAAGATGCAGGAGAGCATGCTCAAGGCGCAGGAGGAGATCGCGCAGATGGAATCCACCGGCACGGCAGGCGGCGGCATGGTTACCGCGACTGTAACCGGCACTTCCACGCTCAAGAGCATTGAGATTAAGCCGGACGTTGTTGATCCGGACGATATCGACATGCTGCAGGATCTGGTCGTTGCAGCGGTCAATGAGGCGCTCAAGGCGGCTTCCGATAAGTCGCAGAGCCAGATGTCCGCGATTACGGGCGGCATCGGCGGCGGTCTGGGCGGTCTGCTGTAATGGAGCTTTTTGCACCGCCGGTCGAACGGCTGATCGAGGAGTTTGCAAAGCTCCCGGGCATCGGCCAGAAGACCGCACAGCGGCTGGCGTTTCATGTGCTCGACCTGCCGAAAGAGGACGCCGAGCGGTTTGCGGATGCCATCCGTGAAGCAAAAGCCAAGACGTTCACCTGCAAGCGCTGTCAGAATTTGACGGACAGCGAGATCTGTCCGATCTGCTCGGACAAGACGCGCAACCAGAAGGTGATCTGCGTGGTGGCAGAGCCGCGCGATGTAATCGCGTTCGAGCGCACGAAGGAGTACAAGGGTCTGTATCATGTGCTGCACGGCACGCTGTCTCCGATGGGGCACGTCGGACCGGACGACATCCGTATCCGCGAGCTGGTCAAGCGTGTGGCGGAGGAGGAGACCGAGGAGGTTATCCTCGCCACCAATCCGGACACCGAGGGCGAAGCCACGGCGATGTACATTTCGCGGCTGCTGCAGCCGTTCGGCATCAAGATTACGCGGCTGGCGTATGGTATTCCGGTTGGCGGGCATTTGGAGTTCGTCGATGAGGTGACGCTGACCCGTGCACTGGAGGGTCGAAAGGAGCTGTGATGGCTCCTTTGCATCCTTGTCAGGGTTTGCATTTGACGGAAATTGGTGCCGCAGTATGCGGCGGTTCTTGCCTTCGTGGCAAGCGCACAAGAGGATAGACACCAAGGTTTCCACCCTCTGATTTTCACCCCTTTCCGAAGATAGCCTGACGCAAATCAGAGACCGACGACTGCTTCGAAAAGGGGAACGGCAGTCGGGTCACCCTTACACGTTGACGAGGGTCTCTTCTGCGTCTGACAGCGCGTGCCGCACGCAATGGTTAAGTTTAACCTTTGGGCGGCATAGCTGTGCCGCCCTCTGCGTAGACTTTCCGATATGTGTAGCAGTAAGTTGTCTGTGAACTGCGAATAGGCGGAGAAAGACACGCTGCGGTAGACCGACTGTCGTTCCCCTTTTTCGGAGCGGTCACAGATAGGAAAGCTGCGCTGGACTAACAAGTTAAGGGAAACGGGAGTTAAGAGGGTAGAAACCGTAGGTGTCTACCCTCTTGCCCCGATGCGGCGGGTGCCGCAGCTTTCGTTCTACCTTTGAAAAAGGTAAAAAAACAGGAACAGCCGAACTTTCGTCCGGCTGCTCCCGCAATAAAAGGTAGGATAGAGAGTAGAAAGCAAGAACATGTGGGGGGATCTTACGCTTTCCACGTCATTTATAATACTGGTGAATTGTGAACATTCTGTGTACATTCTACAACAATATTAGTTTTTTGATAGATCGGGAGGAAAAAGTCTGTGGCAGACCTGAAAAAAGAAATTGAAAATCGGCGCACATTTGCAATCATTTCGCACCCTGACGCCGGTAAAACCACCATTACAGAGAAGTTTTTGCTCTACGGCGGAGCCATTCAGGAGGCCGGCATGGTCAAGGGCAAGAAAAACAGCCGTCATGCGGTTTCCGACTGGATGGAGATCGAGAAGCAGCGCGGTATTTCGGTAACGTCCTCGGTGCTGCAGTTCCGCTATGAGGGCAAGTGCATCAATATTCTGGATACCCCGGGCCATCAGGACTTCTCGGAGGACACCTACCGCACGCTGATGGCAGCTGACTCGGCGGTGATGGTCATTGACGCCTCCAAGGGCGTCGAGGCACAGACCCGCAAGCTGTTCAAGGTCTGCGCGATGCGCGGCGTGCCCATCTTCACCTTTATCAACAAGATGGACCGTGAGGCACGCGACCCGTACGAGCTGCTCGAGGACATCGAGAACGAGTTGGGCATTGGCACTTATGCGGTAAACTGGCCGATCGGCTCGGGCAAGCGCTTCAAGGGCGTGTACGACCGCATGGACGATGAGGTTATCGCGTTTGAGGGCGCGGATTTCCGCCACGAGGTCAAGGCACAGCGACTGTCGATCGACGATCCGATTCTCGAGGGTATGCTGCCCGAGGATCAGTACCAGACGCTGATCGACGATGTGGAGCTGCTCTCCGGTGCAGGCGATGAGTTTGATCTCAAGGCTGTGCACGAGGGCAAGCTGTCGCCGGTGTTCTTCGGTTCCGCGCTGACCAACTTCGGCGTTGAGCCGTTCCTGAAAAAGTTCCTGCAGATGACGCCGCCGCCGACCGCGCGTACCGCTGACATCGGTGTGATCGACCCGTTCGACCCGCATTTCTCCGCGTTTGTGTTCAAGATTCAGGCGAACATGAACAAGGCGCACCGCGACCGTGTTGCGTTCATGCGTATTTGCTCCGGCAAGTTTGAGCGCGGTCAGGACGTGCTGCACGTTCAGTCCGGCAAGAAGATGGTGCTTGCCGCACCGCAGCAGCTGATGGCACAGGACCGCTCCATTGTCGATGAGGCGTATGCGGGCGATATTATCGGTATTTTCGATCCGGGTGTGTTCTCCATCGGTGATACCGTGTGCGATCCCAAGCATAAGTGCGTGTTCTCCGGCATCCCGACGTTCGCGCCCGAGCTGTTTGCCGTTGTCCGTCAGAAGGATACGCTCAAGCGCAAGCAGTTCGTCAAAGGCGTCGAGCAGATTGCACAGGAGGGCGCTATCCAGATCTTCCGCGAGCCGAATGCCGGTATGGAATCGGTCATCGTCGGCGTTGTCGGCGTGCTGCAGTTTGAGGTGCTCGAGTACCGATTGAAGAACGAGTATAACGTCGAGATCATCCGCGAAAACCTGCCGTATGAGCACGTTCGCTGGGTTGAGAATGACGAGGAGGACTTCGATATTAAGAAGCTCCAGCTCACGAGCGACACCAAGATCGTCGAGGATCTCAAGGGCAATAGCCTGCTGCTGTTCACTTCGCCGTGGAATATCACCTACGCAACCGACCATAACGAGAACCTGCGTCTTGCGGATTTCTCGGAAAACGCATAAGCTAAAAGACCGCCTTACGGCGGTCTTTTTTGATGGTGTGTGATAAGATGCTCGGGAGGGATGGACTCGGCGCACCGAATGAAACGATTGGTACATGTTATCCCGTAGGGGAGCACAGTGTGCTCCCACACAACGTGAAATGGAACGTGTTTTGGGCGAACAATGTTCGCCCCTACGGCTATATATCTGCAAATGGTCTGCAACGGTGCGCCGAGTCGGCGCACCCTACGGTTAAGCGATATCGTATGGTTTGATACTTTGCCGGGTCATTTTTAGCAAACAATAAAAGAGCACCGGAATCGAAATTCCGGTGCTCTTTTATTGCGGTAGCCCTTACAGGCAGCGCCTGTCAAGGGCGTCCCTCGATTGAAAGGGCGTAGCCCTTTCAATCGAAAATCAGCATACGCCCTGAGCCAGCATAGCGTCAGCGATCTTCTCGAAGCCGCCGATGTTAGCGCCCATAACAAGGTTGTCCTTGTGGCCGTACTTCTCAGCTGCAGTGATGCAGGTGTGGAAGATGTTAACCATGATGTCGTGCAGACGCTGGTCAACTTCCTCGAAGGTCCAGGACAGACGCAGGGAGTTCTGGCTCATTTCCAGACCGGAGGTAGCTACGCCGCCTGCGTTAGCAGCCTTTGCCGGGCCGAAGAATACGCCGGCTGCCTGGAATGCTGCAACAGCCTCCGGGGTGGACGGCATGTTAGCGCCCTCAGCTACGAACTTGCAGCCGTTGGCGATCAGAGCCTTGGCGTTCTCCTCGTTCAGCTCGTTCTGGGTTGCGCACGGCAGAGCGATGTCGCACTTTACGCCCCACGGACGCTGACCCTCGGTGTAGGTGCTGCCTGCAACGCGCTCAGCATACTCCTTGATGCGGCCGCGCTTAACTTCCTTGATGTCCTTAACAATATCCAGGTTGATGCCGTTCGGATCGTAGATGAAGCCGTTGGAGTCGGACATGGTAACAACCTTAGCGCCCAGCTGGGTAGCCTTCTCGCAGGCATAGATTGCTACGTTGCCGGAACCGGAGATTGCAACGGTCTTGCCCTCGAACGAAGTGCCCTTGTATGCGAGCATTTCCTTCATGTAGTAGCACAGGCCGTAGCCGGTTGCCTGCGTGCGTGCCAGAGAACCGCCGTAGGACAGACCCTTACCGGTCAGCACGCCGGTGTACTCGTTGCGCAGACGCTTGTACTGGCCGAACATAAAGCCGATCTCACGGCCGCCAACACCGATATCGCCTGCCGGTACGTCGGTGAACTGACCGATGTGCTTGGAAAGCTCGGTCATGAAGGACTGGCAGAAACGCATGATCTCAGCATCAGACTTGCCCTTCGGGTCGAAGTCGGAGCCGCCCTTGCCGCCGCCCATCGGCAGAGTGGTCAGGCTGTTCTTGAAGCACTGCTCAAAGCCGAGGAACTTGATAACGGATGCGTTAACAGAAGGGTGCAGACGCAGACCGCCCTTGTAGGGGCCGATTGCGGAGTTGAACTGTACACGGAAGCCGCGGTTAACCTGAACCTTGCCCTGATCGTCAACCCACGGTACACGGAACATGAACATGCGCTCCGGCTCTACGATGCGCTCCATGATGCCGTTCTTCTCAAGCTCCGGACGAGCTTCAACAACCGGCTCAAGGCTCTCGAGAACCTCGTAAACTGCCTGCTGGAACTCCGGCTCATTCGGGTTGCGCTTCTGTACGGTTTCGTACACGCCCTGCAGATAAGAATTGGTAAGTGCCATTTTTATTGTCCTCCTTACATTCTATACCACTCGCTTAACTTTCGTAAGTAATCCGAGTGGAATGCTTTTATATTTGGTGACGGTTCTATTATATAGCAATTTTTTTGCATATGCAATACTTTAGCACGATAAAATTATACAGTTTTTTAGGCCGAAAAACCTATGGATATTGGCAATCTGACTTGATATAATAAAGTAAAAGAAGGAGGCAACAGCCATGGCAAACAGCTTTGACCGTATATATGCAGTGGTGAAGAAAATTCCGCGCGGAACGGTGGCCAGCTATGGGCAGGTCGCGCTGCTCGCGGGCAACCCGAGATGGGCGCGCGTCGTCGGCTATGCACTGCATGCCAATCCCGATCCGGAGGGTATTCCATGCTACCGCGTGGTGACGAAAGACGGACGAACGTCACCGGCGTTTGCGTTCGGCGGCGCGGATATCCAGCGCGCACTGCTCGAAGCGGACGGCATCGAGTTCACCGAGGACGGCCGCGTGGATATGGCGAAATACGGCTGGACAGGATTAGGGTAACACCGCACAATTAAACTGCGGCGCTTTACGGAAATTTTGTGCTCTGACGTCGTTGTGCTTTCACGGTAATACACAAAGTATTACCGCAAAATCACGCCTAATCAAACCGCAAAATTTACTCGTAAATCGCTCTTGTTCAATTATGTGGTATTACCCTGACTTGACAAATCCGGTCGTGCGGTGCTATGCTTGCGCCAAAGGAGTGACACGCATGATTGACATCGAAAAGCTGACCGCGCTCGCCATCGCATACGACGCAGGCGACGCAAAACGGATTCAGCACTTTATAAAGGTATACGCATACAGCCGCCTGCTCGGGCGCAGGGAAGGTCTGGATGAGCATACGCAGAATGTACTGGAAGCCGCAGCAGTCCTGCACGATATCGGCATCCACGAAGCCGAACGGAAGCATGGCTCGAGCGGCGGGCATTGGCAGGAGATGGAAGGTCCGGCGGTTGCGGCTCCCATGCTGCAGCAGTGCGGCGCAGATGAGCGGGAGAGCGAGCGCGTGCAGTGGCTCATCGCGCATCACCATACCTATACCGCCGGAGAGGAAAAAGATTTCCGTATTCTGCTCGAAGCGGATTTCCTCGTCAACGCCTACGAGGACGGCATGATGGCAGAGCAGTGTAAAACCGCGAAAGACCGCGTGTTCCGGACCCAAACAGGCAAGCAATATCTTGAAGAAATGTTTCTCAAACCGACATATCAGGCGAAATAATGGAGAATTGAAAATGGAGAATGAACCGAACGGGTTTCATTTCTCCATTTTTTCATTTTTATTGGGTGCAAATCGTTAGATACGGTGCGCCGAGGTCGTACCCCAGGGCACTTTCTCTTGCCCTTCGGGCAATTCACCTTGTCGTACCCTACGGTAAAGCATAGAGATTATATTTAGCGGAGTGTAAAATTCGTAGGTGCCGTCTACGGCCACCGGATCAACAAGTTGCGCAACACTGTTGTGTTGCGCCTGCGTAGACCCAACCGGCTGTGTAGCAGTACGTTATCTGTGAACTGCGAATATGTCGAGAAATGGGCGCACACTGTGCGCCCCTACGGCAGAGTAACCCGACTGCCGTTCTCATATTTTTCGAAGCAGTCGCCGGTCTCTGGTATGCGTCAGGTTAAGAAACAAAAGGAAGTGGGAGTTAAGAGGGTAGAAACCATTGGTGTCTACCCTCTTGCCCCTCGCCGTGGGTACGGCGCGCCCGCTGGGCAGGCGAGTTAGCTTCGCTTTGCAAGCGATTACTCCTCGAAATGTGAACATTTCGTGAAACCCGTTGACATTGCCGAGTGACGGTGTATAATATGTTAGCAAGCTAACAGTAAGGAGGCTAACAATGGATTGTTGTGACCATAATGCATGCTGCGGTCACTCGAACGACCGCATCGGTGCAGAAATCGGCATGCTGCATAATCTGCTTCGGCGGCAGATGGCGTGTATGACCGAAAAGACTGCGAATGCAGCGAATGTGACCGGTATGCAGGCGATGATCGTCCATCACCTGATTATGCATGAAAAGCAGGGCGATATATTCCAGAAGGATCTGGAAAACGCGTTCCGGATGCGCCGCTCGACCGCAACGGGCATACTGCAGCTGATGGAGCAGCACGGCATTATCCGCCGTGAGCCGGTGGAGCATGACGGCCGCCTGAAACGTCTGGTGCTGACCGAGCAGGCTCGTGCGATGGATAAGCGCATTGGCGAGCGCATGGAGCAAATGGAACAGCTTCTGCGGCAGGGCATCACCGAGGACGAGCTGAAGGGCTGGTTTGCGGTCTGTGAAAAAATCCGCTCCAATCTGGAGCAGTACCAATGCAATATGTGCAGGGAGGGACAGAAATAATGATAAAACGACTGCTGAAAAGTGTGCGTGAGTTCAAAAAGGACGCGCTGCTCACGCCGTTTTTCGTTGTGCTCGAGGTCGTGATGGAGGTCATCATTCCGCTGGTCATGGCGCTGCTGATCGACAAGGGCATTGACGGGCAGGATATGGCCGCTATTTGGAAATACGGCATCATCCTCGTTGCGTGCGCCATGCTCGCGCTGGTGTTCGGCGCGGCGGCCGGCACCTTTGCGGCAAGAGCCTCAACCGGCTTTGCCCGCAATCTGCGTCACGATATGTACTACAATGTGCAGAATTTCTCGTTTTCCAACATTGATAAGTTCTCCACCGGTTCGATCGTCACCCGTCTGACCACCGACGTTACCAACGTACAGAACGCCTTCCAGATGTGCACCCGCATTGCGGTGCGCTGCCCGGTCATGCTGGTCTTTGCGCTGTTTATGGCGATGAAGATCAACAGCAGGATGGCGCTCGTATTCCTCGCGGTGCTGCCGATTCTGGCGATCGGTATGGGTATCCTGATGAAGGTTGTCGGTCCGGTCTTTGAGCGTGCATTCAAGATCTACGACCGCATGAACACAGTCGTACAGGAAAATGTGCGCGGCATCCGCGTTGTTAAGACCTATGTTCGTGAGGATCACGAGACCGAAAAGTTTGAGGGCGTTTCCGGCATGCTGTACCGCACGTTCTCCAAGGCGCAGAAGACCATGGCAGGCGTTATGCCGCTGATGCAGTTCTGCATGTACGCGTGCATGCTGCTGATTTCGTGGTTCGGCGCGCGTCTGATCGTCGGCGGCTCGATGACCACCGGCGAGCTGACCAGCATGTTCTCCTACGCGATGCAGATCCTGATGAGCCTGATGATGGTAGCGATGGTTTTCGTTATGATCACCATGGCCAAGGCGAGCGCAGAGCGTGTTGCCGAAATCCTCGATGAGCAGCCCGACCTGCACAATCCCGCAAACCCGATTCACGAGGTCAAGGACGGCGCGATCGAGTTCGATGACGTTTCCTTCAGCTACAAGGGCGATGAGCGCAAGCTGGCGCTCAAAAACGTCAACCTGCATATCAAGGCCGGTCAGACCGTCGGCATTCTCGGCGGCACCGGTTCTGCGAAGTCTACGCTTGTGCAGCTGATTCCGCGCCTGTACGATACCACGCACGGCACGGTCAAGGTCGGCGGCGTGGATGTCCGCGATTACGATATCGAGGCGCTGCGCGATCAGGTTGCCATGGTGCTCCAGAAGAACGTGCTGTTCTCCGGCACGATCAAGGAAAACCTTCGCTGGGGTGACGAAAACGCCTCGGATGCGGAACTCGAGCGCGTATGCAGACTGGCACAGGCGGATGAATTCATCCAGCAGATGCCGGATAAGTACGACACCCACATTGAGCAGGGCGGCTCGAATGTTTCCGGCGGTCAGAAGCAGCGACTCTGCATTGCGCGTGCGTTGCTGAAAAAGCCGAAGATCCTCATTCTTGATGACTCGACCAGTGCGGTCGATACCAAAACGGATGCGCTCATCCGCAAGGCATTCGCGGAGGAGATCCCGGACACGACCAAGATTATCATTGCACAGCGCGTTTCCTCTGTGCAGGATGCGGATCAGATCGTCATTCTCGACGGCGGCACCGTGCAGGCTGTCGGCACACACGATGAGCTGCTCGCAGCCAACACGATCTATCAGGAAATCTACAACCAGCAGAACAGAAAGGGCGGTGAGGAATAATGGCAGGACCTCAGATGCGCGGACCCGGCGGCCGCAGAGGCATGATGGGCGGAAAGCGCAGCAAAAATCCGAAAAAGACGCTCGGACGTCTTATGAAATACATTCAGAGGGGTTACGGCGTACAGTTTGTGGTTGTACTCATCTGCATTCTGCTGTCGGCTGTGGCAAACGTGGCAGGCTCCATGTTCCTCAAAAGCCTGATCGACGACTATATTTCTCCGCTGCTGCTGCAGGCATCTCCGGTGTTTACCGGTCTGCTGCATGCGCTGATGAGCATGGCGGTGATCTATCTCATCGGCATTGCGACTACGTTTGTCTACAACTGGCTGATGGTCAGCATTTCGCAGGGTGTGCTCAAAAAGGTGCGTGACGAGATGTTCGCGCACATGCAGAAGCTGCCGATTCGTTACTTCGATACGCATACCCACGGCGATCTGATGAGCCATTTCACCAACGATACCGATACGCTGCAGCAGATGCTCAGCCAGTCCGTGCCGCAGATGTTTTCCTCGGCGATGACCATTATCTCGGTGTTCATCGGCATGCTGGTGACGAATGTATGGCTGACGCTGTTCGTACTGCTCGGCGTGTGCGTCATGCTCAAGGTGGTAAAGAAGCTGGGCGGTCAGTCCGCGAAGTACTTCCTCGAGCAGCAGAAGTCGCTCGGCAGGGTCAACGGCTATATCGAGGAAATGATCAACGGCCAGAAGGTCATCAAGGTGTTCTGCCACGAGGAAAAGTGCAAGGAGCAGTTCGATGCGCTCAACGATGAGCTGCGCGAGAATGCTGCGAGCGCGAATACCTTCGCAAACATCCTCATGCCGATCATGATGAACATCGGCAACCTGCTGTACGTTCTGGTCGCGGTCGTCGGCGGCGCGCTGGCGCTGTCCGGCGTGGTCGGAAACAGCATCACCATCGGCGTTATTGCATCCTTCCTGCAGCTGACCAAGTCGTTCACCCAGCCGGTAACGCAGATTTCGCAGCAGTTCAATTCCATTGTTATGGCGCTCGCCGGTGCCGAGCGTATCTTTGAGCTGATGGACGAGGAGCCTGAGGTAGACAACGGCTACGTTACTCTCGTCAACGCCAAGTACGACAAGAACGGCGAACTCGTTGAAACCCCGGAAAAGACCAACATCTGGGCGTGGAAGCATCCGCACGAGGACGGCACCACCACCTACACGCAGGTCCGCGGCGATGTCCGCTTCTTCGATGTGGATTTCGGTTATAACCCGGATAAGATCGTCCTGCACGACATCACGCTGTACGCCGAACCCGGTCAGAAGGTCGCGTTCGTCGGTGCAACCGGCGCGGGCAAAACGACCATCACCAACCTGATCAACCGTTTCTACGACCTTGCGGACGGCAAGATCCGCTACGACGGCATCAACATCAACAAGATCAAAAAGGCCGATCTCCGCCGCTCGCTCGGCATCGTGCTGCAGGATACCAACCTGTTTACCGGCACCATTCGCGATAATATCCGCTACGGCCGCCTTGACGCGACCGATGAGGAGGTCGAGGCAGCGGCGCAGCTTGCCAATGCGGACGACTTCATCCGCCGACTGCCGGACGGCTATGATACTGTCATCGACGGCGACGGCGGCAGTCTGTCGCAGGGCCAGTGTCAGCTGCTTTCCATCGCGCGTGCGGCTGTTGCCGATCCGCCGGTTATGATTCTTGATGAGGCGACCAGCTCGATTGATACCCGCACGGAGTCCATCGTGCAGGCCGGCATGGACAGCCTCATGTACGGACGTACGGTGTTCGTTATCGCGCACCGCCTGTCCACGATTCAAAACGCAGACGTTATTATGGTGCTGCAGCTCGGCCATATCATCGAGCGCGGCAATCATGAGCAGCTAATTGCGGAACACGGCAAGTATTATCAGCTCTATACCGGAGCGTTTGAATTAGAATAAGTGCTTTCTGCTCGAAACCTGCAGAATCAGAACCCGAAACGAAGATTTCGGGTTCTTTTTTGTGCGCAGAAACAGAAAAACCGCCGGCGGCGGTCTATCGGTCGGGCTTCTGCGGCAAAAGAGCCGCTTGCCGCACTTTGCCGTCGTTTTACGCGCTCGAAAGTTGGAATATGCGCTTAATTTTTTTCAAAACGCAATTTCCGCTGTTATTTCCCGCCAAGCGGCACGCCTGCGTTGGGATATACTGGGAAAACAGCAAGGGAGGCGTAACGAAATGGATAAACAAAGGGCAAGGCGGTCCGCGTCGATACCGGTGCGGATCGGGCATGCGGCAGCATGGGCTGCCGGATTATGGAAACAGGAGCATCTGCGGACGCTCATCACAGGCGC
This sequence comes from Butyricicoccus sp. AM78-15b2TA, assembly GCF_027665985.1. Classification (NCBI taxonomy): domain Bacteria; kingdom Bacillati; phylum Bacillota; class Clostridia; order Eubacteriales; family Butyricicoccaceae; genus Butyricicoccus; species Butyricicoccus sp. AM78-15b2TA. Next base: position 105,402 of record NZ_JAQEHY010000007.1, read on the forward strand.
ACAGCGATTCGTGCTGTGTGCGGTGCTGGCACAGGGAACCATCCTCGGCGGGTACATGCCGTTCGGACTGGCGATGACGGCGGCCTTGATGGCTCGAGGAGCAGGACTGTCGGCACTCGGCGGTCTGGTGTGCGGCGTCATGCTGCGCGGCGACGGATTCCACGGCGGCATTTACGCCGCGGCAGCGCTGCTGGTGCTGTGCGTGATGAGCGTGTGCGCCGGTCTGCGCGTGATGTCTGAGCGGTGGTTTGCGCCCGGTGTGGCAACGTTTGCAAGCGCGGCGTGTACATTCGTGTTTCTGCCGCTCGGCGCAGAGCTGACCGCACCGGCGGTGCTGACATTCCTGCTCGTGCAGGGCATCACGTTCGGCGTGTGCTGGATGTACGGCGCGGCCTTTGCACCGCCGCGCGACGAAAACGACTGGCGCAGACCGGTAACGCTTTTGGTGCTGACCGCGACCGTGCTTTTATCGCTTTCGGGTATCAATCTGTTCGGCGTGTTCGCTCCCGCGAGAGCGGGTGCGCTGCTGCTCGTGCTGGCGGCGGCGTATCTCGGCGGACCGGCGGCGGGCGCGGCAGCCGGTGTTGCGTTCGGCGCGGCAATGGATCTCAACATCGGCTACGGAGCCTTGTTCACCTGCTGCTATGGCCTGTGTGCGCTCGTTGCCGGACTGTTTCATGACAGCGGCCGCGGCTGGTTTTCGGTCTGTGCACTCGGCGGCGGACTGTGCGCGGCTATGCTCGGCGTGGAGCATCCGCTGTTCATTCCGCTGCTCACAGAGCTGTTCTGCGCAGTCCTCATGTTTGCGGCGCTGCCGCCCTTCGTGTGGGAGGCCATCCGGCGCAGCCTGCTGCCGGATACTCTGATGGGCGAAGCCGCCAGTCAGCGCGTGCGGCGGCTGGCGGGCACCTGTGCGACCGAGGCGGCGCAGGCGTTCTACGAGCTGTACCTTGCTATGCTGCATGGCGTCAGCGAGGGCAAAGCCGCCGGAGACCGGAATATTCGGGCGGTATTCGACTACGCGAGCGACCATGTCTGCAAAAACTGCATGCTGTGTACGCAGTGCTGGCAGCGGGACTATGTGAGCACGCTGGCGGCTCTCAATGATGTGACCCAGCCGATGCTGCAGCGCGGACGAGCGGAAATGAGCGATTTTCCCTATCATTTTGCGGCACGGTGTGCGCGCCTGCCCGAGCTGATGCGCGCCATCAACAGTGCGCTGTTTGCGCTGCGCGAGCGTGAAAGCCTTCGGCGGCAGCAGGAGGAAAACCAGAGCCTGCTTGCCAGGCAATACGCAGGCATTACGGACATTCTTCGGCAGCTTGGCGCGGAGGTCACGCAGGATGAAACGGCGCAGCCGCTGATGGAGCGGCAGGTGCGCCGGTATGCGGCAGCGTTCGGATGGATCGACCGGGTGTGCGCGGTGCGGGATTCGCAGGGCAGGCTGACCGTTGAGTTATACGGCGAGGGCATTGACGACATCATGAAGCAGGGGGACGGCTTTTCAGCCGGTCTGTCGGCGCTGCTGGGCGTGACGCTGACCGCACCGGAGAAGAAAAAGGGCAGCCAGGGCATCCACGTTGAGATGCACGAGCGGGCGCCGTACCGTGCGGTGGTCGGCATCGGCCGTCAGCAGAAGGAGGGCGCGTCGGTCTCGGGCGACAACGCGTGCTACTTTCTCACCGATACAGGAACGGCGTGCCTGCTCCTGTCGGACGGCATGGGCTCGGGTGCCGCCGCGTCGCGGGACAGCCGCATGCTCATCACCTCGCTCGAGCGGTTCCTGCGTGCAGGCATTTCGGTCGGAGACGCGCTGCACGCGGTCTCTCCGGCGCTGCGCCTGCGGTCGGACGGCATGCGCTTCACCACACTGGACGCATTCACGCTCGACCTGTTCAGCGGACGCGCGGAAAACCTCAAGTGCGGCGCCGCACCGACCTACATGCGGTTGAACGGCCGGTGGACTATCCTGCCGGGCACGGCGCTGCCCATCGGTCTGGCGGAGGAGGACGAGCTTGGCGACGCCGTGCCGCTGCAGATGAACGATGGCGACATTGTGGTTCTGCTCTCGGACGGCGTGACCGACGGCACGGACGATAAATGGGTGCGGCAGCTGCTTATCGCGCATGCAGGCGACAGCCCAAAGGAGATCGCGGCACAGCTTGTGAACGAGGCGAAAGGCCGCGGACATGATGACGACCGAACGGTAATGGTCATGAAAATCGAAAAGCTGGAATGAGACTGGTATAAAATCACGAAAGAGGGGAATGATGGAACAAAGAGAGGAGGAATCTGTATGGTACGAGGCGTCAGCCGCCGCGTCATTGTCGTCAAGCCGGAGCAGCCGGCATTGTTCGAGCAGGCTATTTTCCTTGTGCGGGACTACAATGCGCCGCGCGGCGACATGGTGCGCGAGGCCTGCCGCATCGCAAACAGCTATCTGCCGCGCAGACGGCGGTCGAGAAGAAAGGCGGACGGTCTTTCTCTGCTGGCCGGATTCTGCACAGGCGCACTGCTCATCGGCACTATATGGGCGCTGACGGCGCTCGTTTTGTAAACAGATTATAAAATGAGCGGCCGTTCTCTTGTACCCTCCGGTTTTGGTTGGTATACTATAGTATACAGACGGAAATTTCGGTTTTCGTCTACTATAGATCAAACGGAGGCGGCTATTATGACGGCCGAAACCTTTTTTCAGCTGTTCAACCAGTACGGACTGATCCTGGTCTGTGCCGTGGTTTTCTGCGAATATATGAACCTGCCCGGATTTCCGGCAGGCGTTATCATGCCGTGCGTCGGTGTGCTGATTGCCCGGAGCGAGCTGTCGCTGCCGCTGACGGTTTTTCTGAGCGTGATCGCCGGTGTGCTCGGCAGTCTGGTCATCTACGCCGTGTGCTACTGGGGCGGCGAACCGGTGATGGAGAAGCTGTTCGGCAGGAGCAAGAAATTTAAGTCGCTCGTGCGTAAATGCCACGAATTTATCGACGCACAGCATGGGCGCGGACTGGCGATCATCCGTGTGATCCCGTGTATCCGCACCATTGTTTCCATTCCGGCCGGACTGCTCCGGATGCCGGTCAAGTGGTTCGTCGGCTGGTCTGCGGCAGGCATTGCCGTGTGGAATACCGCACTGATCTCGTTCGGCTATTTCTTCAGCGAGAAGATCCTCAGCATGGTCATGTAACCGAATATATCGACAGGGTAAATCCTCGGATTTACCCTGTTTTTGCGTTTTTTGGTCGGAAAATGGGTGAATCCATTCTGTAAGTTGCATTTGCAGTCGTGTTATGGTAAAATATACACCGTTATATAATGTATAAGACGGAGGAACGATATGCAGATCGGCAACGTAACAATCAACGGAAAACTGGCGCTTGCACCGATGGCAGGCGTGACCGATCTTGCATTCCGCCATATCTGCCGGGAGCACGGCGCGGCGCTGACCGTGACCGAAATGGTCTCCGCAAAGGCGCTGTGCTATCAGGATAAGAAAACGCCGCGTCTGCTTGAACTGGGGGCGGACGAGCGTCCGGCGGCTGCCCAGATCTTCGGGCACGAGCCGGACACGATGGCTGAAGGCGCAAAACTCGCACTGGAGAAATCCGGCTGTGATATCATCGACATCAACATGGGCTGCCCGGCGCCGAAGATCGTGAACAACGGTGACGGCTCCGCGCTGATGAAGGAGCCGGAGCTGGCATCCAAGGTGATCGCAGCGGTCGTAAACGCGGTCGATGTGCCGGTAACGGTCAAGTTCCGCAAGGGCTGGGATGAAAAGAGCGTCAACTGTGTGGAATTTGCCAGAATGGCTGAGCAGTCCGGCGCGGCAGCGATCACGCTGCACGGACGCACGCGCTCGCAGCAGTACAGCGGCACCGCCGACTGGGATGCGATTCGTGAAGTCAAGCAGGCGGTTTCCATTCCGGTGTTCGCCAACGGAGATGTGGCCGAACCCGAGGACGCGGTCCGCATTCTCGCACACACCGGCGCGGACGGCGTGATGATCGGGCGCGGTTCGCTCGGTGATCCGTGGCTGTTCGAACGGGCGAATGCACTGCTCGAGACCGGCATCTGTCCGGCGCTGCCGCCGTTCGCGGAGCGCATTGACACGGCCGTGCGGCAGATTGAGCTTGCCGCCGAGCAGAAGGGCGAGCATATCGCCATGCTTGAGGCACGCCGACACGTTAACTGCTATCTCAAGCGGGAAAGCGGTGTCAAGATGTTCAAGAACCGCATTTGCGCACTCACCAAGCTGAGTGACCTGTATGAAATCGCAGACGAACTGAAAGCCTTCGTTTCGGCGAAGGAGAATGTATAATAATAAGGTAAGAGAAAGAGAGGGGAGACGCAGTGGATGACAAGCATATTGTGGCGCAGGCGCGGCGCGGCGAGCTTTCCGCCTTTGAGGAGTTGGTGACGCGCTACGAAAAGCGCGTGTATGCCATCGCGCTGCGCTCGTCCGGCTCGCCGGAGGATGCCGCAGATATCACGCAGGAGGTTTTCCTTCGGGCATGGCGTTCGATGAAGGACTTCCGCGGGGACAGCGGCTTTGCGACCTGGCTGTTCCGCATCACGATGAACCAGTGCGTCGATTACGCGCGGCATAAGCAGAGCCAGCCGCCGACGCAGCCGCTCGTGCAGGGCGAGGATGACGAGGAACGCGAACTGCCGCTTCCGGATACGGCTCCATCTCCCGAAGAACACCTGGAGAACAGCGAGCTGGGACGCGAGCTTGCCGCCGCGCTCGATGAGGTGAGCGACGAGCACCGCAGAATCGTCCTGCTGCGGGACGTTTCCGGCATGAGCTATACCGAGATCGCTGAGATACTCGAGGTCAGCGAAGGCACGGTAAAGTCGCGGCTGTCACGCGCACGAATCGCTTTACGCAAAATTTTACTCAAACGAGGGAACCTTTTTCATTTGCCTTCGTCTAAAGATATGGAAGGAGGCGAGGAGCATGAATGAGGAGGAATATTTTGAACAGCTTTGCTCGAACAGTGTGGACGGAACCCTGACCGATTCCGAAAAGCAAAAGCTGGAAGAGCATCTGGCAGAGTGCCCATCGTGCGCCGCGCTGAAAGAGGATCTGAAGCAGATGCACAGTATGCTGGCGGTGGACGAAACCGAGCCGCCGACCGGACTGCATGACAGCATTATGGAACGTCTGCGGCAGGAGGAAACCGTTCGGGTGGTCGCGCCGCAAAAGCCGATGCGCCGTCTGCCGGCGTTTACGATGGTGGCCGCTGCGGCGGTTGTCGTGCTGGTCGTGCTCGGCGGCGGACTGATGCCCGCGTTCAGCACGGTAGGCAGCGGCAGCACGACGGCAGCGGATTCCGCTTCGGCGGACGCAGGAGATTGCACGATGAACGGCGGTATGCAGGATGAGATCGAGCAGTCCGTACAGAGGAATACCGATACGTCGGACAGCGGAGCATCGAATTCAAGCGTGCAGCAGAGCGGCACGGCTTCGCAGAGTGCGAACGACAGCGCATACAGCGGACAGAATGACACCGGCGAGGACTCTGCGGCGAATGCGCAGAGCGATGCGGGCGTTGATGCCGAGCAGTATGCAGACAACGATCAGTCGATTGCAGCGCCTGAGCCGATTATTGAGAAGTCGGTACAGGTGCAGACCAGTCCGGTGCTCACGCTCCCGCAAAGCCTGCACGGCACACACACTGCGTACTGCTATGTGGCCATCGGCGGCGGCAGCCTGCCGGATATTGATGGTGAGCTGCTCGCGCAGGAGAACGGCGTTTCGTGGTTCCGGCTGGACAACAGTATGGAAACGCTCGAAAAGACTCTGCAGACAGTAGAACGGGCGGGCTGCACGGTGACTGCCTATGATAAGGTCGATCTGACGATCGACAGCCATGCAGATTCGTGGATCTTAGCGGTTGTTGCCGGTTGAGATTGGGCAAAACAGACCTGAAACGAGGGTTTTCGGGTCTGTTTTTGTGCATAACGCGAAAAATTCCGATTTCAACAAAAAATCGCTGAAAATTTTGTGCAAACACTTGACTTTTCTCCGAAAGTATTGTACTATGTATAAGAACTTGCGAGAGCAAGTCAAAACGCGATGATACCGGAGATTGCTGCTATGAGCAGGTAACTTCGGTGGAGTAGGTCCGACAATCGGGCGGTTGAGATAACTGCTATCAGCTGAATTCAGATATTCAGCAAAAACGCAATGTTCATGCGTAAATTCGGGACTCGCGGCGCGTGCGCCGTCAAGCCGATGGTTTGAACCACTTACGTTTCTTATCGTGACCGGATTGTTGCGCTGCGGAGTCAGTGCGCCCGGTTATTTTCATGCCCGTTGCGTGATACGCACGGCGGAGTTGCAGTTTCTCTCCGTAGCGAGTCAAAACATTATTTAATGTATGGCACACATACGAGGAGGAAATTCCACAATGGCAAACGCACAGAAGATTCGCATTCGCCTGAAGGCGTATGATCACGAGCTGATCGACCAGTCCGCAGAGAAGATCATCGAGACCGCTAAGCGCAACGGCGCTAAGGTTTCCGGCCCGATCCCGCTGCCGACCGAGAAGCAGATCGTTACCATCCTGCGTGCTGTTCACAAGTACAAGGATTCTCGTGAGCAGTTCGAGCGCCGCACCCACAAGCGCCTGATCGACATCATCAACCCGAATCAGGCTACCATCGAGGCTCTGACCACTCTCGACCTGCCGGCTGGCGTCGAGTTCGAGGTTAAGCTCTAATTTAAGTCAACAAGCTGACCGGATTAACCCACCGGCGGTTTGAAGCCCTGCCGCGACACGCGCGGCGAGGTCATGTTGGCGGTCAAATGCCGTCAACCAATAACCTTTAAGGAGGAAAAACAAATGCTGAACAAAGCAATCATCGGCAAGAAGGTCGGTATGACCCAGATCTTCAATGCTGACGGCAAGGTTATCCCCTGCACCGTAATCGAAGCAGGTCCTTGCGTTGTAACTCAGCTCAAGACCGAAGAGAAGGACGGCTACAATGCTGTACAGTTCGGTTTTGAGGATGTTAAGGAAGCTCGCCTGAACAAGCCCCAGAAGGGTCACCTGAAGAAGGCTGGCGACTCCCTGAAGAAGTACCTGAAGGAGTTCCGTTTTGAGGACTGCACTCCGTTCCAGCTCGGCGATGTTGTTAAGGCTGACATGTTCGTTACCGGCGATTATGTTGACGTTACCGGCACTTCCAAGGGCAAGGGCTACGCTGGCGTAATCAAGCGCTTCAACGCATCCCGCCTGAAGGAAACCCACGGTACCGGCCCTGTACACCGCCATGCGGGTTCTATGGGCGCTTGCTCTGATCCGTCCAAGATCATGAAGGGCAAGATGATGCCGGGTCACATGGGCGCTGAGCAGGTTACTGTTCAGAACCTGGACGTTGTAAAGGTTGACGCTGAGCTTAACCTGATCGCCGTTTGCGGCGCAGTTCCGGGCCCGAAGGGCGGCATCGTAGTGCTGAAGAACACCGTTAAGAACAACAAGGTTGCCAAGGGCGAGGCTGGCATCAGCAAGAACCCGCAGAAGGCTTCCGCAAGAAAGTAAGGGAAGGAGGAGCAAATCATGCCTACAGTAGCAGTTTTTGATATGACCGGTAAGAAGACCGGCGAGATGGAGCTGAACGCGGCTGTTTTCGGTATTGAGCCGAACATGACCGTTGTACACGCTGCAGTAAAGAATTATCTGGCTAACCAGCGTCAGGGCACTCAGTCCACGCTGACCCGCGCCGAGGTTCGTGGCGGCGGCATCAAGCCGTGGCGTCAGAAGGGCACCGGCCGTGCTCGTCAGGGTTCTATCCGCTCTCCGCAGTGGACCCATGGTGGTATTGCCCTCGGCCCGAAGCCCCGTTCCTACAACTACAGCCTGACCAAGAAGACCAAGCGTCTGGCTATGCTGTCCGCTCTGTCTGCAAAGGCAGCAGCAGGCGAGATCATCGTAATCGATGGCCTGGATATGGGCGAGATCAAGACCAAGTCCTTCGTTGGTTTCCTGAACGCAGTTGAGGCAACCGGCAAGAGCCTGGTAGTTACTCCGGAAGTTCGCGTAAACGTAGTTAAGTCTGCGGCAAACATCCCGGGCGTACGCACCACGATCGCGTCTACCCTCAATGTATACGACATCCTCAATGCTGACAAGTTCATCATCGACAAGGCAGCAGTTGAGAAGCTGCAGGAGGTATACGCATAATGAAGTACGCATACGACATTATCAAGAAGCCGATCATCACCGAGCGTTCCATGATGGGCGCACAGGACAACAAGTACACCTTCGAAGTAGCGATCGATGCCGGCAAGGTAGAGATCAAGAAGGCTGTAGAGGAGATCTTCGGCGTTAAGGTTGCCAAGGTTAACACCATCAAGCTGCCGGGCAAGTGGAAGCGCATGGGCGTTCACGTTGGCAAGCGTTCCGACATCAAGAAGGCGATCGTAACCCTGACCGCTGACTCCAAGAAGATCGAGATCTTCGAGAACATGATGTAAAAACCACTTCGGCTGCTAAGGCGAGCCTGAGTGTTCCCGCGAAGCGGGTTTTCAATAGAATCTGCTTGCAGATTCATAAAAACCGGGAGCATGTATCACGGTTTTTATACAAGAGCGAAGAAAAGTTTCGCTGGTCGGAACTTTTCGCAGCCTTGGTTTCATCCGCGCTGTGCGCGGTGGAACCTCTCTCGTTTGAAAACGTGTTTTCAAACGAAGTAATTGTATGGGGAAGCCACCCCGATAATAACGTATCAAGGAGTTGAAATTCCAAATGGCTATCAAGACTTTCAACCCGACGACGCCCTCGCGCAGAAATATGACTGTGCTTTCCTACAAGGGTCTGTCTAAGGTGAAGCCCGAGAAGAGCCTTCTCGAAAAGGTCAAGAAGACCGCTGGCCGCAACAGCTACGGCCGCATCACCGTTCGCCACATCGGCGGCGGCAACAAGAAGAAGTACCGTATCATTGACTTCAAGCGTCAGAAGCTCGACGTTTACGCCGAGGTTAAGACCCTGGAGTACGATCCGAACCGTTCCGCTAACATCGCTCTCGTTCAGTACGAGGACGGCGAGAAGGCATATATCCTCGCTCCCGAGGGCCTGAAGATCGGCGACAAGGTCGTTTCTTCCAAGGATGCCGACATCAAGCCCGGCAACTGCCTGCCGGTTGAGAACATTCCGGTTGGTACCATGATCCACAACATCGAGCTGTACCCGGGCAAGGGCGCACAGCTGGTTCGTTCCGCAGGCGTCGGCGCTCAGCTGATGGCTAAGGAAGGCGGCAAGGCAATGGTTCGTCTGCCCTCCGGTGAGCTGCGTTACGTCCGTCTGGACTGCAAGGCTACCATCGGCGTTGTTGGTAACTCTGATCATTCTAACGTACAGCTGGGTAAGGCTGGCCGTACCCGTCATCTGGGTATCCGCCCGACCGTTCGTGGTTCTGTAATGAACCCGTGTGATCACCCGCACGGCGGCGGCGAGGGCAAGAGCCCGATCGGTCGTCCGTCTCCGGTTACCCCGTGGGGCAAGCCGGCTATGGGTTACAAGACCCGCAAGAAGAACCACCGCACCGACAAGCAGATCGCTCGTCGTCGCAACGGCAAGTAAGAAAGGAGTTATCTTAATATGGGCAGAAGTGTTAAGAAAGGCCCTTTTGTGGCTCCTGAGCTTATCAAAAGAGTCGTTGAAATGAACGAAAAGGGCGAGAAGAAGGTCCTCAAGACCTGGTCCCGCGCTTCCACGATCTTCCCTGAGTTCGTCGGTCATACTATCGCAGTACACGACGGCCGCAAGCACGTTCCGGTATACGTTACCGAGGACATGGTTGGTCACAAGCTGGGCGAGTTTGCTCCCACCCGTACCTACAAGGGTCACGCGGGCAGCAAGACCTCCAATAACGGCAAGTAAGGAGGAGTTAAAGTAACATGGAAGCAAGAGCTATTGTACGCAACGTACGCATGACCCCGCGAAAGATCAAGCTGATCTGCGATCTGATCCGCGGCAAGGATGCGGGCGAAGCTATGGCCATCATCATGAATACCCCCAAGGCAGCATGCGAGCCGATGGAGAAGCTCCTCAAGAGCGCAGTTGCCAATGCCGAGAACAATCACGGCATGAACACCGACAAGCTTTACGTTAAGGAAGTTCACGTCGGTCCCGGTCCGATCATGAAGCGCGTTATGCCGCGTGCACAGGGCCGTGCATTCAGAATCCTCAAGAGAACCTCGCACATCACGCTGGTTCTTGGCGAGAAAGAATAAGGGAGGGTAATCAATGGGCCAGAAAGTAAATCCGAACGGTCTCCGTGTCGGCGTTATCAAGAATTGGGATTCCCGTTGGTTCGCTAAGGACAATGTGTTCGGCGACCTCCTCGTGGAAGACTACGAGATCCGTAAGGATCTGAAGAAGCGTCTGTACGACGCAGGCGTTCCGGCGATCGAGATCGAGCGCAAGAACGACGAAATCAAGATCATGATCCAGTGCGCACGTCCCGGCATGGTTGTCGGCCGCGGCGGCGAGGACATCAAGAAGCTCGAAGAAGAGCTGACCAAGAAGTACGGCAAGAAGGTTCGCTGCTCCATCATCGAGATCAAGAACCCGGACACCAACGCTACCCTGGTTGCTGAGAACATTGCAGCTCAGCTCGAGAAGCGCATCGGTTTCCGCCGTGCAATGAAGCAGTCCATGGGCCGTGCAATGCGCATGGGCGCCAAGGGCATCAAGGTTTCCTGCGGCGGCCGTCTGGGCGGCGCGGAAATCGCACGCACCGAGCATTACCACGAGGGCACCATTCCGCTGCAGACCCTGCGTGCGGACATCGACTATGGTTTTGCTGAAGCTGCGACCACCTACGGCCGCATCGGTGTTAAGGTATGGATCTACAAGGGTGAGGTTCTCCACGGCGGTCCGCGTCTGGGTCGCTCCATTGAAGCTCCGAAGCCGGCATTCGAGCGCCGCGATCGTCGCGGTGACCGTCGCGGCCGTCGTGACTTCAACCGTGGCGAGCGTCGTGCTCCCCGTCAGGAAGGAGGCAACCGTTAATGCTGCTCCCTAAGAGAGTTAAGTATCGTCGCGTTCATCGCGGCCGTATGACCGGCAAGGCTACCCGCGGTAACTTCGTATCGAACGGTGAGTTCGGTATCCAGGCTACCGAGCCGTGCTGGATCACCTCGAATCAGATCGAGGCAGCCCGTATCGCTATGACCCGTTACACCAAGCGTGGCGGTCAGGTATGGATCAAGATTTTCCCCGACAAGCCGGTTACCAAGCATCCGGCCGGTGCTCGAATGGGTTCCGGTAAGGGCGCACCCGAGTACTGGGTTGCAGTAGTTAAGCCGGGCCGTGTACTGTTTGAGATCGCAGGTGTTTCCGAGGAAGTTGCTCGTGAGGCACTGCGTCTGGCAAGCCACAAGCTGCCCTGCAAGACCAAGTTCGTTGCCCGTGAGAAGAATGGCGGTGAAGCATGATGAAGGCATCTGAGATCAGAGAACTGACGGCTGAGGAGCTGTCTGCAAAGCTCGGTGAGCTGAAGAAGGACCTCTTCAACCTCCGTCTGCAGCTCGCTACCAATCAGCTCGACAACACCAACAAGATCAATGAAGTCAAGCACGACATTGCTCGTATCAATACCGTTATCCGCGAGAAGCAGATCGCGGAGAAGGCATAAGGGAGGGAAACGAATATTATGAGCGAAAGAGCATTACGCAAAACGCGAGTAGGCAAGGTCGTTTCCGATAAGATGGATAAGACCATTGTCGTAGCAATTGAGGATCGTGTAGCACATCCTCTGTACAAGAAGGTTATTCCGCACACCTATAAGCTGAAGGCACACGACGAGAACAACGAGTGTGGCATCGGTGATAAGGTTAAGGTGATGGAGACCCGTCCGCTGTCCAAGGACAAGCGCTGGCGCCTGGTCGAGATCATCGAGAAGGCAAAGTAAGGAGGAGAGCACATGGTTCAGCAGGAAAGCTTTCTGCGTGCAGCTGACAACAGCGGCGCAAAGGAACTGAAGGTAATCCGTGTTCTCGGCGGCTCCGCACGCAAGTACGGCAACATCGGTGACGTAGTTGTTTGCTCGGTGCGCAAGTGCACCCCGGGCGGCGGCGTAAAGAAGGGCGATGTCGTTAAGGCAGTTATCGTCCGCACCGTTAAGGGCCTGCGCCGCGCTGACGGCAGCTATATCCGCTTTGACGAGAACGCTGGCGTTATCATTCGTGATGACAAAAACCCCCGCGGCACCCGTATCTTTGGGCCTGTCGCTCGTGAGCTGCGTGACAAGGATTACATGAAGATCCTGTCGCTTGCTCCGGAAGTACTGTAAGGAGGTCGCCAACAAATGAACAATTTGCACGTTAAGACGGGCGACACCGCAGTCGTTCTTTCCGGCAAGGAAAAGGGCAAGCGCGGCAAGATCCTGTCCGTAAACCCGAAGAAGGGTATGGTAGTAATCGAAGGTGTGAACATGATCAAGTGCCACACCAAGCCCCGCCGTCAGGGTGAAACCGGCGGCATCATCGAGCGCGAGGGTGCGCTGCGTGCCTGCAAGGTAATGCGCGTATGCCCGAAGTGCGACAAGCCGACTCGTGTAGCGCACAAGTTCACCGAGAACGGCACTAAGCTGACGGTGTGCAAGCACTGCGGCGAAACGCTTTAAGAAGAGGAGGTTGCAATAAATGGTTCCGAATATGAAAGCAAAGTATACTGCGGAAGTTGCGCCTGCTCTGATGAAGAAGTTTCAGTACGAGAGCGCAATGCAGATTCCGAAGCTCGACAAGATCGTAATCAACGTCGGCTGCGGTAAGGAAGCAAACGGTAACTCCAAGGTTATCGAGGCTATTGTCCGTGATATCACCCTGATCTCCGGCCAGAAGCCGATCATCACCCACGCTAAGAAGTCCATCGCAAACTTCAAGCTGCGTGACGGCATGCCGGTAGGCGTTAAGGTAACCCTGCGCCGTGACCGTATGTGGGAGTTCCTGGATCGTCTGTTCAACGTAGCTCTGCCGCGTGTACGCGACTTCCGCGGCATCAACGGCAACGCATTTGACGGCCGTGGCAACTACGCTCTGGGTCTGAACGAGCAGCTGATCTTCCCGGAAATTTCCTATGATCAGATCGACAAGATCCGCGGCATGAACATCGTTATCTGCACCACTGCAAATACCGATGAAGAAGCAAAGGAGCTGCTTACTCTGATGGGCGCTCCGTTTGAGAAGTAAGGAGGAGAAGTTAAATGGCTAAGAAGTCGATGGTTCTCAAGCAGCAGGCTAAGCCGAAGTTCTCCAGCCGAGCTTACAACCGCTGCAAGATCTGCGGCCGTCCGCACGCTTACCTGCGTGATTTCGGTATCTGCCGTATCTGCTTCCGCGAGCTGGCTTACAAGGGCCAGATTCCGGGTGTCCGCAAGGCATCCTGGTAAGGAAGAGCGATTTCAAAAAGGAACCCGTAAGGGTTCCTTTTTTTATGCTCTAACGGTGGGCAGAGACCATTTCTGCACCGGATAACCGGGGTACACGAACTGCGCAGGCGGTTCGCCCTAACGGGCGGCTCCTTTTCTGCACCGACTTATCGGGGCACGCGAACTGCGTAAGCGGGTTCGCCCTTTCCGGGCGGAGAGTTTTTCGCTGCACCTCAGCGGGGAGTGCGCTGACGCCGCGCGGGCGCACAAGAGGGTAGACACCTGCGGTTTCCACCCTCTGATTTTCTCCCCTTTCCCTTGGAGGGTCTGGCGCAGATTTCCTATATGTGACCGCTGCGAAATAGGGGAACGGCAGAGGATTTTTCCTACCGTAGGGGAGCACAGTGTGCTCCCCTTTCTCTACCTATTCGCAGTGCCAGACAGTTTACTGCTACACAGGCGGTTTACTCTACGCAGGCGCGACACAAGGTGAATTGCCCGTAGGGCAAGAGAGGGTCCACTGGGGATGACAGTGCCGCGCAACGCTTTTGTGTGTTGTTACGGACGGCACCTGCGGGTTTAATAATTGGTACAATCTATCTCGTAGGGTGCGCCGACCTCGGCGCACCGCCAAACAAGGGAAAACATCACGTTAAATCTTCATTTTAACGAAAAAATCCGGTTTTCCTCTTGCATTTTCCCGCAAAATGTGTTTTAATTATTCTGTTATGAATATTTCAATGCGATGAGCAGGAAAAGTAACGCTGTGTTCCTCTTTCTCAGAGAGAACGGTCCCATGGCTGCAAGCCGTTTATCGAGGTATGGCGCGAAGTTCCCCTGTGAGCACCGGTGCTGAATAGATGCAGTAGGCGCCGGCGAAGTAACGCTCCGTTACCGGCGTTCAATGAGTGCCCGGTTTTTTCGGGAATCAGGGTGGTACCACGGAAGTTTTACGCCTTTCGTCCCTATTTTACGGGGACGGAAGGCGTTTTTTATTACCACTGTAATGGATGATATCCGTAGGGCGCGACGACTCGGCGCGCCGCATCGAACGGCAGCTGATGATTTCAGACGGCGTGCCGAGGTCGTCACGCCCTACGAACTATCCGCCCTCACTTTATCACAAAATCATATTCCAAAGGAGAATTGGTATGAAAGAAAAGCTGCAAGGCATTTTGCAGACCGCGAAGGAGCAGCTCGCTGCCGCGAAGGATTCGCGCGCGCTGGACGAGGCCCGCGTTAAGTTCCTCGGCAAAAAGGGTGAGCTGACCGCGCTGCTCAAGGGCATGAAGGACGTTGCTGCAGAGGAGCGTCCGGTTGTTGGTCAGCTGATCAACGACGTTCGTGCGGAGATCGAAACCATCATTGACAAGCAGAAGAAGCTGATCGAGCAGGCTGCGCTCGAGAAGAAGCTGGAGGCTGAGACCATCGACGTTACCCTGCCGGGTGAGGACGTTGTCATCGGCAAAAAGCATCCGCTGAACATCGTGCTCGATGAGTTCAAGGAGATTTTCCTCGGTCTGGGCTTCTCCATCGCAGAGGGCCCGGAGGTTGAACTGGATCACTACAACTTTGAGGCGCTGAACATTCCGAAGGACCATCCGGCACGCGACACGCAGGATACCTTCTATATTTCGGATAACGTTGTGCTCCGCACGCAGACCTCTCCGATGCAGGTCCGCACGATGGAAAAGCGCAAGCCGCCGATCCGCATTATTGCGCCGGGCCGTGTTTACCGTTCGGACGCCGTTGACGCAACCCACTCTCCGCTGTTCCATCAGATCGAGGGTCTGGTTGTCGATAAGGGCATCCGCATGAGCGACCTCAAGGGCATCCTCGAGCTGTTTGCAAAGAAGCTGTACGGCGAGGACACGGTTGTTCGTTTCCGTCCGCATCACTTCCCGTTCACCGAGCCGTCTGCGGAGATGGATATCCAGTGCTACCGCTGCCACGGCGAAGGCTGCCCGCTCTGCAAGGGCGAGGGCTGGATCGAGATCCTCGGCTGCGGCATGGTTCACCCCAAGGTGCTTGAGATGAGCGGCATCGACCCGAATGAATACTCCGGCTACGCCTTCGGCATCGGTCTGGAGCGTATGGTTATGGGCCGCTTCAAGATCGACGATATCCGTCTGTTCTATGAGAACGACGTTCGATTCCTGCACCAGTTCTAAACCTGCACCCGTAGGGCGGGATGACCTCATCCCGCCGCACTCTCCCGCATGTTACAAGCGATACGTATTATCGTAGGGCGCGACGACCCCGGCGCGCCGCTCGTAAGTATATGCAGGCGGCAAATACGGCGCGCCGAGTCGTCGCGCCCTACGGACAACAATAACACCAAAAGGAGTGTTCCTATCAATGAAACTGCCATTATCCTGGCTTTCGGATTATACCGATATGAACGGCATCACCCCGAAGGAGTATGATGCCAAGCTGACTATGTCCGGCTCCAAGGTCGAGGAGGTTTACTACCTCGGCGCGGAGATCGACAACGTTGTGACCGGCAAGATCCTCGAGGTTGTCGATCACCCGGACTCCGACCATCTGAAGATCTGCCAGCTCGATGTCGGCAAGGAGGAGCCGGTGCAGATCGTCACCGGCGCACCCAATGTAACGCCTGCGTCCGTTGGCGAGATTTGCCCGGTCTGCCTGCACAAGTCCACCCTGCCGGGCGGCGTGAAGATCACCAAGGGCAAGCTGCGCGGCGTGCCGTCCAACGGCATGATGTGCTCGTTCCAGGAGCTGGGTCTGTCCCACGGCTGCGTACCGTATGCGTGCGAGAACGGCATCCTGTTCCTGCCCGCCGGCACCCCGGTTGGCGAGGACATCAAGAAGGTGCTCGGTCTGGACGACTGGGTTTCCGATTTTGAGATCACGTCCAACCGCCCGGACTGCCTGAGCGTGATCGGTCTGGCCCGCGAGACTGCGGCTACCTTCGACCGTCCGTTCAGCGTCAAGACCCCGGAGGTAAAGGGTGTCGGCGGCGACATCAACAAGTATATGTCGGTTGAGGTCAAGGACACCGACCTGTGCCCGCGCTACACCGCCCGCATTGTCAAGAATATCAAGATCGAGCCGTCTCCGGCGTGGATGCGCGAGCGTCTGCACGCCTGCGGCGTTCGTCCGATCAACAACATCGTTGATATCACCAACTATGTTATGCTCGAGTACGGCCAGCCGATGCATGCGTTCGACTACAAGTGCCTGTCCGATGGCCGCATTGTTGTCCGCCGTGCCCGCAACGGCGAGTCCATCCAGACTCTGGACGGCGTGGATCACGACCTGAACGACAAGATGCTCGCCATCTGCGACAACGACAAGCCGGTTGCTGTTGCAGGCGTTATGGGCGGCGCAAACTCTGAGATTATGGACGACACCAAGACCGTCGTTTTCGAGTCCGCAAACTTCCATGGTGCTACCGTTCGTATCACCGCAAAGGCGCTCGGCATGCGTACCGAGGCCTCCGGCCGCTTTGAGAAGGGCCTGGACCCGCGCATGACCCTCGATGCGGTCAACCGTGCGTGCGAGCTGGTGGAGCAGCTGGGCGCAGGCGAGGTCATCGACGGCATTATCGACGTTGACAACTCCGACCCGAACCACAAGCGTCTGCCGTTCGAGCCGGACAAGATGAATGCGCTGCTCGGTCTGGAGCTGTCCACGGAGGAGCAGGTAAAGCTGCTCGAGAAGCTGGGCTTCAAGATCGAGAACAACGAGGTCGTTGTGCCGTTCTTCCGCACCGACATCAACCGTATGTGCGACGTAGCCGAGGAGGTTGCCCGTATGTACGGCTACGACAAGATTCCGACCACGCTGTACGCCGGTGAGATGGTACAGGGTGAGTTCACGCCGGCTCAGCAGGCGGAGCGCGCCGCAGCACTGGTTTGCCGCGAGGCGGGCTTTGACGAGTCCATGAGCCACTCGTTCATCTCTCCGAAGTTCTACGACATGATCGGCTGGGACGAGAATGACCCGCGCCGTATCTCTACCACCATCCTCAATCCGCTTGGTGAGGATTTCAGCGTAATGCGTACCACCGTGCTGCCGTCCATGCTGGATAATCTGGCGCACAACCACGCGCACCGCAACCCGACCGCTTCGCTGTACGAGCTGGGCACCATCTACACCCCGACCGTCAAGGACGGCAAGGCTGACCCGGACGTACTGCCGCACGAGGAGAAGATCCTGACCCTCGGCAGCTACGGCCGCCTGTCCTTCTTCCAGTTCAAGGGCGCGATCGAGGCGCTGCTGCGTGAGCTGAACATCAAGGGCGCGTCCTTTGCTCCCGAGAAGGCCAACCCGTCCTATCACCCGGGCCGTTGTGCCAAGGTGCTCATTGACGGCAAGGAGATCGGCGTATTCGGCACCATTCATCCGACCGTTGCCGCACGCTACGGTCTGTCCGGCGAGGTACTCGCTGCCGAGCTGCAGATGGACGCGCTGCTGGCCGCCATCGACCCGGAGAAGCTGTATCATCCGCTGCCCAAGTTCCCGGCTTCCACCCGCGATATCGCCGTTCTGGTTGATGATGCCGTTCCGGCAGCCTCCATGCAGGCCGCTGTTGAGAAGGCGGCGGGCAAGCTGCTCGAATCCGTCAAGCTGTTTGACGTTTACAAGGGCAAGGGCATCCCGGAGGGCAAGAAGTCTGTTGCTTATTCGCTGTCCCTGCGCGCACCCGACCGTACCCTCACCGATGAGGAGTGCGACAAGGCAATGCGTGCCGCTATCTCGGCGCTCGAGACCGAGTTCGGCGCTCAGCTGCGCGGCTAAGTTTCCGAAAAAGTACAAAAAAGAGCAGATGCTTGGCATCTGCTCTTTCTTTATGGTTTTATAATGCGTTATCCAAGAGAACCGTCCGGATTGACAGAATCCCAGTCATTGGAATAATCATGCTGCGTCCATTCGACGATTTTGTCGCCTGCAGGCGGCGCGTTCTTCGGCTCGACACTGGATTCGGTCGTGCTCAGCGTGATATCGAGCGACAGAATGCCGGTGTTCTTGGTGTGGTAGGTCGCGTTCAATTTGCAGTTCTGCACACTGCCGGAGAACGTCAGCACGGTTTTGGTGGTGTTCCAGCTATCGGAGCGGCTTTCGAGCGTGCCCGAGAACGAGCCGTCCGCCGTGTTCAGCGTGTAGCTGCCGGTCATGGTTTTCCCGTAGTCGTCATTCTGTTTGTCGAGCTTTGCCGTGTAGCGCGAGCCGCTTGCGGTGAATTGTTCATCGCCCAGCAGGTCGTTCGGGCGGTTTACGTCATTCTTTATGTTGCGATAAAAATCCGCCCAGCCAAGCTCATATGCGGTCACGTTGGATTCGTTCGAGGCAACGATACGTTCGCCCACCGAGGCAAAGGTATTGTTCTTCAGAATCTTCAGATTTTCGCTGAACAGAGCGCCGAATGTGCTGTCCGCCCAGTTGATGTGCAGCCACGCGCCGTTCGACAGAGCCTTGAGATCGGCGTCGTCCGTTTTGTCCATCGCCAGAATCTTCGCCACGGCGGGGCACTTCAAATACAGGTCGCCGCTGTCCGCGCTGCATAGGAGCTCGAGCTTGACGTTGCTCAGCGCACTGCGCAGGAGGGCCGCCTGTGCGGCGGTGAGTACGTCATCCGCCTGCGAATCGCCGAGGAAATAAGACGCCAGCACGCGCAGATCGACCGTCACGGTCGCTTCAATGGCTTGTCCGTTCGCCAGAAATTCGGCTTTGACATCGACCTTGTAATCCTTGTTGCCGTCGATGGTGTCGAAGGCGGTATACGCCGCGCCGATCGTCGCCACTGTGCGCAGCGTCTTGGCATTTTCGGTGGACGGCTGTGCCTTGATCCACTTGTTGAGCACGGTAAACTTGCTGTCAATGTCGTTTACAAGCGCCGCGCGGTCATACAGCACGGCGGTCTGCATATCCTGATCCCACTGCACGGTCAGTCCGAACGCTTCGGCAAAAAAGCGCACCGGAACATAGGTGCGTCCGCCTTTTTTGTACGGCGCGGTATCAAGCTGCACGGTTTTGACGGTTTTGCCCGCGCTGTCCGTGACGGTAAGCTGCTTGCCGCCGAGCGCGAACGACAGCGTTTCGCCGTCCTTTTTCGCGGTGATTGCGCCTGCGTTGTAGTCTACCTCAGCGCCGAGCACCTCGGCAATGGCGCGGAAGGGAACCATCACGCGCCCGTTTACCTTTTCCGGCTGTGCGTCCGCAAAGTGGACATACGCGCCGTTGAGCTGCACGGAAAGCTGACAGCGGAGTTTGTATTCCTCGCCCTCTGTCATGGCACGCGCTGTATCACGATAGCATTCCTCTAAATCACCGTCCCAGCCGAAGGACAGCCCCTCCAGATCGTCATACCCCCAGTATTCGACCGCCAGCGTGGGATTGCTGCGCACGGCGTTCAAGTGCTGCCGATAATGGTCACTGAGCGTATCATAATCGAAAACGCCGTAGTACGATTCCTGTTCCATGTACTCCTCTGCGCTGTCGTACCCGAACTGCTGATACATCGGCGGTGTGGCATCCAGTGCAAGCGCGCTCGGCGCAGAGCCTGCCAGCAGCAGTGCCGCCAGTGCCGCAGAGGCAAATCGTTTCATCTTTTTCATGTCGTAACCCCCTCATGTTGGTGTTACTACCATTGTACAGGAAATCGGTAGGGGTTGTCTACCTGTAACCTGACGCAAATTGGCAGAGAAAAATCGGCATATTGCCCATGCAGCCGCATAGGGTAGAGCAAGGGAGGGCACTGCTATGTTTATCACGATCACACGCACGGGTCTGCGCCGAATCGGTGTGGGACTTAGCGCTTTTGCGGTTCTGACTGCGGTTTTCATTCTGTTTCCGCGCGAAAATACTGAGCCAACAGCCGCCGAACAGGCGGTTCCCGCGTCTGTCAGCGACTGGGGATTATCGTTCCAGACCGAGGGACAGCCGCCGGTCGGCAATGTCTCCGCCGAGGAACTGCGGCAGTACAACGCGTTTTACGTCGGTGATACGAGCAAAAAGACCATCTACCTGACGTTCGACGCGGGCTACGAGAACGGCTGCACGCCTGCTATTCTGGATGCGCTCAAAAAGCATAACGCGCCTGCCTGCTTTTTCGTGGTGGGAAACTTTATTGATACCGCACCGGATCTCGTAAAGCGCATGGCCGCAGAAGGGCATATTGTGGGCAATCACACGCTGCACCATCCGGATATGTCCGGCATTGCGGATAAGAGCGCGTTTGCGGCGGAGCTGAACGGTCTCGAGGAGAAATACACCGCGCTGACCGGTCAGCCGATGCAGAAATTTTATCGTCCGCCGCAGGGCAAGTTCAGCGAGGAGAATCTCCGGCAGGCGCAGGAGCTGGGGTATACCACGGTTTTCTGGTCGCTCGCGTATGTGGACTGGTATACGGATAACCAGCCGACCGATGAGCAGGCATTCTCCAAGCTGCTTCCGCGGATACATAACGGGGCCATCGTGCTGCTGCATTCCACCAGTGAGACCAATGCGAGGATTCTCGATGAATTGCTGACCAAGTGGGAGAGTGCGGGTTATACCTTTGGCGCACTGACAGACCTTGCATCCGGCTAAACCGCAGGGGTACGGCTCGGCGCACCGCAGGTAACGATTGGTACGCGTTATCCCGTAGGGGAGCACAGTGTGCTCCCACGCAACACCAAATCACACGGTTCACGGGCGAACACTGTTCGCCCCTACGGTTACGCAGCTGCAGATGGTTTACAAACGGTGCGCCGAGGTACGGGAAAACGATATGGTAAAATAAAACCCTCTCTGGATTTTCAGAGAGGGTTTTGTGCATTGTTTGCTTTTACGGCATCATGGTGCGGCCTTCAAACTCGGCGCGGCGCTTGATGTCCTTCATGACGGTATCGAACTGGTTGAGGTCGAGCGACTGCGCACCGTCGCAGAGGGCGTGCGCGGGATCGTTGTGCGCCTCGATGATCAGGCCGTCAGCACCGGCAGCGATGGCTGCGCGGGACAGCGGCTGCACCATATCACGGCGGCCTGCTGCGTGGGACGGGTCGATGATGATCGGCAGGTGGCTGAACATCTTAACCAGCGGAACAGCGGAGATATCCAGATTATTGCGGATCAGCTTCTCAAAGGTACGGATGCCGCGCTCGCACAGGATAACATTGGTATTGCCGCCTGCGAAAATGTACTCGGCAGCCATGAGGAACTCCTCCATGGTGGCGGACAGACCGCGCTTGAGGAGGATCGGCTTGTTCGAGCGGCCCAGCTCCTTCAGCAGCATGAAGTTCTGCATATTGCGGGCGCCAAGCTGGATGATATCCACATCCGCGAACAGGTCGAGGTGCTTTTCGCTCATGATCTCGGTGACGATCGGCAGACTGGTCTGACGCTTTGCCTCGAGCAGCAGCTTGAGACCCTCGGCCTCCAGACCCTGGAACGAGTACGGGGAGGTACGCGGCTTGAATGCGCCGCCGCGCAGGAAGGATGCACCGGCAGCCTTGACGCGCTCGGCACACTCGACGATCTGTGCTTCGTTCTCGACCGAGCACGGACCTGCCATAACATTGAAGTAGCCGGTGCCGATCTTGCGGCCCGCAACCTCGATGATCGTGTCCTCGGGATGGAATTTGCGGTTGACGGCCTTAAACGGCTCGGTCACGCGCTGTACACGCTCGACCACGTCATACGCCATAATGTCCCTTTCATCGAGCCGGGTCGTGTCGCCCATCAGGCCCAGGATGGTGGTATCTGCGCCCTCGGAATAGTTGATCCGCAGCCCCATATCCGTGAAATGCTGCATCAGTTTTTCGACATGTCCTTTGTCGCTGTTTTGTTTGAGTACAACGATCATTTCAGTTCACTCCTTCACAATGTGATAAATTTTAAGCAAGATTTACGGTACGCTTAAATTTTTTCAGCTTTTTTACAGCGTACGATTTAAAGTATACCATATCAGAGGGCAAAAAGAAAGAGCGATTTACGACAAATCGCCCTTTGATTTCCCACGCTTTTTGCACATGGTTGCATTCTGCTAACCGGCTGCTTACGATGCGTTTGCCGCCTCATCGGCCTTCAGCTCCTTGTATTTGGCGGTTACCGCGCTGCAGAATTCATCCCAGCGGCCGCTGTTGATGAGGGTGGACGGGCAGATTTTGCCCGAAAAGTCCTGATGCTTTTTCAGTGCCTTGGACGGGTTCAGGTCGTACTCGATCAGCAGCCGCGCGCACAGCTTTTCGGTGTTGAGGAGCGTCTGTTCGTAGTTGCCGTCCGAGTTGACGCACATTTCAATGCCGATGCCGTTCATGTTGCCGCCGTTCTTCTCCATGCCGTCGCCTGCGTGATAGGCAGTTTCGTCATCCGGCAGATGGTGGTAGATCTCGTGATCGTCCACCGTGTAGTGCCACGAAACAATGCCCTCCTCGGCGTTGGCGTTCTGGTGGATGAATGAGTTGTGCGCGGCCGCATTTGCGCCGGAGCCGGTGTTGTCGGTCTCGTGGATGACAAGATACTTGATCTCGCGCTTCTGTCCCGGTCGGGCGCGTGTGCCCTCGGGAAGAAAGTCGGTCATCACCGGAATATCCTCAATGTAGGTCAGACCGGCGTCGGTCTGCGGCTCGCGGAACACGATCCTCTGTGTCAGCATGCCCGCCGCAAACGACACGATCATCAGTCCGACTGTCAGCATCAGGCTGACCCGAAGTCCCTTGCTTCTCTTTTTGCGTGCCATGATTCACCTTATCTTTTCAAAATGATATCGTCTTACTGTTCCATTGTACTACGTTTTACGTGATTTTTCAAAACAAAGACTGTAAACTTTTTGTGATGGCGGCACCGTATATGCGGATTCGGTATCAAATTCGTAAAATTTGCAAGATGAACTTGCATTTGCACGCGGATTCCCTTATAATAAAAGTTACTCGGAGAGGCGAAGCCTTTCAGCAGAATTTCTTTGACCGCCCGGTTTCTGCGCGAAAACGGTGCCAAGGCCATACGGACAGCCGGGTCAAATGCCGAAACTGGCAACTTTGTTGCCTTATTGAATTTTATAAGTTGGCTGACTAAAAGCCGTGTGCCGCGGGCGCATCACACTTGTGAAACGATCAATAAGAGTACAAAGGCAACACCGTACAATGAAGACTGCGGCGCTTTGCGGAAATTTTGCACCCTGATTTCGTTGTGATTTTTTGCAATACAGCAAGTATTGCCGCAAAACCACGCCTTATCAGAGCACAAAATTTACTCGCAAATCGCTCTTGCTTCATTATGCGGTATTGCCTAAAAGTAACGATTCTTGCTATATAGACTCTTTCCTCTTCCATAAAACCTACGGAATGTGCAGAAGCATCTGCAAAAAGAGAATGATCACCCCCAAGTGAAAGCGTACCGTGTGTACCCCTTTCGCCTGGGGATTTTTTGGTATTGTGAGGATATGAAATGCAGAACAAGCTTAAACTTTACGGGTTCAACAACCTGACCAAGGCGCTGTCCTTCAACATTTATGATGTCTGCTATGCAAAGACCGAGCGCGAACAGCGTGACTACATCAAATATATCGACCAGCAGTACAACTCCGAACGACTGACCGGCATTCTCGAGCGGGTGACCGAGATGATCGGTGCGCATGTGCTGCACATTTCCAAGCAGGATTATGACCCGCAGGGTGCCTCCGTAACCTTTCTCATCGCGGAGGAGCACATGAAGCCCGCGCTCGAGCCGGATACCATTGTCGCGCACCTCGACAAGAGCCATGTTACCGTGCATACCTATCCGGAATACCATCCGGATACCTGCCTTGCCACCTTCCGCGTGGATATTGATGTTGCCACCTGCGGCGAGATCACGCCGCTGTCTACGCTCGATTACCTGATCGGCTCGTTCGATTCGGATATCATCACCATGGACTACCGCGTGCGCGGCTTTACCCGCGATATCGAGGGCAAAAAGCTGTTCATGGATCACCATATGACGTCCATTCAGGACTTTATCGACCCGAAAACGCTCGAGCGGTACGACGCATACGACATTAACGTGTACCAGTCCAATCTGTTCCACACCCGTATGCTGCTCAAGGAGATCGATCTCCAGAACTACCTGTTCAACACCGACATCTATGAGTTGCCGCCCAAGACCAGACTCAAGATTCACTCCGACCTCAGACGAGAGATGATTGAGATATTTTCGGGCAAGAACATCTACTGATTTCGATTGAAAATACATTTTCAATCGAGAAAGACAAACCGAACGATGTTCGGATTTGTCTCACAATAAAGGGGAGGCCAGTGGCTTCCCGCGTAAGCTGTCTGCTCAGGATAAAATGGGCGCACACTGTGCGCCCCTACGGTGACGTTTGTACCGATGGTAAATCGTAGGGGCGAACATTGTTCGCCCACGCAACGTAAAAGAGTTACCAAACTCCTGACTGTAAAAAAGTTTTCATTACAAAGAGGGTTATATAATGGATCAATCCCGTGCGCCAATTATGGAGGCGCTCGAAAACTTCAAAGACATGCGCATTGTGCCGTTCGATGTGCCCGGACACAAGCGCGGACGCGGCTCGCCGGAATTAACGAAATTCCTCGGTCAGCAGTGCATGACGGTGGACGTCAACTCGATGAAGCCGCTCGACAATCTATGCCACCCGACCAGCGTTATCCGCGAGGCCGAGGAGCTGGCGGCGGATGCGTTCGGTGCGGCGCACGCCTTCCTGATGGTGGGCGGCACGACGAGCAGCGTGCAGGCGATGATCCTGTCGGTGGTAAAGCGCGGAGACGAGATCATCCTGCCGCGCAACGTACACCGCAGCGTCATCAACGCGCTCGTGCTGACCGGCGCGATTCCGGTTTACGTCAACCCGCAGATGAACGACCGGCTTGGCATTTCGCTCGGTATGTCGGTCGCGGATGTGAAGGCCGCCATTGAGAAGCACCCGTCCGCGAAGGCGGTGCTCGTCAACAACCCGACCTATTACGGCATCTGCTCGAACATTCGGGAAATCGTAAGGCTCGCGCACGCGGCAGGCATGAAGGTGCTCGCTGATGAGGCGCACGGCACGCATTTCTACTTCGGTGAAAATATGCCGGTCTCCGCGATGGCGGCAGGCGCGGATTTGGCATCCGTTTCTATGCACAAGTCGGGCGGCTCGCTCACGCAGTCCAGCTTTCTGCTGTGCGGTCCGTCCATGAACGCGGAGCACGTTCGCCAGATTATAAACCTGACCCAGACGACCTCGGGTTCGTACCTGCTGATGGTCAGTCTGGATATTTCGCGCAAGAACCTTGCCCTGCACGGCAAGGAGATTTTCCGAAAAGTCGTTGACCTGACGACCTATGCGCGTGAGGAGATCAACGCCATCGGTGACTACTACGCCTACGGCAGCGAACTCATCAACGGCGACACCGTGTACGACTTCGACACGACCAAGCTGGCGGTAAACACGCTGGATGTTGGTCTGGCGGGCATCGAGGTGTACGACATTCTGCGCGATTTTTACGATATTCAGACCGAGTTCGGTGATCTCGGCAACCTGCTCGCCTATGTCTCGGTGGGCGACCGAGAGCGCGACCTCGAACGTCTGGTAGCCGCTCTGGCGGACATTCGCCGCCGCTACAAGCGCGACAAGGCGACGCTCATGCGGCAGGAGTATATCTCTCCGCAGGTGGTAGCCGGCCCGCAGGAGGCGTTCTACGCGGACAAGAAGGCCATGCCGCTCGAGGAGTCGGTCGGACGCATCTGCGCGGAGTTTGTCATGTGCTATCCGCCCGGCATCCCGATCCTCGCGCCCGGTGAGCGTATCACCCGCGATATTCTTGATTATATTCGCTACGCCAAGGAAAAGAACTGCATGCTGCTCGGCACCGAGGACCCCGAGGTGAACAGCCTGCAGGTCATCCGCGGCGTTGTCAGCCCGGAATAAAAGGAGCGTTTCACTCATGCAACTTACCTTTACTGAAATGCACACGCCGACGGTTGGGCTGCAGATACAGGTAGACCGTCAGCTTTACACCGAACAGAGCGACTTTCAGCGCATCGACGTGTTTGAATGCGAGGAATTCGGTCGGTTTCTCACGCTTGACGGCTACATGATGCTGACCGAGCGGGATGAGTTCATCTATCACGAGATGATGGTGCATGTGCCGCTGGCCGTGCTCGGTGAGAAGATTAAAAAGGTGCTCGTCATCGGCGGCGGTGACGGCGGCTGTGTCCGCGAGCTGTGCCGCTATCAGCACATCGAGCACATCGACCTTGTGGAGATCGACGAGCGCGTTGTCGCGGTCTGCAAGGAGTACCTGCCCGGTGTGGCATGTTCGCTCGACGACCCGCGCGTGCACATTCTCTATCAGGATGGCCTGAAATACATCCGCCGGATTGAGGACGAGTACGACCTTATCATCATCGACTCGACCGACCCGTTCGGCCCGGGCGAGGGTCTGTTTACGATGGAATTTTACGGCAACTGCTACAAGGCGCTCAAGGAGCACGGCGTGCTCGTCAACCAGCACGAAAGCCCGTTCTACAAGGGCGATGCGCTGGCGTGCCAGAGAGCGCACCGCAATATCGTACACTCGTTTGAGCAGAGCCGTCTGTTTCAGGCGCATATCCCGACCTACCCGTCCGGACACTGGCTGTTCGGCTTTTCGTCGCGCGGCGTGCATCCGGTGCGCGATCTGAATCCGGACTGGTGGAACAGTCTGGGACTGGAAACCAGATACTACAATACCAATCTGCATAAGGGTGCGTTCTATCTGCCGAATTATGTGCAGAAGCTGCTGGAAAAGGTAGAGTAACGTAAGCGTTGGACAACCGCTTTCTCTGCACCGGCTGACTGGGGCACACGAACTGCGTGAGCGGGTTCGCCCTATCCGGGCGGCAGCCTTTTTTCAGCACCGGCTGACTGGGGCGCGCGAACTGCGTGAGCGTGTTCGCCCCTGACGGGCGGAGAGTTTTTCGCTGAACCTCAGCGGGGAGTGCGCTGACGCCGCGCGGGCGCACAAGAGGGTAGACACCTACGGTTTCCACCCTCTTGTGAATCACCCCTTTCCCTTGTTGGGATAGCTTGGGTGCAGACGGTAGACTGCGTAAGCAGGAAAAGGGGAACGGCAGTCGGGTTACTCTTGCGTGATTTTCGCAAAATATTCGCAGTTCACAGACAGCGTACTGCTAC